>NZ_CAXAQF010000017.1:0-165992 GCF_963970735.1 Pseudomonas sp. RA_35y_Pfl2_P32
TCTTTTCGGTCACTTGATTGACTGCTTGGATTTTGAATTCTTCGGGATAACGCGGGTTGCTCATGGCACCTCCTGATTGGCCTCATTTTAAGGCATGGAGGTGTCTACGAAACCCGGGGCGATTCAGGTTACCCCAATGGGTAGCGTTCCTCGCTGACTCCGGGTGTTTCGAAACATCTGATTGATCACTCTTGGAACCAGCGAGCAGAACTCCTGCGAGTAGACTGTGTTGAGTGGGTCAAGAATATCTTTGTCCAGCTCCGTGTCGGCCTCATGTGCATATGGCTGAGCAACGAACCAGTCAGCGAATTCTTGGAAATCGTGCCACTTTCGGCAGACTGTGCATCCCGCATAAGCGGCAGCCCCAGACTTGTAGCACCGGGCGAGCATGTCTTTCCATTTGCTGTGCGGGCGTCCTGTTGCCTCGTGGACTGGCAAACCGAGCGCCTTGCGTCTTGCTGCCGAGTTATAGCCAACGCCAAACACCAGAGTGTCGGTCGGCAACGGTGCGAACAGCGGCAGCTCTTCACCAAGACTGTAATCAAGGTGGATTCCAGCGACGCTGGGTATTACGTAAATGGTTCGGGTGACGTCATAGATGCTGTGTTGTTGCATGGTGTACCTCCGTTCAGTTAAAAAATGGGCATAAAAAAACCGACACATTGGTCGGCATCGGGCTCGTCATTCTTCTCACTACGGAGGAGCAGGAACTCAGCTATTCGATGTCGTTGACCTCAATGTTGGTGTTGCTTCGATTGCGTTTGTCATGGGGCTTCTCATGATCTGCTATGACTGTCAGGCGGTAGTCAGCCAAAATTCAGGCGTTAAAAAACCTCCTGTGGTTTCGTGCATTTTCAGCACTTGCCACGTAGAGGTTTTTCGGCGATCTGTTCTGCCCACTAGGCAGGAGGAACACTATACACGATCCCCTTAAAAAAGCAACCCCCTAGGGGTTGACATTTACGATTGCCAGAGTTTGGAAAACTCCTTTTCAGCGGAGAGAAAGCATCCTGCTTAGTCCAGACAGCCATGTAAGCCCGTAAACACTGGACTTAACGACGGTTATCCCTCAGGACATGACGAATACAGTGCAGGTTATGCTCGAGTTTATCGATGGTTTCTAGCGAGTTTTCGGAGCGACCAACCTTTCAGTTAATCGAGGCTGGCGGCCCATCCGGTTGGTCAATCAATAAGGTGCAGAACATCCCTGACATTCAAATGGGAGTACCGGGCAACAGATCGTGTATCCCGGTGCCCTGAGACGATCATGATCTGTGCGTTGTTGAAGCCCTTCTTGGCGACGTTGGTGATTCTGGTGTGCCTGAGCTGGTGCAGTCGGACACTACTGTCTAAGCCAGCCTTGACTCGTGCCAATCGCACTGCCTGAGATACGGCGTGTGGAGTGACCGGGAAAATCAAGTTGCTCGGGTGACGTTCTACGGTTGCGCACAGTTGGGCCATCTGAAGAATTTCCACTGCACGGTGGGTGAGGGGAACTGACCGTGTACCGTTCTTTCCATCGATCACATCGGCAATGCGATCCTTTAGGTGCAGGCAGTCTTTGGTCAGCTTCAGGATTTCAGAGCGCCTCATGGCAGTCTCATATGCCAGTTCGACAATGGGCTTCATGATGGGTGACAGCTTCGCCAGTAACTGCTCAAGCTCGCTTGCACTGATCACCTTGTCTGAAGACCGATCAGGCTTGGGGAGTGCGATATCACTGACTGGGTTGTGGATGTCGATCAGTAGGCCGCGCTTGGCGAACCTATAGAAGCGGGACATGAATGCAAGCTGCGTCCTGCACGTGGACGGCTTCACTTTCTTCAGTCGCATAATCTTGAAGTCGTTGATCATCTGTGGGGTGATGTCTTGAATGGGCTGCGTGAAATGCCTGCCCAGATGCTCCACGATTTTAAGTGCGTGGTCGTAGCTGCCTTTCCCTTTGAGCATGGTTTCGCAGTACGTCATGCCCAACGTATAGATGGTGTGGTACTTGCGATCCATCGTCACGGCTTCAAGCTGATTGGCCCATGACTGAGCTTCGGCTTTGGTGGTGAAGGTTTTCGACTGGGGAGATTTACCTTGAATCCGTACCTGAGCATTCCAGTTGCCGGACGGAAGTAAGCGGAAAGTGGCCATTTTTTGACGCCTCATGATGTGAATGGGCGTTCTGTGAAATCCAAGAGCAGCAAGGCTTGCAGCTTGCGCAAGCAGACATTGACATGGTGGGGGTCGTTGGTTCGAGTCCAATCGCGCCTACCAAACAAAATCCGCTCTGCTGGGCGGTCTAGAAGGGCTCACCGAAAGGTGGGCCCTTTTTTGTTGTCGATTTCTTCAGAACGTTGAGACTGTTTTGGGTAAACGACCACCGCGCTACACCGACAGCCCGGCTTTTACCGTCATGTAAACCTGCGCGTTGTCACCATGCCAGCCTGGTAGTGCTCAGTCATCTTCACGTCCGCGCACCCCATCAAGCCCTGAATGCATGCCTGTTTGATGCCCTGCTGCTCGCACAGCCAAGCGCCAAGTGCTTGGATCGCGCCAAGTGTTCGAGTGGCAGAAGATGACCCGCACGTAACTCTTAGCGACATCCCGCGCGCCGCCCGATTTTTCGACCTGCAGCATCATGCCTTCGCCGGCAAGGTCTCCGGGCAGACCTTGGGTACTTCCGTCGAGAATCTGCCCTGGCTGCAATGTGCCGAGCGCCTACCTTTCACTGCATGGCTCCGTCTTACTGGCAGACCGCAGGCTATGGCGTAGATTTTCCTTCGAGCACTACGAGTGCATGGCATGACTTCATGCGCGGCTGCAGGGGCAGGGTGATGGTCAGTGTCAACGACCATCTGGACATTCGCCGGGTGTTTGAAGGCTTGCGCTTTGAGGCGCTGGTTATTCGCTAGATCACGACCAACCAACGCCAGGATAAGGCCGAGGTCAGTGGCGAGTGGGTGATCATGAATGGGGAGTCCACAGCACCAGGCGGGCTTTTTTAGAACGACGGCCTTCAACCCACAGCGGCCCTTTGACGCACGGAGCCCGACTGGTTGGTTGTAGAAATTTTACGAAAAATTTATGGAGCGTTTAGGTTGGGCATCCGATACTGCGCGGTGCAAATTTGGAACGCTACTGTTATGTCCCTCGCAGCCATTCGGCTTATCGGCTTCATCTTAGGCATCTTTCTGATCACGCTGGCCGTAAGCATGGCGATTCCCATGATCACACTGGTGGTCTATGAGCGTAGCGACGATCTGTCGGCATTTCTCTGGTCGAGTTTGATTACATTGATCTGTGGTCTCCTGTTGATCGTGCGGGGGCGGCCTGATACTGGCCAGCTTCGTCCCAGGGATATGTACCTGCTGACCACCGGAAGCTGGGTGGTTGTCTGCACCTTTGCAGCGTTGCCCATGGTGTTCATCAGCGATATCAGCTACACCGACGCATTCTTTGAAACGATGTCTGGCATCACAACCACGGGCTCGACTGTGCTCACCGGGCTAGATAGCTCATCTCCCGGTTTGTTGATATGGCGCTCCATGCTGCATTGGTTGGGAGGGATCGGTTTTATCGGCATGGCGGTGGCGATCCTTCCTCTGCTGCGAGTGGGCGGCATGCGACTGTTCCAGACAGAGTCCTCAGATTGGTCGGAGAAAGTGACACCGCGCTCCCATTTGGCAGCCAAGTACATTCTTTTGCTCTATCTGGGGCTTACTGGTGTCGGCGCTCTGGCGCTCTGGCTCGCTGGAATGACGCCATTTGACGCGGTCAACCACGCAATGTCGTTGATCTCGACCGGGGGGTTCTCAACGTCGGACGCCTCACTTGGGCATTGGACGCAACCCGCGATTCATTGGGTGGCAGTGGCCATTATGATTCTGGGTAGCCTGCCATTCACCTTGTACGTCGCGTCAATGCGAGGCGATCGGCGTGCACTGATCAAGGACCACCAAGTACGCGGGTTCATTGGATTCTTGCTCGTCACATGGTTGGCTGTGGGGACGTGGCTTTGTTTTCACAGCGATTACGGATGGTGGGATGCGTTTCGTATCGTGGCAGTCAATGTGACCTCGGTCGTCACGACCACCGGAGTTGCGGTTGGCGACTACACGTTATGGGGCAGTTTCGCTGTCTTGCTCTTTTTCTATCTGACCTTTGTCGGTGGATGTTCAGGCTCAACGGCAGGGGGTCTTAAAATCTTCCGTTTTCAGGTAGCTGCTGCCCTATTGGTCAGTAGTTTGAAGCAGTTGATTCATCCTCGGGCCGTGATCCAGAAGAAGTACAACGGTCATCCCATCGACGAGGATATCTTGCGTTCGCTTTTGACCTTCTCGTTTTTCTTTACTATCACGATTGCCACCATCGCCTTGGGCTTGGCACTCATTGGACTTGATTGGACAACCGCATTGAGCGGCGCAGCTACTGCGGTATGTAACGTCGGACCCGGGCTTGGCACGATCATTGGGCCGGCAGGTAATTTCTCATCATTACCGGATGCCGCCAAATGGCTACTGACCGTTGGAATGCTACTAGGAAGGCTGGAGATCCTGACTGTATTGGTACTGGTAACTCCAGTTTTCTGGAGATATTGACCCGCTTTGCCGGGATTGAGAGGGGTGGCTCTCCCAACTCTCTCTTCGAACGTTCGAAATCCTCAGCCGCCGCGCAACGTTTGAGTGGTATTCCATTGCAGTTTGCTCAGACGTAGGTCGGCGATGTCAAAAGGAGATGACTTGGTAAAAAGTTCAGCCTACTAGGGCAGCGTCGTGAGGGAGGCTGAGCAATGTGCGGTGCCCTCAACAGGCTAAATCGTGTTAGAGCGTCAATTTGAACGACACAGCTTGGCGCCGTTGCGGTTTTAACCCAGGCTGCCGGAAATCGTCGACCTATCTGAATACTCGGTAATCGATGGTCTTGCACGGCTCTTCACAGGCCACCTAGCGGGCAGTCGAAGTCGGCAGCTTGGGTTAAAACCGCCTCAGCACCAACAACTGGTTGCGATCATGGCGGGTTTTTCATTCATTGATCCGCTGCTCCCTTGATGGCCAAAATACTGCAGGGTACCTGATACAGAATATGCTCCGTGGTACTGCCAATCAGCTTGTCCACCCCTTTGTGATGGGTATTTCCCATTACGAAGACATCCGCTCGAGTATGAGTCGCAAAGTCGACCATCGCTTTGGTTGGCGGCCCTGCAATGAAGTGTTGTCGCTCAGGTGGCACGCCGTAGCGTTTCGCCAAGGTAACGAAGCACTTTTCAAGTGAGCGGCGCACGTCGTTGCTGAAGCCTGGCATCGTCACGGCGCCAGCGCCCGCATCAGAGAAATGTGTGTGTGTCAGTTCATAGGCATAGAGCATGTGCAACTCAGCATCACATTGCGCCGCCATTTCCTTCGCCGCCTGGATGACGCTGTCGTTGATTCCGCTGATCTGGCCCTCTGGATGCGATGGATCAACTGCCGCCACTATCACCCGAGGAAGCGGGCACCTGACGTCGCTGACCAGGTGTATAGGGGTCGGACAATCGCGCAACAACTGCCAATCAAACGGCGTGACGAATACTCGTTTGAGCGCTGATTCGTGACGTATGTCCTTGATAATGAGGTCCGGCTGCATTGCAGCCACATGCACAAGGATTTCTTGCAGCGGGTCACGGGTCAAAGCAACTTCGGTGGTCACATTGATGCCCTTCCTGCGCATGAGTTCGGCCTCGTCCATCAACCATTGCTGGTTCGCTTGCCGGCAACTCTCACGAAGTTGTTCACTGTTGCTCATCAACCGCATAAGGTCGAAGTCTTCGATGAACACCGCGATATGCAGCGCTGCGCCTGTGGCATCGGCAAGTGCAATTGCCCGCTCCATTGCCGGCGAGTGACGCATGGTTGGACCTGCGATTAGAAAGAGTCGTTGATAGTCACTCATGTGGCACCTCCAAACGTTCTGGATTGTCCGCTAGTGTCCCCAACACTGGCGTTTGTCCCACCATGGGCGATCTCTTATCGCCTCAACTACCTAGGTTGACACTATCAATATACGCCAGCATTACCGGCGTTGAGCATTTGTATCAATACTTCGAAAAAAACGAACAGTTCGCAGCGAATAAACGATTTTTACTGATGCAACATGCCCGTTAGCATGACTTCTTCCAGCCCATTGCTGCTTTATGCGGAGACAGTCATGCAGATGGTCATCCAATGCCGCGGTTTCGAGCAATCCGAGGGGTTGCACGATTACTTCCGCAAGCGGCCAACCTTGGGTAGATAGATACATGACTGCCATGAGCGTTGGCCAACCTTGGATGTGGGCTGCCTTTCTCGGGTTCGTTCTCGCCATGCTGGCGCTGGATCTTTTTGTCTTCGGCGGGCGCAAGGCGCATCGTGTTTCGGTGCGCGAAGCGCTGGCCTGGGTCACCACCTGGACCAGTTTGGCGTTGGTCTTCGCCCTCCTGCTCTGGTGGTATCTGCGCGGCATGTTCGGCGCCGAAGTGGCGCAGCGTACAACGCTCGAATTCCTGACGGGCTACCTGATCGAACAGTCGCTGTCGATCGACAACATGTTCGTTTTCGTGATGATCTTCGGCTACTTCGCCGTGCCGCCAGAGTTGCAGCGCCGTGTCCTACTCTATGGGGTGCTCGGCGCCATCATCATGCGCGCGGGTATGATATTCGCCGGTGTCTGGCTGGTGCAGGAGTTTGCCTGGTTGCTCTATGTCTTTGGTGCGTTCCTTGTCATCACCGGCATCAAGATGCTGATCTTCGCCAATCAGCAGCCAGACCTCGAAAAGAATCCTTTGCTGCGCTGGCTGCGTGGCCATCTTCGTATCACCGACGGCTTTCACGGCGAGCACTTCTTCGTGCGCAAGAACGGCCTGCGCTGGGCGACGCCGATGTTCCTGGTGCTGGTACTGATCGAGGCCAGTGACCTGGTGTTCGCGGTTGACAGCATCCCGGCTATCTTCGCTGTCACCACCGATCCCTTCATCGTGTTCACCTCCAACATATTCGCCATCATGGGCCTGCGCGCACTGTATTTTTTGCTTGCCGACATGGCCTACCGGTTCCACTTGCTCAAATTTGGCCTGGCCATCGTACTGGTGTTCATCGGCGGCAAGATGCTGGTCGCGCCGTGGTGGCACATGCCGGTCCAATGGTCACTGACCATCGTCGGCGGCATCATATTGATGTCGGTACTGTTGAGCCTGACTTTGACGAAGAGCAAAACACGGGTTACGCGAGAGCAATGATGAATGCGCGGGACAGGAATACGCTGATTTCGCTGCGAGCCCCTGATGGGCAAGGGCTCCAGCACCTTGAGTTCGCGAAAACCCACGAATAGCCAAGATTAGTATCAGCTGTTAGCAGGGCTGGGCCGCGAGGCTATTGGTGATGTTGCGCCCCAGCACCAGCACGGTAACAAAACCGCAACCTACCAGCGCCGTGGCGAGACTCAGCAGCACCGAGCTGCCCAGTTGGTCGACGATCTGCCCGCCAAAGAACGAGCCCAGCGCAATGATCACCTGGAACAGAGCAACAAATAGCGGCATCCCGCGTTCGACATCCTTGGGGGCTACGACAAACATCCAGATACTGGCGCAGGCCGGGAACGCGCCGAAGGCGAAGCCCCAGAGCGCGATCAGCATCGCAGCGCCAGTCATGCCAATGGCGAAGTGAGGGAATAGGGCGGTGCTGGTGCCGATCATCAGTGCCACCAGCAACAGGGTATGGCGCACGCTGCGGTTGGCCGCGAAACCGGCAAAAATATTACCCAATACTCCGGCCACGCCAAAGAGTAGGAGCAACGAGCCAATAGTCGGTCCGTCGAAGCCGGCACTGTGTTTGAAGAAGGGGGCGACGTAGGTGTACGCGGCAAAGTGCGCCAGGCCGATCAGCAATACCGCAATCAATCCGACTCGAGCTTGTGGATTGATAAACAGGGCTGGCAGGTCACTGATGCGAATGGCCTTTTCCGGGGTCAGGCGCGGTAGCAGGAAGATCTGCGCCAGCAGTACCGGAATGCCCATCAGCGCGGTGATCAGGAAGGTCATGCGCCAGCCCATCAATCCGCTGAGCCAGGTGCCTACGGGGACGCCAAGTACGGTGGCCAAGGTCACGCCGACCATGATGATCGAGGTAGCCTGGGCTACGCCAACCCCCTTGGGTGCCAGCCTGCCGCTCAGGGCGATGGCAGTCGCCCAGAAGCCGCCGATACTAATACCCAGTAGCACACGACCGAACAGTAGCAGGCTGAAGTCGCTGGCGAAGGCCACGACCGAGTTGGCGATGATCATGATCAGCGTCAGGCCGATCAGGAGATAGCGACGGTCCATGGCGCCAATCCCGACAGACAGCAAGGGGGCGGCCAGGGCAGCCATTATGCCGGGCAGGGTAACCATCAGGCCGGCGTGGCCGGCGCTGATGCCAAGGTCACTGGCGACATCGTTGAGCACGCCCACCGGGAGAAACTCACTGGTAACCAAAGCGAATGCCCCCACGGCGACGGAGATAATCGCCAACCACTGCTGTTTGACACTCTGCTGGCTATGTTCGGGGATGTCGCGAGGGGCCTGGCTGGCGCTTGGCATGGTGTTGGATTCCGGGGGAATGTCGCCTGAAGCCAGGCGGGGGAGAAATGGGGGGCGATTATAGGAATCAGATTTGCCAATTCAACAGGCGTGCCTTTCGATAGTAATCATCAGCGCAATCAATGCGGCGTGCTTGGGGTGGCGGCCATCATCGTGTTCATGGGGCTTGACCCTATAGTGGCTATAACCCTCACTCTGGTAGCAAGTTCGAAACTAGTAGGCGTTCATCATGGACAACCGCATCCCTCCACCGCTGGTTGCTACCCTGTTCGGCCTGTTGATGTGGTTCGCTGCTCGACACTCACCGGGAGCCCTGGAGCTGACTATAGAGTGGCGCGCAGGCCTGGCGCTGATGGTGTTGCTAGCAGGTGTAGCTATTTGTCTAGCAGGCGTGCTGTCCTTCCGCCGTGCCCGCACTACGGTCAACCCGCTGAGGCCGGAAACGGCTTCTGCTCTAGTCACTTCGGGCGTCTACAGATATACACGCAACCCCATGTACTTAGGCTTCGCCACAGTCCTGATAGCCTGGTCAATCTTCCTCGCCTGGCCGCTGGCACTCCTGGGCGTGCTGGGCTTCGTGATGTACATGAACCGCTTCCAGATCGGGCCGGAGGAGCGGGCCCTTGCCCGCCTTTTCGGCAGAGCATTCACGCAATACTGCAGCCAGGTTAGACGTTGGCTCTAGAGAGGAGGGCGCCTGTTGTTGGCCGATTTCTGCCTGTCACCACCGCCAGCTTTGGGTCGACTACGGACTGGCACCAATGGCTACGTTGTACCCGAAATCGCATTAACGGGTTCTGTACGCGCGGTTTGGCACTTGGATCTTGAGGTGCTACCCGGTTGATGACGGACTTTCTTTGAATGTACTGGCTGAGTGTTTCATCATGGATTGCTCTGGCGCGCCTCCGAGTGGCTCAGGGTTCCAGCAAGCGCGAAGTATGGATCAATTGCTTGCGTAGGATTAGGGGCATTGACTCAATCCACTTTACCCATGCGATCCATAAATCATTCTTCCAGAATTTCCGGTGCATGTTGCTCAGCCCACTTTACAAAAAGGGTGGCAAGTTGTGCGCTGGCGTATTCTGAGTAATGGCCATATTCATCTCTGAACAAAGGCATGCCATTCCTCACTAGCGAGCAACCAAGGAAGTCACAGAATAATTCGTTCTGGTCGAAGAACTTCACCGTGGGGTGTGTTTTTGAGATTTCATCGATCAATGGTTTGAAGTCATTGAATATTTTTTCTCTTGTTTGCTGGGTGATATCGCACGACGCGGGTCCACTTTTCAGTGGGCGAGAAAAACAACCTTTCAGGTCTTTTTTTATTCTGATGTGAGGTGCAAAAACGATGACTTGAATGCCGTGGCTCTCGAGATAGCTGATGCGTTCTTCAATCGTTTTGATGGCGTCATCGGTTGGTTGGGAGTCGAGGCCGTCTAGAATCGCGTACTTTATTGTTTTTTCTTCTTCGATGATGCTATTGATCAAGAGTTTCTGGTGGTATGCCCGATAGCCAGAGCAGGGGGTTGTGTTGGTTTCCGTGTTTTCATCAGATGGAATCCCCATGTTAGGGGGGCAGGCACCAATGGAGAGGAGAGTGTGGTTGTTTATTTTTTTGTTCGCAGCCAACCCAGGGTACAAATGATTTGCGTAGCTATTGCCCAGCAACAGCAGGGTTGGCTTTTCATCTTTATTTGTGATGCAGAACCACCAGCCATATGACTCTGCCTCTTTGAATTTATACCGATCGACGCAGGTATTGTTTTGGCTGAATTTCCACAGTGGCCCTACAAACTGGCTATTGAACTGTTCTGCGCTTTTGACGGCGTTCCGGTTCGGCAGCCCAGCAAGATTGAAAATTGTAAAGCCCGCTACACCGATGCTCGCCATGAGTACGACAAGAATAGGCGTTTGGAGTTTACTTTGATTGTTTCGTAGCGGGCGCTCTAGAAAGCGATATGTCAGCCACGCCAGAGCGATCGCAGCAAGCACGGCGGCCACTCTGGCTTCTCGGCTCGGAACATCGCTCTGGATAATTCGGGCGAATGCCAGGAGGGGCCAATGCCATAGGTACAGAGGAAAACTGATCAGCCCGAACCAGACGAACAGTTTGCTTGAGAGAATGTTTTTGTTGATCCATGCATCAGGCCCGGCTGCGATAATAAAAAACGCCCCTGAAACGGGAAGGATGGCCCACCACCCGGGGAAAGAATGTTCTTTGGTTATAAATAGTATTCCAAACCCGATTAGGCATGTGCCTGCCGTTGATAGGGTGTTTCTGATTATCTTTTCGTTGGGTTTTGCTGCAGGGTTTAAAAGAACTCTGCGTAAAGTGCCGCCGGTCGATAGTCCCTGCGGGTCTGCTAGTGGATGCCGGTAAATGTTGATGTAGGCGAGTAGCGAGCCAGCGAGCAATTCCCATGCTCTTGTCTGAGGTAGATAGAATGTGGCTGAGGGGTCGCTGTGGATGTTTGCAATGTTCAGGAAAAACGAAATCAAGCTTATTGTTGTAATTATGAGGAGGGCGTTAAAGTGTTTTTTCCAGGCAAGCCATAAAGCCAGTGGCCATAGGATGTAGAATTGTTCCTCAATACCCAGGGACCATAAGTGCAGCAGCGGTTTTATCTCGGCGGAGGTGTCGAAGTAGCCACTTTCGTTCCAGAGTACGAAGTTGGAAATAAACGTCGATCCACCGAGCAGGTGTTTTCCTAGCTGAGAATATTCATCTGGATAAAGGACGAACCATCCGAACATGCTGCACGATACCAGTACGGTGATCAGCGCTGGGAAAATTCGTTTTATCCGACGCCCGTAAAACGCCAGGAAGTTAAAGGAGTTTTTATCAAGGCTGTTAAATATGATGGTGGAAATCAGGTAGCCAGAAATAACAAAAAATACATCGACGCCAATGAATCCGCCTTTGAGCCACGCTGGAAACGCATGGAAAAAAACGACAGCTAAAACCGCTATGGCACGGAGTCCGTCAATATCCGGGCGATATTTGGGGTGGACAAGGTGTGGCGTGGTTGCGGTATTTTCCTGCTCCGAAAATGAAGTCATTACTGCATCAAGCTCCCTGCGTGATGTCATCGTGTTGCAAATGTATCTCGGTATTATTCTCGCTAGCTTGAAACCACTCCGGGCGACAGGTTCTGGCACCCGTTAGTGGTTCAGCCTTCGCCGTTCCGAAAGTCGGCGTAGTCGAGGCGTCGATACAAGCGGCAAAGCAGTGACTTCGGGCTTGCAACTCTTGCAGCTATAGCAGTGGCTGAATGGGTAGGGCAAGGGTTTGAGAAGTTTCCTACAGCTATGGTCGATTTAAATGCTTAGGATTGTCGTGTTCGCCCGGTATAGCGGTTGCACAGAGCTGCTAGTGGCAATAGAGGAGGCTGGGCGAGCGTCTTTTTTCGTGTGCTCGCGTCCCTGCCGTCTTCGGTACTAATCCCTTCTACCCAAGCCCATTCTCTTTGGTCTTTAGCGACCTCTTGACATTGGGCGCCAGTCTTGGGGGCTGCAATTCTGAGCTTCAGCCCGCAGAGGCTGCCTTCAAGGAAAAGGAGTCCGCCATGCTCGGTCACTACGCGCAATACAGTCAGCACTACATCACCACCTTGATGATCGTCACCACGCTGTTTTTTGCCCTGCCGATCTTTATTGCACCCATTGCCTGGGCCCGGGCGATGCGCTGGACTGTTCCCGAGCATCAACATCTGGCGATCTATTTTGGCCGGTGCCTGGGGGCGTTCATCCTGGTGGTGGAAGTGGCGATGTTGCGTTCTGCAACCACGGGTACCAGTTTTAGCTACGCCTTCGACATCCTGTTTGTGGTGTTCACGCTGATGTTCGTGGTGCATGTGTATGGCGCGGTGAAGCGTATCCAGCCGATTACGGAAACCCTGGAGATCGGCTTCTGGATGGTCCTGTTGGCGCTTAATACGCTGTTTTATCCGGCTACGTCCATCACCTTGTAGGGGGGCAAGCCTGGTCTATTCCAGTCCCCTGCGCGTCGCGCAATACTCCACAATCAGTCCCGAAATCGCCGCGACAATCAACTGATCCGCTCCAGGTGCGGCAAACAGCCGGAACTGTGCATCTGGCAGGTCCGGCAAGCCGTGCTCCACACCTAGTGCCGCCAGCCCCTGGCCCAATTGACTGGTCGCCATCGGTGCCACTGCAAAACCGGACAGTGCCGCGGCCCGCAACCCGGCAGTGCTGGTGCAGGACATGGCCGTGCGCTGAGGGATTCCCGCCTGGGCCAGACGGGTCAGCGCCACCTCGCGATACGGGCATGGTTCCGGGAAGAGCGCCAGGGGCAGGGGGGTCGGTAGCGAGGTTAGGGGGTGTGCGGGCCCGGCCCACACCAGGGGTTCTTGCCAGAGCAGTTGACCCGGTTCGTGGGTTTCGCACACCGAACCTATCACCAGTTCCAGATGGCCTTGTTTCATCTGGTTGAGCAAGGTGCCGGGAATGCCCACTTGTACATCGATCTCCAGGCCTGGGTACTGCGCGGCGAAAGCTTGCAGCGTGCGCAATAGCCGTGCTTCGACAAAATCCTCGGACAGCCCGATTCGCAGTCGCCCGTGAAAGGGGGCGCGAGTCAGTTCCGCCCAGGCATCCCGGTTGAGCGCGAGGATCGTGCGGGCATAGGCGATCAGGCGTTCGCCGTCGGGCGTCAATTGTTGTGAGCGGGTCGTGCGCTTGAGCAGCGGTTTGCCGACCTGGTCTTCCAGGCGGCGTAAATGCCCGCTGACTGCGGACTGGGTCAGGCTCAGTTTCTCGGCGGCGCGGCTGAAGCCGGCTTCATCGACCACGGTGACAAAGGTTTTGAGTAGCAGAATGTCGAACATAGTTAAATTCGTGATCAATACGGTAGTTAATCACGATTTATATTTTAATTGGCGCTATGTTGCAATGGCCTCCAGATTCCCACTCTTGAGGTCATCCATGGCTAGGCTCGTGCATATTGAATGTTCTCCCCGTAAACAGCGTTCGGCCTCCCTGCAGGTTGCCCGCAGCTTCATCAGCCGTTATCAGGAGCATCACCCGGACACCGAGATCGTCACCCTCGATCTGTGGGCTATGGCGCTCCCGGAGTTTGATCAGCATGCCATGGACGCCAAGTATGCCGGGCTCGCAGGCACAGCCTTGACGCCCGCGCAGCAAGCCGCCTGGAGCACCTTGAGGGCGTTGGCCGAACCGCTGCATCGCGCGGACCTGCTGGTGCTGTCCGTGCCGCTTTGGAATTTCAGTATCCCCTACAAGCTCAAGCACTTCATCGATCTGGTGTCGCAGAAAGACCTGTTGTTCGGGTTCGATCCTGAGCGTGGCTTGTATGGCTTGCTGCACAACAAGAAGGCCGTGGTGGTCTACGCCCGCGGACTGGATTTTTCGCCGCGGTCGAGCACGCCGGCACAGTATTTCGACTTCCAGGAGCCTTACGTGGCGGCCTGGCTGCAATTTATCGGGATCAGTGATTCCCACGCGGTGATTATCGAGAAAACTATCCTGGGTGAGGTGCAGGATTTGCCTGCTCGCGAGGCCGCTACTCAGCAGGTCAGGTGTTTAGCGGACAGCCTTTGTCGCCGTTGAGGAACCCCGGTTTCAGGCGCCGCCGACTTGAAGGTGCGTGTCGAGCGAGGTTCGCAGGCGTTCGGTATTGAGTCTGGCGCATTCGGCCTCAGCCTCCAGGCGGCTCGGGTAGGCCTGTTGCAAGCGCAGCTTGTCCTGGTTGTCGTAGAGGTTGAATCCGGTGGGGGATGTCTGGCAGTAGGAGTGTTTCCCTCCGCGCACGGATTGGGTCTCGACCGGAATCGCCGGCACTACAACATATCTTGGAACCATGCTCGCCTCCTCTGACCCGCGTGATGGTGAGTCTAAGCAATAGCGGCAAACTGCCATCAGCTCAAGGTCGTGGATTGGAATTCCGATGGGCAACCGTTTTTAACGAAGGTTTTGCCTGTTCGCTGCGGGAAGACAACCGGTCGTTCTCCTCATGACTTAGATGGCGGTACCAGCCACAGAAAGCCATGCCGAGTGTGATGACGACCAAGGTGGAAAATGCGATGGCAGCGTAGGTGATCACAAGTGTTGCAAATCCTTGCGGCGGTGATCAGGTAATCATAGGTCCGTTACGGCTATCAGGATGTAGGACAAGTCTTTTTGTTCTGGGGGAATGATCGAGCGTGCTGTTTTCAATGGCGCAGCGATCAGCGCCTGGCAGGCGAAGTCCAGCGCAATGGGCTACTACTGACGGAGCGTTTTTCCGTTCAGAAGGGGAGTCCAGGCTATGGCTGTTCACTGGTTGCTGGCGGCGGTTCACCTGCTGGCCTATGCCCTCGCGTTGTGGGCCGTGCTGGCACGTGCCGCGGCTTTTCGCCGAGTGATGCCGGATGGCAACGGGGCCCGCAGTGTTTTGCTGGCCGATAACGTCTGGGGTGTTTCGGCGATCATCTTGTTGCTGACGGGAGGGCTGCGGGCCTTTGGCGGATACGAAAAAGGGACGGACTACTATCTGCACCAGCCATTGTTCCACCTGAAAATGACGTTGTTCATCATCATTGTGCTGCTGGAAATTGCGCCCATGCTGGCGTTGATCAAGTGGCGTATTGCATTGGGGCGGCAGGCTCCGATCGACGCCGGGCGCACTGCGCTGTTTGCCAGGATCTGTCATGTCGAGGCGTTGTTGATCGTGTTGATGGTCATCGCGGCCACGGGCGTGGCGCGCGCAGTGACATTCGGCTGAGGGTTGCTCTGACGACGGTTCCGACGGGAGAAAAGAGAATCGGCTGACAGCGTCGCCTGGGGTTGTCCCGTTAGTATCGACGTTGTTGGGGGGCATGAGGTCGGATAGGGCGCGGCCAGAACCTATGCAGTGCACAGAATCTTTAGCCAGCCATTACTCAAACAAGCAGGCTGGCTTCTGATTGCTGTTCAGGCTCAGGTTTGCGGTTTTTCCGGTGCAGTCAGGCCTGCCTGGATGCGCTGGTAGATTTCTTCTCGATGCACCGCAACGTCTTTCGGGGCATTGATACCAATTCTGACCTGCTGGCCGCTAACGCCCAGAATGGTGATGGTAATGTCGTCACCGATGTTTATGCTTTCACCGACTTTGCGGGTGAGTATCAGCATGATCTTCTCCTTGATAGCTTTGTAGGGCACCTGACTCACGTACAGATGTCGGTAATACGTATAGATTAGTGCGAAGTGTCACGGTTTGGGTGCTTCTTTCTGACGCGTAGACGCTGCATTAATTCCCGGGGTGCGACTATACAGAGCCTGCAATCATCATTCTCGTTGTTTTATCCCCTGTTTGCTTGGGTTGAGAGGCATTTTTGAGTGATAAGATCTGCGCCTTTGGCATTCAGAGGGAAAAGCTGTGCGCAAATTGATGTGGGTGATCGCGGTATTGGCGCTGACCGGGTGCGGTGAGCAGGTCGGGCAGGGGGCGAAGAAGCCTCAGGCGCCGGTGGTTGCCAGCCCGGCAGAGGTCGCTGTGCCGCAGTGGGATGTGTTGGTGCAAGGTTCGACTCCGCAGGCCGTCAGTGACCTGACCGGGTGGTTGATCGAGCATAGCTTTGTTTCCTACGTCGTCACGCAAGACGGCAAACAACGTGTGCTGGTAGGGCCCTTCAATTCCAAGGCTGATGCCGAAAGTCGCCAGGCTCAGGTGGCCGCCGCCCTGGTCAAGGCAAAGAAGCAGAATATCGAGACCCTGGTCATCGAGCACAACAGCGCCAAGTAATGCCTGCCTAAAGAGTGAGCAGTGTTATCCGTCTATAGGGATAACGACTCATCACCTTCAAGGGAGGTTCCCATGGCCCGCGCTGCCCCTTACACCGTGTTCGACGCCGTCCTGCAACAAAAGCAGGTGCTGAGCCCGCATCTGATGCGAGTGACGCTGGCCGGGCCCATGGTGACCGGCATGGCCACTTGGGCACCGGATCAGCGGGTAAAGCTGTTTTTCCCGGCCGCCGATGGCAGTCTTGCCAGGCTGGTCCATGATGCGGACTGGCACACCGGCTACCGTTCCCTCCCCCTGGCGCAGCGCCCGGCAATGCGCACCTACACCATTCGCCACCTTCGCCCTACCCAAGGCGAGGTGGATATCGACTTTGTCTTGCACGGCGAAACGGGGCCGGCTTCACGCTGGGCGCTGCATGCCCAGCCGGGTGCGAGTCTACAGATCGTTGCACCTGACCGACGTTTCAGTGCCGAGCAAACCGGTGGTTTTGAATGGAAGCCACCCGTGGGGCTGGGGCAACTGCTGCTGATGGCCGACGCCACCGCGCTGCCGGCCGCACTGGGCATACTTGAAGCGTTGGCTGGGCAGCAGGCGCAGCCAGCGACTCAGGCGTTTTTCGAAGTGCAAACGGCTGCCGATCGATTGCCGGTGCCCCAGTGGCCGGGGCTGGATGTGCAATGGCTGATCCGTGATGAGTGTGCGCCTGTCGCTGCGGGCATGCTGATGGTTGAGGCCGTGCAGCACGCCCAATTACCGGATTTCAACCTTGCAGCCGGCGACCACAGGGCATTGCCCGACATTGATGTCGACCAGGAGATTCTCTGGGAAACCGGTTCCGCACAGGGCACGGTTTTTTATGCCTGGATCGCCGGGGAGAGTGCTGCCGTCATGAGTCTGCGCAAGTATCTGGTCAGTGAGCGGCAGGTTCCTCGGCAAATGCTCAACCTCATGGGGTACTGGCGTCACAACAAAGCCGGAAGCTAGCCTGTCTGGGGCCCGGGGTGGGGGACCCCGGGCCTGGTCTTAACTACAGCGCTTCATGTCGACCGGACCGACAAACTCATTGGCGCGACCCATGACGCAAGCCACCTTCTGGTTGCGCTGGCGCTCCCAGACTTGCACCGGGTAGGTCTTGTTCCAGGCTTCGTACAATTGCCGATCCTGCTTGGACAGGCGCAGGCCGTACTGCTTGCTCATGTAGAAGTAAGTGCGGGCAATCATGCCGCGGATGGATGGGCGTGGCATGACTTTCTTGGCCTTGAAGTCGACCTGGGTCAAGCATGAACCATATTGCCCGCTTTGGACCGGCAGCCAGCCGAAGCTGAAATTGCTGCGGTCGCCATTCACCTCGCCGATGCTGGGTACCAGGTTGTGCAAGTCGGCCTCGGCGCGCTGGTAAGTTGGATCATGGCGGGTGCAGTTCTGCCGTCCACCTTCCTGCCAGCACTGGCGCTGGTGGCCGATCTGCCAGGCCGGCACTATGTGTTCCCATTCAATGCGTGCTGCGCGGTTGGCGTTTTTCCGGGGTACGTAGCCACAGGCCGCCAGGTCGACCCGATTACCGGTGTACTTGCAGCCGCAGTAGAACTCGGTGGACTGCGGTGCGTAGAGCGTCCAGGCGATCTTTTTCGCTTCGTTAAATGTACGTGGCGCCTGCGCGTGTGCGCCGGCCGCCACCAGGAGCAGCAGCAAAGCAAAACAACGAACCATCATCGACTCAATCTTCCTTCGGCACGACCCAGAAAATCTGCACGCCACCGTCGTCGCGATGGGCGAGGGTGACATTGTCGTTCTCGGCGATTTCTTCGAGCAGTCGTTCCCACTCATCGACCGGCTCATCGGGGAGGCGGAAGATCAGTGCGGCTTTGGCTTTTTGCGCGTTCGGCGAGTTGATGATTTTTTGAATGCGTAAACCCATTCTTTCGTAAGAACCGGGTGGGTTGCTGTTTGCTTGGGAAGTGGCCACGGGAGAGTCCTTATTAAGCTGTACGTGCATACAGTATTTAACTGTAAGCATTTTCGCAACTGCTTAAAATTCAAGAAAATCCTCAGACCGCAGGTTTTGTGTTTTGGTGTACGTTGGCTGGTTTTTTTGCAGTGCTTGCGCCAGGGCTGGCGCTGACTCGCCCGGACGGGCGAGTCAGGAGGGTAAGCGTGCAACCCGGGCGGGCCGCACGCACTCAATCAGTATTCCCAGAACATCCGTTGCAGCTCTTTGCTGTCCGATGTCTTGGTCAGGGCAACCATGGCTAGAATCCGAGCTTTTTGCGGGTTCAGGTCATGCGCCACGACCCAGTCGTACTTGTCGTCTGGCTGTTCTGCGTTGCGCAGGACAAAACCGCCGGCATTGACATGGGAAGAGCGAATGATCTGCACGCCATCCTTGCGCAGAGCTTGCAGGGACGGCACGACGCGCGAAGACACCGAGCCATTGCCGGTGCCAGCGTGGATGATCGCCTTGGCGCCGGACTGGGCCAGGGCTTTGTACGCGGTGTCGCTGACGTTGCCGTAGGAGTAGGCGATCTCTACGTCAGGCAGGCTCTTGATGGTTTTGATATCGAATTCCGAATCCATGGTGTGACGCTTGGCCGGCAGGCGGAACCAGTAGGATTTGCCTTCGACGACCATGCCCATCGGGCCCCATGGGCTCTTGAACGCTTCAGTCTTGATGTTGACCATTTTGCTGACATCACGACCCGACTGGATCTCGTCGTTCATGGTCACCAGCACGCCTTTGCCGCGTGCGTCCTTGCTGCCGGCTACTGCAACGGCGTTGTACAGGTTGAGCATGCCGTCTGCCGACATGGCAGTGCCGGGGCGCATTGAGCCAACCACGACGATAGGCTTGTCGGTTTTTTCCACCAGATTGAGGAAGTAGGCGGTCTCTTCCAGGGTGTCGGTGCCGTGGGTGATGACGATGCCGTCGACGTCCTTGCTGTCGGCCAGTTCGGCCACGCGGCGGCCCAGTTGCAGGAGGTTTTCGTTGGTGATGCTCTCGGAGGCAATTTGCATCACTTGCTCACCGCGAACATTGGCCACCTGGCTCAGTTCGGGCACGCCGGCGATCAGTTGCTCGATCCCGACTTTGGCGGCCTGGTAGGTCGCGCTGTTGGCGGCACTGGCGCCAGCGCCGGCAATGGTGCCGCCGGTAGCGAGGATCACCACATTCGCCAGTTTTTGCTGGTTGGCGACTTCTTTTGCCTGCAGGGCTGTCGGCAGAAGCAGCAGGAGGGCCAAGGCGCCCGGAACAAGGGTGTTGAAGGCAGATTTCATTATTTTCTCTCTAATAGTGATGACGGTGCTGATGCAGGTTCATCTAGATTCCCCCAGGCCGATCTGTATGCCGGGGGTAGCGGGTTAGAGCAGGATTTGTACCAGCCTTGTGCGAGAATTCGATTACTTATAAGTAATTGATTTATAAGGTATTAATTGATTTGTTGAGCTTTGATGTAACGAGGCGTGTCCGGAATCCCGACCAGGAGTGGAAGAAGTGTTCGGTTGTCCGAAAATTCCTACGGCTTGCGCGTGTGCGCCACTTCTTTGCTCGACCACGGCATTCAAGAAAACCCGGTGCTAGCCGATGCTCCGTGAAGGATCATTTTTCCAAGGAGCTCAGATGACCACATCAATCGGTTCAACCCCTGGCCTTACGGTTCGTATCAACGAAAGACCTTTGGTGGTTGTCCAGGCGTCGGACAAAGCGCTGGCAGATGCCCCGGGCGACGTGTTGGCTGTCGAGGAGCAGGGCGCAGGCAAACCGGTGGTCAGTTCCAGGCTGCAGGCCGAGTCAAGTCCGTCTTCGCAAGAGTCCGGCGGCAATACCCTGGTGCAAACCCTGCAAAAGCGCATGAAGGAACTGCAGGCATTGTTGCAAAAACAACAGGAACAGTTGGCCGCTGCCCAGGCTGCGTCTTATCCGGCGCCCGAAACCAAGGCCACCGTGGTGGCGGGCATTCAAGGGCAGATCGCCTCGACCAGCGCAGCGCTGATGGAGACCGCGGCGGCCCTCGCCAAGGAGCTGGGCAAAGGTTCGACTTCGGGTGGACTGGTCAACACCACGGCTTGAGTGTTCAGGCATTGGTGAGTCGTTGACAAATGGCAGCAGGTTTCCCATAGTTCGGTCTACGCAAACGTTTGCGCAGTGGTGCCTGTGAACAGCAGCGATGGCTGTGGCGCTGCTGGCGATGCACGCGTTGCTCACAATAATCATAAGATCGGAGTGAACCCATGAAGCTGCCATTCGCTGGACGTCTTCTTGCTGTCGCTATGCTGGCTGCCGCCTCCACCGCTTTGCCCCTCTCTTCGGCTTTTGCCGACACCCCCGAAAAACCCAAAGTCGCCCTGGTCATGAAATCCCTGGCCAACGAGTTCTTCCTGACCATGGAAGATGGCGCCAAGGCCTACCAGAAAGAACACTCGGGTGATTTTGAACTGGTCTCCAACGGGATCAAGGACGAAACCGACACCGCCAACCAGATTCGCATCGTCGAGCAGATGATCGTTTCCAAGGTCAACGCGCTAGTGATCGCACCCGCCGACTCCAAGGCCATGGTGCCGGTGATCAAGAAGGCCGTGGACGCCGGTATCACGGTGATCAACATTGATAACCAGCTCGACCCGGATGTGCTCAAGAGCAAGAACATCAGCGTGCCTTTTGTCGGCCCGGACAACCGCAAGGGCGCGCGTCTGGTCGGGGAGTACCTGGCCAAGCAACTGAAGGCCGGTGACGAAGTCGGCATCATCGAGGGGGTTTCCACCACCACCAATGCCCAGGCACGTACCGCGGGCTTCAAGGACGCGATGGAGGCGGCGCAGATCAAGGTTGTGTCGCTGCAGTCCGGTGACTGGGAGATCAACAAGGGCAATCAGGTTGCCTCCTCGATGCTCAGCGAATACCCACAGATCAAGGCCCTGCTGGCCGGTAACGACAGCATGGCGGTAGGCGCCGTTTCCGCGGTGCGAGCCGCTGGCAAGGCAGGCAAGGTGCAAGTGGTGGGCTATGACAACATCAATGCCATCAAGCCGATGCTCAAGGACGGTCGTGTCCTGGCCACCGCCGACCAGTTCGCGGCGAAGCAGGCAGTGTTTGGCATCGAAACCGCGTTGAAAATCCTCAAGGGCGAAAAAATCGACAGTGGCCCCTTGGGCGTGATCGAAACGCCGGTTGAACTGGTCACCCAATAACCCATCTGGCATCACAATGACGCTCGCCCGTGCGGGCGGGCGCATGGGGAGTTTGTTATGTCAGTGAGTGCCTCGAACGCGGTTCTTGCGGTCAGCGGTATCGGCAAGACGTATGCGCAACCGGTGTTGAGCGGCATCGACCTGACGCTGATGCGTGGCGAAGTGCTGGCGCTGACCGGTGAGAACGGTGCCGGCAAAAGCACGTTGTCGAAGATCATCGGTGGCCTGGTCACCCCGACGACCGGGCATATGCAGTTCCAGGGCCAGGAGTACCGCCCGGGCAGTCGTGCTCAGGCCGAAGCCCTGGGGATCCGCATGGTCATGCAAGAACTCAACCTGCTGCCGACCTTGTCGGTGGCGGAGAATCTGTTCCTCGACAACCTGCCTAGCAACGGCGGCTGGATCAGTCACAAGCGCCTGCGCAGTGCAGCGATTGAGGCCATGGCGCAAGTCGGCCTTGACGCGATCGACCCGGACACGCTGGTGGGGGAGTTGGGCATCGGTCATCAACAAATGGTTGAAATCGCCCGCAACCTGATTGGTGACTGCCACGTGCTGATTCTCGACGAGCCGACAGCCATGCTGACGGCCCGTGAAGTCGAGATGCTGTTCGAACAGATCAGTCGCCTGCAAGCCCGGGGCGTAGCGATCATTTATATCTCCCATCGCCTCGAAGAACTGGCCCGTGTGGCCCAGCGCATTGCGGTATTGCGCGACGGCCAATTGGTCTGCGTCGAGCCAATGGCCAACTACAACAGCGAGCAACTGGTCAACCTGATGGTCGGCCGCGAGCTGGGCGAGCACATTGACCTGGGGTCGCGGCAGATCGGTGCGCCGGCACTCACGGTCCAGGGATTGAGCCGGGCGGACAAGGTGCTGGATGTGTCCTTCACGGTGCGCGCAGGAGAAATCTTCGGCATTTCCGGCTTGATCGGGGCTGGGCGTACCGAGCTGTTGCGCCTGATTTTCGGCGCCGACGCAGCGGACAGCGGTACCGTGGCCCTGGGTTCCCCTGCGCAGGTAGTAAGTATCCGCTCGCCGGCCGATGCGGTGGGTCACGGAATCGCGCTGATCACCGAGGACCGCAAGGGCGAGGGCTTGCTGCTGACGCAGTCGATCAGCGCCAATATTGCCTTGGGCAACATGCCGGAGATTTCCAGGGGCGGGGTCGTCAATCCGGGTGCGGAGACCGCACTGGCGCAACGGCAGATCGATGCTATGCGCATTCGCAGTTCCAGCCCGAGCCAGTTGGTGGGCGAGTTGTCCGGTGGTAACCAGCAGAAGGTGGTGATCGGCCGCTGGCTCGAGCGTGAGTGTTCGGTGCTGATGTTCGACGAACCGACTCGCGGCATCGACGTGGGGGCCAAGTTCGATATCTACACCTTGCTCGGCGACCTGACGCGCCAAGGCAAGGCGCTGGTGGTGGTGTCCAGTGACCTGCGTGAGCTGATGCTGATTTGTGACCGTATCGGCGTGTTGTCGGCGGGGCGCCTGGTGGAGACCTTTGAGCGCGACAGCTGGACCCAGGATGATTTGCTTGCTGCCGCTTTTGCCGGCTACCAAAAACGTGATGCGTTGCTCAACGAAGCAGCGCCTAGGGATCTTCCATGAAAACTGCAGTGTCCGCTGGCAAACGTAGTGGCAACTTTTACGGCCTGGGTACTTACCTGGGCCTGGCGGGGGCCTTGCTGGCGATGATTGCGCTGTTCTCGGTGCTGAGCAGTCATTTCCTGTCGTACGACACCTTCAGCACCCTGGCCAACCAGATTCCCGACCTGATGGTGCTGGCGGTCGGCATGACGTTCGTGCTGATCATCGGCGGAATCGACCTGTCGGTGGGTTCTGTGCTGGCCCTGGCGGCGTCCACGGTCAGCGTGGCAATCCTCGGCTGGGGCTGGAGTGTCCTGCCGGCAGCGCTGCTGGGCATGGCCGCTGCGGCACTGGCCGGGACCATTACCGGCTCGATCACCGTGGCCTGGCGCATTCCCTCGTTCATCGTGTCCCTGGGGGTGCTGGAAATGGCCCGCGGCGTGGCCTACCAGATGACCGGCTCGCGCACTGCCTACATCGGCGATGCCTTTGCCTGGCTGTCCAACCCGATTGCCTTCGGGATCTCGCCGTCGTTCATCATCGCGTTGCTGATCATCTTCATCGCCCAGGCGGTATTGACCCGCACCGTGTTTGGTCGCTACTTGATCGGCATTGGCACCAACGAAGAGGCGGTGCGCCTGGCGGGGATCAATCCCAAACCCTATAAGATTCTGGTGTTCAGCCTGATGGGCTTGCTGGCGGGAGTCGCGGCGCTGTTCCAGATCTCGCGCCTGGAGGCAGCGGACCCGAATGCCGGCTCCGGCCTTGAGTTGCAAGTCATCGCGGCCGTGGTGATTGGTGGCACCAGCCTGATGGGTGGGCGCGGTTCGGTGATCAGCACTTTCTTCGGCGTGCTGATCATTTCCGTGTTGGCCGCCGGGCTCGCGCAAATTGGCGCCAGTGAGCCGACCAAGCGCATCATTACCGGTGCCGTGATTGTGATTGCGGTGGTGCTAGACACCTATCGCAGCCAACGCGCCCAGCGCCGGAGCTAAGCATGGCAACGATCAAGGATGTAGCGGCGCTGGCGGGGATTTCCTATACCACGGTGTCGCATGTGCTGAACAAGACCCGGCCGGTGAGTGAAGAGGTGCGGCTGAAAGTCGAGGCGGCGATCCAGCGCCTGGACTACGTGCCCAGCGCTGTGGCTCGCTCGCTCAAGGCCAAGACCACCGCGACCATCGGCCTGCTGGTGCCCAACAGCCTCAACCCGTACTTCGCGGAATTGGCCCGGGGCATTGAGGACTACTGCGAGCGTAATGGCTATTGCGTGATTCTGTGCAACTCCGACGATAACCCGGACAAGCAGCGCAGCTACCTGCGGGTGCTTCTGGAAAAACGCATCGATGGCCTGATCGTCGCCTCCGCCGGTGGCGATAGCGGGCTGGCCCAGGGCCTGGCGGGCGTGCGCACGCCGATGGTGATTGTCGACCGCGGGCTGGAAGGGCTGGATGCGGACCTGGTGCGCATCGATCACGAATACGGTGCCTACCTGGCGACCCGGCACTTGCTGCAGCTGGGGCATCGTGACATCGCCAGCATCGGCGGTCCGGCGCACACCAGTGTGGCCCAGATGCGCCTGGCCGGTTTCTGCCGGGCGCTGAAAGAGGCGGGGGTGCAAGTGCCGACCGAGCGCATGCTCGAAAGCGATTTCACCAGCACCGGCGGTTACAACGCGGCGGCCACATTGCTGGCGAGCAACCCGCCCACGGCGATTTTCGCCGGCAACGACATGATGGGCATCGGCGTGCTGCGCGCGGCCGCTGAACGTAACATCCGGGTGCCGAGCGAGCTGTCGGTGATCGGTTTTGACGACATTCAAATGAGCCGCTACGTCTACCCGGCGCTGACTACGGTCGGCCAGTCGATCCTGCAACTGGGAGAGATGGCGGCGCAGGTGCTGTTGCGCCGGATCGCGGCTCCCCACTTGGCGACCGATCAGCAGATCGTGACGCCCAGCATTGTCCTGCGGGAGTCGACTGCGCCGTTGTCCGGCGTCTTCGACTCTTTGCGCTGAAGTGACTTGATGAGTATCGATACATGCCAGCGAAAGTAGTGGTTGTAGGCAGTTTGAACATGGACCTGGTAACCCGCGCGCCGCGCTTGCCCCGGGGCGGCGAAACCTTGATCGGCCAGTCGTTCACCACGGTTTCGGGCGGCAAGGGGGCCAACCAGGCGGTGGCTGCGGCGCGCCTGGGCGC
Organism: Pseudomonas sp. RA_35y_Pfl2_P32; assembly: GCF_963970735.1. NCBI lineage: Bacteria > Pseudomonadati > Pseudomonadota > Gammaproteobacteria > Pseudomonadales > Pseudomonadaceae > Pseudomonas > Pseudomonas sp. RA_35y_Pfl2_P32. The sequence goes on from NZ_CAXAQF010000017.1 coordinate 25,292, forward strand.
GCAGGTGGCAATGGTCGGTTGTGTCGGCAGCGATGCCTATGGCACGCAGCTGCGCGAGGCGCTGCTGGCCGAACAGATTGATTGCCAGGCGCTCAGCACTGTCGAGGGCAGTAGTGGCGTGGCGCTGATTGTGGTCGATGATCACAGCCAGAACTCGATCGTGATAGTGGCCGGTGCCAATGGCGCGTTGACCCCGCCCGTGGTCGATCAGTTCGACGCCATCCTGCAGGCGGCCGATGTGCTGATCTGTCAGCTGGAAGTGCCATACGACACGGTGGGGCACGTGCTGCGTCGGGGGCGCGAGCTGGGCAAGACCGTGATCCTCAACCCGGCGCCGGCCAGTGGTGCGTTACCGGCGCAGTGGTACGGCGGCATCGACTACCTGATTCCCAACGAAAGCGAAGCCGCGGCGCTGAGCGGGCTGCCCGTGGACTCTCTGCAGACGGCCAAGGCCGCGGCGAGCCAGTTGATCGCCATGGGGGCTGGCAAGGTGATCATCACCCTTGGTGCGGAGGGTTCGTTGTTTGCCAATGGCCAGGGTTTTCAGCACTTCCCGGCACCCCGGGTGAAGGCGGTCGATACCACGGCAGCCGGCGACACCTTTGTCGGTGGTTTTGCCGCGGCATTGGCCGGCGGCAAAAGCGAAGCCGAGGCCATTCGTTTTGGTCAGGTGGCGGCTGCGCTGTCGGTGACCCGTGCCGGTGCGCAACCTTCGATTCCTCGCCTGTCCGACGTTCAAGGATTCAGCGCCCCATGAAAAAGACCCCACTGCTCAACGTCGCCCTGTCGCGCCTGATCGCCTCACTGGGGCATGGCGACATGCTGGTGATCGGCGATGCCGGCCTGCCGGTGCCGCCCGGCGTCGAATTGATCGACCTGGCCCTAACCCAGGGTATCCCTGACTTTGTCAGCACCTTGCAGGTGGTGCTCAGCGAGATGCAGGTGGAAAGCCACGTGCTGGCCGAAGAGCTCCTGCTCAAGCAGCCGCCGGCACTGCCGGTACTCGACGCGTTGGCGGGGCAGGGGGCGATCGGCGAGCGGCGCGTGCTCAGTCATGACGATTTCAAGCAACTCAGCCGCCAGGCGCGGGCGATTGTGCGCACCGGCGAATGCCAGCCCTACTGCAATATCGTTCTGGTGGCCGGGGTGACGTTCTAAACCTGATCCGTTTCATTCACGCACAAGGAGTGCGCCATGCACCGCTATGCTCAACAGATCCATCATTTGCTCAGGAACCTGCTGCTTTTGTCCTTGCTTACCGCTACAGGCGCGCACGCGGCGCCCAGGATTGACCTGATCATCGACACCGACCCGGGTGCCGACGACGTGGTGGCGCTGCTGTTTGCCCTGGCATCGTCCGAGGAGCTGAACATTCGCGCCCTGACCACCGTGGCTGGCAACGTGCGCCTGGACAAGACCTCGCGTAACGCGCGGCTGGCCCGGGAGTGGGCAGGGCGTGAAGAGGTGCCGGTGTATGCCGGTGCGCCGAAGCCGCTGCTGCGCACGCCGATCTATGCCGAGGACATTCATGGCAAGGAAGGCTTGTCCGGGGTGGCGGTGCATGAGCCCAAGGCCGGGCTGGCCGAAGGCAATGCGGTCAACTACCTGATCGACACCCTGCGTGCAGCTAAGCCCCACAGCATTACCATCGCCATGCTGGGGCCTCAGACCAACCTGGCGCTGGCGTTGATCCAGGCCCCGGACATCACGCAGGGCATCAAGGAAGTGGTGGTGATGGGCGGTGCCCACTTCAATGGCGGCAACATCACCCCGGTGGCCGAGTTCAATCTGTTCGCCGATCCGCAGGCGGCCGAGGTGGTGCAAAAGAGTGGCGTGAAGCTGACGTACCTGCCGTTGGACGTGACCCACAAGATCCTCACCAGCGAGGCGTGCCTGCAGCAGATTGCCACGCTGAACAACAAGGCCAGCAAACTGGTGGGCGATATTCTCAATGAATACGTCAAGGGCGACATGGAGCACTACGGCATGACGGGCGGTCCGGTGCACGACGCTACCGTGATTGCCTACCTGCTCAAGCCTGAGCTGTTCAGTGGTCGTGACGTGAACGTCGTGGTCGACAGTCGCGAAGGTCCGACCTTCGGCCAGACGATCGTCGACTGGTATGACGGCCTCAAGGCCCCGAAAAATGCATTCTGGGTGGAAAGCGGCGATGCCCAGGGCTTCTTCGACCTGCTGACCGAGCGCCTGGCGCGCCTTAAGTAAGTAGCGCTTGTCCCCGCAGGGGCCAGACTGCGGGGGTTACTCGCGCTCCAAAGCGCTGCTGCCTTTGTGCTCGGAAGGGTACTTCTCGAAAATCTGCGCGATGAAGGTGTGGGCTGCATCGGCTCCCAGTTCCTTGACCAGTAGGTCGATACTGATGATTGCAAGCTCTTCCGGACTGCCAGGGCTGTAGGAGCTATGGCCCTGTGGCCATTTGGCTTTGATGTCGGCGTCGATACTTACGGTGGTCATGATGGCGCTCGTGAAGTCGGAAAAGTCTGAGGGAGGAGTTAACCATTTTGTCACGCATTTGGCACTCCGACTTAGGCATCAAAGGAGGGCTATGCGACACTTGGTCTTTGATCACTGTCCAAGGACCCTGCTGTGCAGATTGATTTGAACACCCCAGACGGCTTGAGCCTGGAGGCGGTACGCCAGTTGCTCGCAGCAGCCAGCGACGATGAACACACCCAATTGCGGGTGACCAAGGGCGGTATTGCCTACATTTCCTCGGGCGTTGTCGGTGGCAGCGAAATCGACGGCCTGCTGTTTCGCCTGGAGACGTGGGCCAAGGGCTCTGGTTACGTCGGACGAATCGCCGCCAGCGATGAAGTGTGGGTCATGCAGATCTTCAATGCGCTGAAGGAGAACTGGCCCAATCCTCCCTACGATTACATTGATGTCTATTGAGGCCTGTTCATATTCAGTGACGATTGAGCGCTGAACAGGGCGCGATGGCTCAGGCAAACTTGCGTGCTCGACGCGTTTGAGGGCAAGGTGATGGCCGCGACCCTGAACCAAACGCCTCAATGGTGGTCGGTTGTCGCACGAATTCAGCTTAATTATTGTAAGGAGGCTTCATGCCTTGGAAGCTCGCGTCATTGGGTACTGTGCTGGCCGCGGTCATGTTGGCCGGTTGCAGCAGCACCTCCGAGTCGGCAAAAGACCCCGCAGTGGCAGAGGCGGGCAGCGGTCGCTGTGATGCCAAAGCCGCCGAATTCACCATCGGCAAGAAAGCTTCGCCACAACTGCTGGAAGAGGCTCGCACCCGCTCCGGCTCGCAGAGTGCACGGATTTTGCGGCCGAACGACATGATCACCCTGGAGTACCGTTCCGATCGCTTGAACCTGAACACCGATGCTGGCCTGGTAATTACTCGGGTCAACTGCGGCTGACAGCGTAGCGGCTAAAGTAACGCCCATAAAAAACCCCGTCACATGGACGGGGTTTTTTTAGTGCGCCTGGAAATTACTCTGGGCGAACTTGTGCAGCTTGCATACCCTTTTGGCCTTTCTCAGCCACGAAGGAAACGGTTTGGCCTTCTTTCAGGCTTTTGAAACCGTCGCTTTCGATAGCTTTGAAGTGTACGAACAGGTCGTCACCGCCACCTTGAGGAGTGATGAAGCCGAAGCCTTTTTCATCGTTGAACCATTTAACGGTGCCGGTTTGGCGATTAGACATGGTGTATCTCCAAGAAACATATATTTTCAGTAGTACTGTGCTGCTCAGGCCAACTGGGCACACCGGGGTATCATAGTCGAAATGTTCGACTTGGAACCCCCCCAGCAGCACGGTTTGCCCTGCTGTCGCGCTTTCTTTCTCCCTGGAAATGCCTGGAAGCCCCGGTTTACAAGGGTTTTAGCCAAAAATAAAAGCGATAAAAAAAGCTGTAAAAACTGCATAAATTGTTGGTTCTGGCAGTTTTTTCGCGGTTTCAAGCCGCTTTTTGGGGTAAAAACACCCGCTCAAAACGCTGCTTACTGGGCTTTGCAGACGGCAATCGCGGCTTGCGCCTTTTTCACCAGTTCAGGTGACGGCGGGGTCTGCTTGCTCATCAGTTGGGTGATTTCCTGGGTGGTGAACTTCTTGTTCAACTCGTCGGCTCCGCAGGCGCAGTGTTTCTTGGCGTTTGCCTCGCCGATAGTCTTCTTGGCAGCCTCAGTGCAATCCTTCATGAAGGCATTACGCTCGCCTGCAGGCCAGGCTGCTTGGGCGCTCAGCGGAAGCAGCATGACCAATGGCGCGGCAAGGGTAAAAAGGCGGATTAGGCGCATGACGGGAACTCCTGTGGGTCAGTAAGGTGTCGCGATTCTCAGGGCATTTGAGGGGAGGCGTACATCTCAAGTTCACTTGAGGTGGCAAATCCGTACAAATTCGCGGCAACGCAACACGCGCGCGGCGATGACCGTTCATCTGTGCTAGCATCCCACGCTTGGGGATTTTCAGGCCCTGGACGATGTATTCGCCAGGCGCGGTTGATACCCGAATAACCCTGATTTGATCTCCAGTCACTCTGGTTTGGTTCCCGGTTGGCCGCAAGGCTCCTGCCGCTGTAAGGCAGGCGTTCATCATTGGATGGCCTGGACTGAATCGCGTACTGGCTGCTCATCCCAACCCACGTGACCTTTGGTAGGGGTCACCACTAGGAGAGGAGGCGCCATGCCCACTATTACTCTTCCCGACGGCAGTCAACGTTCGTTCGATCATCCGGTCTCCGTAGCCGAAGTCGCCGCATCCATTGGTGCTGGCCTGGCCAAGGCCACCCTGGCCGGCAAGGTCAACGGCAAGCTGGTCGACGCCTGCGATGTCATCGACAGCGACGCCACCCTGCAAATCATCACGCCCAAAGACGAAGAGGGGCTGGAGATCATTCGCCACTCTTGCGCGCACCTGATTGGCCACGCGGTCAAGCAGCTGTACCCAACGGCGAAAATGGTGATCGGCCCGGTCATCGACGAAGGCTTCTATTACGACATCGCCTACGAGCGTCCTTTTACACCGGACGACCTGGCCGCCATCGAACAGCGCATGCACCAGTTGATCGAGAAAGATTACGACGTGATCAAGAAAGTCACTCCGCGCGCCGGTGTGATCGATGTATTCACCCAGCGTGGCGAAGACTACAAGCTGCGCCTGGTCGAGGACATGCCGAACGAACAGGCCATGGGCCTGTACTATCACGAAGAATACGTCGACATGTGCCGCGGTCCGCACGTGCCGAACACCCGCTTCCTGAAGTCCTTCAAGCTGACCAAGTTGTCTGGCGCCTACTGGCGCGGTGATGCCAAGAACGAGCAATTGCAGCGTGTCTACGGCACCGCCTGGGCCGACAAGAAGCAACTGGCGGCCTACATCCAGCGCATCGAAGAAGCCGAGAAGCGCGACCACCGCAAGATCGGCAAGCGTCTGAACCTGTTCCATCTCCAGGAAGAAGCGCCGGGCATGGTGTTCTGGCACCCGAACGGCTGGACCCTGTACCAGGTGCTCGAGCAGTACATGCGCCAGGTGCAGCGCGAAAACGGCTACCTGGAGATCAAGACTCCGCAGGTCGTTGACCGCAGCCTGTGGGAGAAATCCGGGCACTGGGCCAACTACGCCGACAACATGTTCACCACCCAGTCGGAAAATCGCGACTACGCCATCAAGCCCATGAACTGCCCATGCCACGTGCAGGTGTTCAACCAGGGCCTGAAGAGCTACCGCGAGTTGCCGATGCGTCTGGCCGAGTTCGGTGCCTGCCACCGTAACGAGCCATCGGGTGCGCTGCACGGCATCATGCGTGTGCGCGGCTTCACTCAGGACGACGCCCACATCTTCTGCACCGAAGAGCAGATGCAGGCCGAATCCGCAGCGTTCATCAAGCTGACCATGGACGTTTATCGCGATTTCGGCTTCACCGAAGTTGAGATGAAGCTGTCCACTCGTCCGGAAAAACGCGTCGGTTCCGACGAGCTGTGGGATCGCGCCGAATCCGCACTGGCCGCAGCGCTAGACAGTGCGGGCCTTGCGTATGATCTGCAGCCGGGTGAGGGTGCATTCTATGGTCCGAAAATCGAGTTCTCGCTAAAAGATTGCCTCGGTCGCGTCTGGCAATGTGGTACCTTGCAGCTCGATTTTAACCTGCCGATCCGTCTGGGAGCCGAATACGTCTCCGAAGACAACAGTCGCAAGCACCCGGTCATGCTGCACCGGGCGATCCTGGGTTCCTTCGAGCGTTTTGTCGGGATTCTGATCGAGCATTACGAGGGCGCGTTCCCTGCGTGGCTGGCTCCGACCCAGGCAGTGATCATGAATATCACTGATAAACAGGCAGATTTTGCCGCTGAAGTTGAAAAAACTCTCAATCAAAGCGGTTTTCGTGCCAAGTCCGACTTGAGAAATGAAAAGATCGGCTTTAAAATCCGCGAGCATACTTTGCTCAAGGTTCCCTATCTCTTGGTTATCGGAGATCGGGAAGTCGAGATGCAGACTGTCGCTGTGCGTACTCGTGAAGGTGCTGACCTGGGCTCGATGCCCGTCGCCCAGTTCGCTGAGTTTCTCGCGCAAGCGGTTTCCCGGCGTGGTCGCCCAGATTCGGAGTAATTATTATTAAGCGTGAAATGAGACAAGATAAACGAGCTGCACCGAAAGCCCCGATCAACGAGAATATCTCGGCACGCGAGGTTCGGTTAATTGGGGCTGAAGGCGAGCAGCTTGGGATTGTGTCAATTGAAGACGCGCTTCTTAAGGCTGAAGAAGCCAAGCTCGATTTGGTGGAAATTTCCGCCGATGCAGTACCTCCTGTCTGCAAGCTGATGGACTACGGCAAATCGATCTTCGAAAAGAAGAAGCAGATTGCTGCGGCCAAGAAAAACCAGAAGCAGATCCAGGTTAAAGAAATCAAGTTTCGTCCAGGGACGGAGGAAGGGGATTACCAGGTAAAACTGCGCAACCTGGTACGTTTCCTGAGTGATGGGGACAGGGCCAAGGTATCCTTGCGATTCCGCGGCCGTGAGATGGCCCACCAGGAGCTGGGGATGGAACTCCTCAAGCGAGTTGAAGGTGACTTGCTCGAGTACGGTTCGGTCGAACAGCATCCTAAGATGGAAGGACGCCAACTGATCATGGTCATCGCCCCGAAAAAGAAGAAGTAATCATCAGGGCACGGCAGGCCTTCTGATTATGTTTATCAACTGAATGCGGAGTATCCGAACATGCCAAAAATGAAAACGAAAAGTGGTGCTGCTAAGCGGTTTCTGAAAACTGCTAACGGTATCAAGCACAAGCACGCTTTCAAGAGCCACATCCTGACTAAAATGTCGACCAAGCGTAAGCGTCAACTGCGCGGTAGCAGCTTGCTGCATCCGTCTGACGTGGCAAAAGTCGAGCGCATGCTGCGCCTTCGTTAATTTTAGTCAAGAATAGAGGAAGTAACTCATGGCTCGTGTAAAGCGTGGCGTCATTGCCCGTAAACGTCACAAAAAAATTCTGAAACTTGCTAAAGGCTACTACGGCGCTCGCTCGCGCGTATTCCGTGTAGCCAAGCAAGCGGTAATCAAGGCAGGCCAATACGCCTACCGTGACCGTCGTCAGAAAAAACGTCAGTTCCGCGCTCTGTGGATCGCTCGTATCAACGCTGGTGCTCGTATCAACGGTCTGTCCTACAGCCGCTTCATCGCCGGCCTGAAAAAAGCGTCCATCGAGATCGACCGTAAGGTTCTGGCTGATCTGGCAGTGAACGAAAAAGCGGCGTTTGCTGCGATTGTCGAGAAAGCTAAAGCCACCTTGGCTTAAGTACCCCCGACAGTCACCCGGCCTCACCTCTGTGGGGCCAGGTGTTAAACGTCATAAATAGGGGAAGAGCCTTCAAGCTCTTCCCCTATTTTGTATCTGGAGTCTGTACATGGAAAACCTGGATGCGCTGGTCTCTCAAGCACTAGAGGCTGTGCAAAGCGCTGAAGATATCAATGCCCTGGAGCAAATCCGGGTTCACTACCTTGGTAAAAAGGGCGAATTGACGCAGGTGATGAAGACCCTGGGGAATTTGCCGGCAGAAGAGCGTCCGCAAGTCGGCGCCCTGATCAACGTTGCCAAGGAGCGTGTCACAGAGGTTCTCAATGCGCGCAAGGCGCTGTTTGAAGCCGCCGACCTGGCTGCCAAACTGTCCGCCGAGTCCATTGACGTGACCCTGCCTGGCCGCGGTCAGACCTCAGGCGGTCTGCATCCGGTTACCCGGACTCTGGAACGTATCGAACAGTTCTTCACCCATATTGGCTACGGCATTGCCGAAGGCCCTGAGGTCGAAGACGACTATCACAACTTCGAGGCGCTCAACATCCCAGGCCACCACCCGGCCCGGTCGATGCACGACACCTTCTATTTCAACGCCAACATGCTGCTGCGCACCCATACCTCGCCGGTTCAGGTCCGCACGATGGAGTCGAAACAGCCGCCGATCCGCATCGTCTGCCCAGGCCGTGTGTACCGTAGCGACTCGGATATCACCCACTCGCCGATGTTCCACCAGGTCGAAGGCCTGCTGGTCGATCGCGATATCAACTTCGCCGACCTGAAAGGGACTATCGAAGAGTTCCTGCGGGTGTTCTTCGAAAAAGAACTGGCCGTGCGTTTCCGCCCTTCGTACTTTCCGTTCACCGAGCCATCCGCTGAAGTCGACATGGAATGCGTGATGTGCAGCGGTAAAGGTTGCCGCGTCTGCAAGCAGACCGGCTGGCTGGAAGTGATGGGCTGCGGCATGGTGCACCCGAACGTGTTGCGCATGTCCGGCATCGACCCGGAAGAGTTCTCCGGCTTTGCCTTCGGCATGGGCGTGGAGCGTCTGGCCATGCTGCGTTACGGCGTGAACGACTTGCGTCTGTTCTTCGACAACGACTTGCGGTTCCTCGCGCAATTTCGCTAGTCGTAACGAATTTTTAGGAGAGCAGGATGAAATTCAGTGAACAATGGCTGCGCGGCTGGGTAAGCCCGCAGGTAAGTCGCGACGAGCTGGTTGCTCGTCTGTCGATGGCCGGTCTTGAGGTCGATAGCGTTACCCCGGCCGCCGGTGTGTTTAATGGCGTCGTGGTGGGCGAGGTGCTGAGCACCGAGCAGCACCCGGACGCTGACAAGCTGCGCGTGTGCCAGGTCAGCAATGGTGCCGAAACCTTCCAGGTCGTGTGCGGAGCGCCCAACGTGCGCCCGGGCCTGAAGATCCCGTTCGCCATGATCGGTGCCGAACTGCCAGGCGACTTCAAGATCAAGAAAGCCAAGCTGCGTGGCGTCGAGTCCAACGGCATGTTGTGCTCGCAAGTCGAACTGCAGGTGGGCGAGGGCAATGACGGCCTGATGGAGCTGCCAGCCGATGCGCCGGTGGGCGAGGACTTCCGTGTCTACCTGGACCTGGAAGACGCCAGCATCGAGGTCGACCTGACCCCGAACCGCGGTGACTGCCTGTCCCTGGCTGGCCTGGCTCGTGAAGTGGGCGCGCTGTACGCCGCTCCTGTCACCCGACCGGTCGTGGCTGTCGTGCCTGCAGTGCACGACGAAGTGCGTTCGGTAGAAGTGCTGGCACCCGCCGCCTGCCCACGTTACCTGGGCCGGGTCATCCGTAACGTCGACCTGTCCAAGCCAACGCCGCTGTGGATGGTCGAGCGTCTGCGCCGCGCCGATGTACGCAGTATCGATGCTGCCGTCGACATCACCAACTATGTGATGCTTGAGCTGGGCCAGCCGCTGCACGCCTTCGACCTTGCCGAAATCAACGGCGGGATCCGCGTTCGCATGGCTGAAGAAGGCGAAAAGCTGGTCCTGCTCGACGGTCAGGAAGTCGGCCTGCGCGCCGACACCCTGGTCATCGCTGACCATACCCGTGCCCTGGCGATTGCCGGTGTCATGGGGGGCGAGCACAGTGGCGTATCCGCCACGACGCGGGACATTTTCCTCGAAAGCGCCTTTTTCGACCAAATCGCGGTCGCTGGCAAGGCCCGTTCCTACGGCCTGCACACCGATGCCTCGCACCGCTACGAGCGTGGCGTGGACTGGCAATTGGCCCGTGAAGCCATGGAGCGCGCCACTGGCCTGCTGCTGGACATCACCGGCGGCGAAGCCGGCCCGATTATCGAGACCGTTAACGAGCAGTACCTGCCGTCGATCGCGCCGATCACCCTGCGTGCCCAGCGCATCACCCAGATGCTGGGCATGGAAATGGATCCAGTCGAGGTTGAGCGGTTGCTCAGCGCCTTGGGCCTGACCATCTCGGCGGACGGTGCAGGGCAGTGGCGCGTTGAAGTGCCAAGCCATCGCTTCGATATCAGCCTGGAAGTCGACCTGATCGAGGAGCTGGCCCGCCTGTACGGTTACAACCGTCTGCCGGTCCGTTACCCGCAAGCGCGCCTGGCACCACAAGCCAAGGCCGAAGCCCGTAGCGACCTGCCTGAGTTGCGTCGTCTGCTGGTAGCCCGTGGTTACCAGGAAGCGATCACCTACAGCTTCATCGATCCGAAACAGTTCGAACTGTTCAATCCGGGCGTTGAACCGCTGCTGCTGGCCAACCCGATCTCCAACGACATGGCAGCCATGCGCTCGTCCTTGTGGCCTGGTCTGGTCAAGGCCTTGCAGCACAACCTGAACCGTCAGCAGGATCGCGTGCGTCTGTTCGAAAGCGGGCTGCGTTTTGTCGGCCAGCTCGAAGGCCTGAAGCAAGAGCCGATGCTCGCCGGTGTAGTCTGCGGCAGCCGTCTGCCGGAAGGCTGGGCGCAGGGCCGTGATGGGGTGGATTTCTTCGACGTCAAGGCTGACGTGGAAGCAGTGCTGGGCTTCGCCGGTGCACTGGACTCATTCACCTTCTCCCCGGGCAGCCACCCGGCATTGCACCCGGGTCAAACCGCGCGCATTGAGCGAGAAGGCCGTGAAGTCGGTTTCATCGGCGCGCTGCACCCGGAGTTGTCGAAAATCCTCGGTCTCGACCGTCCGGTGTTCGTCTTCGAGCTGGTATTGGGTGAAGTGGCCTTGGGCAAAATGCCTAAATTCCACGAGTTATCGCGCTTTCCTGAAGTACGCCGTGACCTCGCGTTGCTGGCTGATGCAGGCGTTGCCGCCAGTGCCGTCATGGATGTAATCCGTGAAAATGCAGGCGAATGGCTGACAGACCTCAGGCTCTTTGACGTTTATCAGGGTAAAGGCATTGATCCTCATAGAAAAAGCCTTGCAGTTGGCTTGACCTGGCAGCATCCATCGCGCACTCTTAATGACGATGAGGTGAATACCACGACGCAAAACATCCTCACCTCGCTCGAACAAAGGTTGAACGCCACGTTAAGGAAGTGACGTATGGGGGCTCTGACGAAAGCTGAAATGGCGGAACGTCTGTATGAAGAGCTGGGCCTGAACAAACGGGAGGCCAAGGAATTGGTCGAACTGTTTTTTGAAGAAATCAGGCACGCTCTTGAAGACAACGAACAGGTGAAGTTGTCCGGTTTCGGCAACTTCGACCTTCGGGACAAACGCCAGCGGCCTGGCCGCAATCCGAAAACGGGAGAAGAAATCCCGATCACGGCTCGCCGTGTGGTCACCTTTCGTCCAGGGCAGAAGTTGAAGGCCCGAGTTGAGGCTTATGCTGGAACCAAGTCATAACGACGAGCTTCCCGTCATCCCAGGCAAACGCTACTTCACCATCGGTGAAGTCAGCGAACTATGTGCGGTAAAACCGCATGTACTGCGTTATTGGGAGCAGGAGTTTCCTCAACTCAACCCCGTCAAACGCCGCGGTAACCGCCGGTATTATCAGCGCCAGGACGTGCTGATGATCCGGCAGATCCGCGCGTTGCTTTATGATCAGGGGTTCACCATCGGCGGCGCACGCTTGCGTTTGTCCGGCGACGAAGCCAAAGACGACACCACCCAATACAAACAAATGATCCGCCAGATGATCTCCGAGCTCGAAGATGTGCTGGTAGTCCTCAAGAAATAAATATCTGCTTTAAATACTTCCAGTTTTCAGAAGCTTGCGATATATTCTTGAGCGTTCGTCGAGAACAGCAACAGGTAACACGCCTAGTCGGGGCGTAGCGCAGTCCGGTAGCGCACTAGCATGGGGTGCTAGGGGTCGAGTGTTCGAATCACTCCGTCCCGACCATATTATTCAATGACTTAGCCGCTTTCGAGCGGCTTTGTTGCTTCTGCCATAGTGACTTTCCGAGTGACCCTGGCGTTTTTGTTCATGCTTCCCTCCTTTTCAGAATCGTCAGCGCTGGTGCGCGCGAGTCAGTTGCTGATACCTTTTTTCCGTCGCAATCAGTTGATCCAGTTCTGCCGCCGAGTAGTGGCTAGTGATGCTTCCACTCTTGTGGCCGAGCAGCGCTTTCCGATCTTCCTCTGTCACACCTGCCTCACGCAGCCTTCTCCCAACGGTGTGCTTCAAGTCGTGAATGCGGATCTTGGTAAAGCCGTCATGTGCCGGCCGCAAGAACGTTTCCTGCCATTTCTTTGCCGCTCGAATCCGCGCCTTCTTCCAGGCCGAGTCATTCATGCGGTGCACAGTCGTTTCATCCCCCTCACCATCTGGCTTGCCAAACGGAAACACGTAGCGGATGCTTGCCGCGCTGCTTCTCGATCACTGACTTGGCAGCGTCATTCATCACGACCAGACGCTCGTCTCGGTTTTTCACGCCGGACCTGGCGCTCCTTCCTCCAAAACCTGCCGGGATCAGGAATACGCTCGTTCCCAGTTCCGGTACCGCAATCTCCCACCTCCACTGAAGTTTGCAGAATTCCTGCTCCCGGTACTCGGTGTTGACCTTGAACATGGCCATGGTCTGAAGGTGCGCCGGAAGCTCGGCGAACAGAATCGACTGCTCTTCCCACGAAAGTGGGTAGGGCTTCGAACTGTTCGCGCTGATTCATGCCGCCACCGCGCAGCCATGGTCTGTTCAACGAACGCCTGGGGCAGCGCTCCGGCCACTGCCTGCACTGTGACAAGGCGCCTGGTGGTATCGAGCACCGGAGCAAGTAATCCGCGCCACGTTTTCGAATGCTCCAAATCGTGGCGCGAACAAATCTGGAGAAGAGTCATGACGTTGACTGCCACTACTCATTCCACGGTTTCTGCGAAACCAGAGGTGATTCAACCTTGCAGCCTTATGTTGTCTAAGGGAACCCACCCAGTCGCACCGTCTGAAACCCGTACTGCCCATAACCAGCCGTTCAGTTGACGATTACCTTGCAGTATTTGTCCCTCGACAACATTCAACTCTCTGTTGGTGAAGTCCTCCAGCATCTTTGCGGAGCCATCCACTTGGCGGTCAAGGAGTTGCTCGGGTACAAAGCCAGGTTCTTGCCCAGGGACAGTGCATAAATACCAGTCAGGCCAGCCTTCGGGCCCCTCATATCGCTCCCCAACCAAAACCCCATCCCCAGTTCGGAGGATCATAGGTTCAGGAAATTCGCTGACATGTGAGTGAATTACCACATAGCTTGATTCGATCATTTTCGCCATCTTTGGAGGGTGTGGGCTCTTACCAATACCGGGAACGGGCCACTCTCTCAATTCTGCTTCTAGGCTTACCTGAGACAATTTATGACAACCAAGCAACCCGACTGAGAGGCGATCGAACGAGCCTACCGGGAAAGGGCGCAGCACATCACAACCATCCCAATGTCAGTCTTGTCAGTACTAAAAGGTATTTCGCCTAGTACCTCAAATCCGAGGCTTTCATAAAAACGCTGCGCATTGGAGTTGGACTTCAGTACATCCAGCCAAATGGAGCTTTCACAACGGTTTTCTGCTGACTGACGAATGAACTGCAGAAGCTGCTTCCCGTAGCCTTTACCCGCCTGAGACTTGAGGACGTAAATTTTCTGAAGCTCAGCACCAACCTCACCAGACACTGGGATCAATTTGGACCAGTTGACCTTTGAAAAGCCTACCGCTCGACTTTTCTCGTCGAATGCTATGAGCCAGCAATGGTGGGCAGGCGATTCGATTGATTTCTGAAGTTCGCAGATTGAGAAGTCCTCGTTTAGGAAGTTCTGCATTCCTGCGGCGGTCCAGATTTCAGAGAAATGGTCTCGGTACGTCTCTATGCCGAGGTCACGAAGTATGTGGATGTCTTCCATGGTTGCTTCTCGAATGCTGATCACTGCCGTGCTTCCTGCATTTGGTTGCCCCTGACCAATACCGGTAACGCCACACTAATTCAAGCGCGAGGTGATCCATGGACAGGCCATACCCTCCTGCGTCACTGCTTGAACTATCCGAACGGTCTGACTTCGGTATCCGCCTGACGCCTACACCTGAGGTGTGGGAATGGCTCCAAGTTGAGATCCTCGCCGACACCGGTAGCATTCACAACGAGACCACGCTCACCTACTGGATGCAGACATCCGAGTCATGTGGGTGTGTCGAGCTTCGAGAAGCAGGGCCGCACAGTCCTGGGTCAGGCCGGGCAGGTGGCATTGCCGCCTGACAGCGCCTGTCCGGCTCCTACGTCGAAAACCTTCCGCGGCTCGAATTTGCCGAAGGCTATAACCGTGACCACGCCTTCCACTCCATGGATCCACCTTACTGGCAGACCGCCGGCCACGGGCTGGACTTTCTGGCGAGTACTATGAGCAGATGGCCAACTTCATGAGAAGTTGCAAGGTGTCTAGAGAATCCGGGGCGATTCACCCCTCACCACCGGTGATCACAAACTTGACGGGCAGCCCATAGGTGCCCGGTAGGCTCCTCCAGCAATCAACTCAGCAGATACACAGGAAAACATTCACACAAGTGCATCACCCTGCGCCGGGTGTTATCCAGCAGTGCCGCGTTGTTCGGTTGTTCCAGCAGGTCGGCGATCAGATTCGCCACTTCAGCACACTCTGCCTCGCCAAAGCCACGGGTCGTCAGTGCTGGCGTTCCAATGCGGATGCCGCTGGTGATCGCCGGTTTCTGCGGGTCGTCTGGAATCGCGTTTTTGTTTAGCGTGATGTGGGTGCTTTCCAGCAGCGCTTCGGCATCTTTGCCGGTGATGTTCATCGAGCGCAGATCAAGTAGGAACATGTGGCAGTCGGTGCCGCCGGACACCACGCGCAAACCACGACGGGTCAGGGTGTTGGCCATGGTTCGGGCGTTGTTGATCACCCGTTGCTGGTAATGCTTGAACCCATCGCCAAGGGCTTCGTTGAACGCCACGGCCTTGGCTGCGATGACGTGCATCAGCGGCCCGCCCTGATAAACCGGGAAAATCGTCTTGTCCAGCAGCGCAGCGTATTGTGCTTTGGCCAGGATCAGACCGCCGCGCGGACCACGTAAGGTTTTGTGGGTGGTGGAGGTGATGAAGTCGGCGATGCCGACCGGCGACGGGTACACGCCCGCCGCAATCAGCCCGGCATAGTGCGCCATGTCGACCATCAGGTAAGCGCCGATTTCATCGCATATGTTGCGAAAGCGCTGGAAATCAATGGTTCGGGAATATGCCGAGGCCCCGGCAATGATCATCTTCGGGCGGTGCTCCCGGGCCAGTGCTTCCATCTCAGCGTAGTCGAGGGTCTCGGTTTCCTTCTCCAGGCCATAGGAAAATGCCTTGTAGAACTTGCCGGAAAAATTCACTGAGGCGCCATGGGTCAGGTGCCCGCCATGAGCCAGGGACATCCCCAGAATCGTGTCGCCGGGTTCGAGCACCGCCAAAAACACCGCTTGGTTGGCCTGGGACCCGGAGTGTGGCTGGACGTTGACGTATTCGCAGTTGAACAGTTTGCGGGCGCGCTCGATGGCCAGGTTTTCGATCTCGTCCACGACCTTGCATCCGCCGTAGTAGCGCTTGCCCGGATAGCCTTCGGCATATTTGTTGGTGAGCACCGAGCCCTGGGCTTGGAGCACTTCTGCGCTGACATAGTTTTCTGACGCGATCAGCTCCAGGTGGGTTTCCTGGCGATTGCGTTCGCGGTCGATCAGGTGGGCGATGGCCGGGTCTAAATTCTGCAGGCTCATGGTGTGACTCCTTAGGTAAGCACTTCGGCCAGCGGCGTAGGCACGTGACGCAGCTCCCCTCGTGACTGGCCTCTGGTCGAGTTGGATAGAAAAATGGAGGTATCTTTCAGGCCGCGTCCGGTGATCAGGATTACGGCGGTCGACGGTCGCGGGCTGTCGGGGTGTTCCTGGGCATGCTTGAGCAGGTCAGCGAAGGCACGGGCGGCAGCTTCAGGAGGCACGCCGGTACTGGCGGCCAATCGGAGCGCTGCCGCGACAATGCTCGGGTCACTGGCACAGGTGAACTCGCCACCGCTGGCGGTCACTGCACGCATGGTTTGAGGCGGTCACGCGGCAACGCGACCTTGATGCTGTTGGCCAGGCTGGTGAGGGCAATACGTTCGATTTGCTCGGCCAGTTGCTGCTCCTGTTCGAGCAGGCAGGCGCTGCCGTGGGCTGCCGCCGACACGCCGGCGACCACAATGAAGTTGTAACGAATGGTCATGGTCGGCCGCCCTCGGCGATGGCGGCGGCTTTGCCTTCCCTGGTGTAAGTCAGCACGAAGTGCGCCACGAGGCCGAAGATCAACCCCCAGAATGCAGCGGCCAAACCGAGGAAGCTCATGCCCGAGGCGGTGACCAAGAAGGTGATCAACGCCGCTTCACGTTGTCTCTCGTCCGTCATGGCGCCAGTCAGCCCGGCGCTGATTGCACCGAACAAGGCCAGGCCCGCGAGGGAGGCAATCAACTCTTTAGGCAGGGCGGAAAACACCGAGGCCAGGGTTGCGCCAAAGGTGCCTATCAGAATGTAGAACACCCCGCAGGCAATCCCGGCGATGTAGCGTTTGTCACGGTATTCGTGGGCTTCGGGGCCGGTGCAGATCGCCGCCGTAATCGCTGCCAGGTTAAAGCCGTGGGAGCCGAACGGGGCCATCAGAATCGAGCCAATCGCGGTGGCCGAAATGATCGAGCGCGCCGGTGTGTTGTAGCCTGAGGTACGCAACACCGCCATGCCGGGGACGTACTGGCCGGTCAGCGTCACCAGGGCCAGGGGCAGGCCAATGTTGATGATGGCGTGCCAGCTCCACTCGGGGGCGATGAAGACCGGGTGGGCCACCGCGATGATGATCGAGCTGCTGTTGAGCTCACCGAACGAGGCGGCCACGGCGCAACCGACAATCAGCACCGAGAGAATGGCGTAGCGCGGCGATAAGCGTTTGAAGATCAGGTAGGCCGCGATCATCGAGAACACCAGTACCGGTTGCAGCTTGATCGAGGTGAACAGCTCAGCGCCGAAGCGAAACAGTATGCCCGCGAGCATGGCGGCAGCGATGGCTTTGGGCAGGCGACTCATCAGTTTGTCGAACGCCCCGGACAAACCGACTACGGCGATGATCACCGACGCCACTAGATAGGCGCCGATGGCCTGGGGCAGGGTAACGGTGGGCAACATCGACACCAGCAATGCCGCGCCCGGCGTCGACCAGGCAGTGATCACCGGAATCCGCAGGCGCCAGCTCAGGAACAGGCCGGTAATGCCGCTGCCGATGGAAATGGCCCAAATCCACGAAGACACCACATCATTGGGCAGATGCGCTTCCTTGGCTGCCTGAAACACGATGATTAGGGGGCCGGCATAGGAAATGATCACGGCGATGAAGCCAGCAATGACCGCTGACAGGGATAGATCCTTTCTGAGTGTTTCCATGATGTCTCGACTTGGCGCGGCAGAGTCGCGCAGTGATCAGGGGGTGATTGAGTCGATTGGCTCGATTCCAAATGAGTGTATTCGAATGAATTGAGTTGATTCAATGGGTGGCGAGGTTGCTGTGTGATGTTTTTTTGCTATCTGCGCCGTATTTTTAGCTTTTAGTCATTTAAATAACTGATTTATAAGCTTATTAATTATTCTGAAAGTATCTTATTGTTTGTGTCTATATCGGTTAATTTGCCAAGACAATCGACTCAATTTATTGGTTGAGTCGATTGATTTGTTGCGTGGTTTCTATGTGATATGCTCCGATATTGATCATTTCTACGATGGGCAGTAATCATTCATGTGGGTTCCCCAGCTAAGCGAGTTCAGCCAGCCGATGTATTTATCGATTGCTGATGCGTTGGCGCGCGATATCAGCAACGGCGTATTGAACGAAGGTGATCGCCTGCCGACCCTGCGGGAGCTGGCCACCACCCTGAATGTCACGCCGGGCACCATCAGCCGGGCCTACAGCGAAGCCCATCGACGTCGTCTGGTGCAGGGGGAAGTAGGGCGGGGCACCTATGTGCTCAATCAGAAGCAGTTGGAACTGCCAGCCAGCAACAGCGTCGCGCCGCTTAACCTGGGGCAATCTGAATTACTCGATCTGTCGATCATCAAGCCCAACAGCGAAACCCTGGAATACTGGTTGCGCGACGCGTTGGTGGGCATGGCCCAGAGCACCGATTTTGCCCGTACCCTGGATTACGCCCCGGACGGCGGTCACCCGGCTCATCGCGAGGCGGGTGCGCAGTGGTTGCGCCATTCGTTGCCCGATGCACAATGGCAGCAAGTGGTGATCACCGCCGGCGCCCAGCATGGCTTGATGGTCGCGATGAGCGCCCTGACCAGCGCCGGCGACCTGGTGCTCTGTGAAGAGCTTTGCTACCCCGGCATCATTTCCCTGGCCCATGGCCTTGAGCGCCGCCTGCGGGGCGTGCCGATGGACGATGAAGGAATCATTCCCGAAGCGCTGCGCGAAGTGTGCCTGCGGGAGAAGCCGGCGATGCTGGTTTGCGTCGCGACCTGCCAGAATCCGACGGCG
The DNA here is from genome assembly GCF_963970735.1 of Pseudomonas sp. RA_35y_Pfl2_P32. Taxonomy (NCBI): domain Bacteria; kingdom Pseudomonadati; phylum Pseudomonadota; class Gammaproteobacteria; order Pseudomonadales; family Pseudomonadaceae; genus Pseudomonas; species Pseudomonas sp. RA_35y_Pfl2_P32. The sequence goes on from NZ_CAXAQF010000017.1 coordinate 44,020, forward strand.
GCGATCATGTCGCAAAAACGCCGAGCACAAATCGCGGCACTGGCCGAAGAGTTTGACTTCATCATCCTGGATGATGACATCTACGGCTTCCTCGCCACCGACCCGTCGATCAAACCGTTGTCGGCGTTTGCGCCGGAGCGTTCGGTGTACCTGACCAGCTTGTCGAAGTCGGTCATGCCGGCGCTTCGCATCGGCTATATCTATAGTCCGCCGAAACTGTTGTCGCGCCTGACCTCGATGGTGCGCAGCAGCGTCTGGATGCCGTCGCCGTTGACTGCGCAACTGGCCAGCAATGTGATCATCGACGGCCTGGACAGAAAGCTGATCCGCATCCAGCGCAACGAAGCCGCCGGGCGGCAAGCGATTGCCCGGGAAATCTTTGCCAATTTCGAACTCAAGACCCAGCCCTATTCGTACCACGTCTGGTTGACGCTGCCCGAACCCTGGACCAGTGACGAATTCAGCATGCTCGCTCGGGCCAACGGTGTGCTGGTGCTCAGTGGCACCCAGTTCCAGGCTGAACGGTCCGGGAGCACCCGTTGTGTGCGACTGGTGTTGATGTCGCCCACCAGCCAGGACGAACTGCGCTTTGCCCTGACCAAACTGGCCAGCCTGATCGATTCCGATCCGCGACGTTATTATTGAGTCGCCGCAGGCTGCGATATTTCTCGTTTCCAGGAGATAGAAAAAAGGACCTTCCGGTCCTTTTTTGTAGCGTAGCGATCGCCACAGCGCTCGTCGTCGCTCTCGGTGATTGCCAATGGCCGACAGCCTTTAGCCCTAGGAGAGGTGCAATTGCAGAGTGTTGACGTGTGCATGGTTGTGCACATATAGTCGGCGGCATGACCAATCGAATCCTTAACCGATCCCGCGCAATTGACGCTGCAATCGAGTCACTCGATGGCGCTTTCTTCAAGGCGCTTTGCGAGCCTTCGCGTGTAGCTGTGCTCAAGCGCGTGATGCAACTCGGGCGCGCCGATATTGGAGAGATTGCGCAAGGATTGCCCCAGGAGCGTTCAGTTGTTTCCCGGCATCTGCAAGTGCTGTTGGAGGCAGGTATCGTCCGCGGCACCAAGGTCAGTAGGCAGATGTTCTATGAGGTGGATGGTCCGGCAGTGGTGACACGCCTCGAAGCCATTCTTCAGCATATGAGAAGCTTTGCCCCATTTTGCTGTCCAGGTGCGTCCGAATAGTTTTTTTTACTCTGTAGTGTGCATAGGTGTGCATATATGAATGTAATGAATGAAGTCCTGGATGTTATTGTGATCGGCGCAGGCCAGGCAGGATTAGCGTGTGGTTGGCACTTACAGCAGCAAAACCTCAGGTTCCTGATTTTGGATGCTGAGCGGTCTCCGGGCGGGAATTGGCGCAATTACTACGACAGTCTGAAGCTGTTTTCTCCCGCTGCTTACTCATCATTGCCAGGCATGTGCTTCCCGGCCGATCCTGATCATTACCCGCTTCGTGATGATGTCGTACGTTACCTGGAAGACTATGCAAAGGCATTCAAATTGCCAGTTCGTCAGTCCACCCGTGTGCAGCATGTACGAAGAGAGCACGAGGTGTTTCAGATTCAAACAGACGATGGACACATTTTCTGCTCCAGGGCACTAGTCGTGTGCACGGGCGGATTCAATCAGCCTTTCATTCCCGATATTCAAGGGCTTCAGGGCTTTCTCGGGCGCAGTTTGCACAGCGCGGAGTATCGAAATACCGATGGCTTTGGTGATCAACGGGTGGTGGTGGTCGGTGCTGCAAACTCGGCTGTTCAAATTGCTTATGAACTGGCCCACGTGAGTAACGTTGTGCTGGCCAGCAAGGAGCCAGTTCGGTTTTTTCCGCAAAAGTTACTGGGTGTGGATTTTCATGCGTGGCTGAATTGGACGGGGTTGGAAAAGACCCGTTGGTTGAACGACCAAAGTACGCCGGTGCTTGATGACGGGATCTATCGTCGAGCCCTGAAGCAAGGGTTTTTCGAGCGTAAGCCGATGTTCGAGGCGATAACACCAACCGGTGTGATCTGGGCAGATGGACAGCACACTGAAGTCGATAGCTTGGTGTTCGCGACAGGATTTCGCCGGAATCTGGAATTTTTGAGCGGGTTGGAATGCCCAGGCAAAGAATATTGGGCTCATCGTAACGGCCAGGCCGAGCACGTGCCTGGGTTGTATTTTGTCGGTCTGCCGAAGCAACGGAACTTTGCTTCAGCGACACTCAGAGGTGTCGGTCAGGATGCGTCTTACATCATGCCCAGCTTGATGCGATTTGTTCGCGATGTGCCTGTTTAGAAGACAACTTGGCGGTTGACGTATCTCAGCCACAACAACATTTCGTAGTTTTACAGGCCAGACAGCACCTGCCAAGGCCACAGCGGTCGCGATTCCCAGTTGCTTGAGGACATTGAGCAGGTGTACCGAGATACCGGATACAACCAGCGCCAGCGAGTGCAGGATGCTCTATGCAGCTTGGGTCGTGCCAGCAACGAGCAATTCACGATCTATTATTTGACTAAGGTTATGGGTACATCCGAAAGTTGAATCACCTTGGCCGCGACAGAACCGAGAAAGATCCCCGCCAGAAAACCGTTGCCATGTGAACCTAGGATGATGCTGTCACATCCTAGGGAATGCGAGCACGCGACAATTTGGCTGGCGGCATCGCCTTGTAAGGTATGAAGTGCGAATGCAATTCCTTCTTGCTTCAGAAGCGCCTCTGCTTTTTGTGAGTCCTCAGCACTATTATCCCCATAGTAAAGATCACGCTCATCCTCGCTCATGTCGTGCGCGATTCGAGTGGGTAAAAGTGGTTGCACATTCACCAGATGTACCTCAACACTACCGCCCAGTAATCCGCCATCTTGGATCAGTCCAATAAGGTAACGCACCGCCCGTTCCGAATGCTCGGAACCATCGACAGCTACAAGTATTTTATACATTTTCCGGATCCTCTTTCAGTGGCATGAAGATGCTTGTCGTTAGTGTATGGCCAGCTTGCAACCCGTTCTACTCGGACAAACGGATTCGAATCTGTTTTTCAATCTCGATGATGGCAAAGAGCGCAACGCCAACCGCGATGATCAGCAAGCCATCAACGAAGGGGATTGCCTGCGTTGCAAACACCTTTTGCAGCGGTGGCGCATACGTGATGGCGAACTGAGCTAAGGTCACCACGGCGACGGTCATCCACACGACCTTGGTGCCGCGAATGCCTTTCCAGGTAAGCGATGTGCTGTAGAGATTACGAATGAAGAACAGATGGAATATTTCCATCACGACTAGCGTGTTCACCGCGATGGTTCGGGCCAACTCCACGGAGTAGCCACGGTCGAGCGCATACGAAAAAATGCCGTAAACACCACAGAGGAACAGAATAGAAACAAGCACCATGTGCCAGACTAATGCAGCACTTATGAGTGGCTCCTTGCGTGAACGGGGCGGTCTGCGCATGGTGTTTTCTTCGGTAGGCTCGAATGCCAGCGCGATGCCGAGTGTCACGGCGGTAATCAGATTGATCCACAGAATCTGTATTGGCGTCACCGGCAGCGTAAGGCCGAGTAGCAGGGCCACGATGATGGTCATGGTCTCGCCCGCGTTGGTAGGCAGTGTCCAGCTCAGCACTTTCTTGATGTTGTCGTAGACCGTCCGGCCTTCGCGCACCGCAGCAACGATGGACGCGAAGTTGTCATCGGCCAGCACCAGGTCTGCGGCTTCCTTGGCGGCTTCACTGCCTTTTCCACCCATGGCGATACCGGCATCGGCTCGCTTTAGTGCTGGTGCATCGTTGACGCCATCGCCGGTCATGGCCACTGTCATGCCATTCGATTGCAGCAGCATTACCAGTCTGAGCTTATGTTCTGGGCTGGTGCGCGCAAAAATATTGACGTGCTTTACCGCTTCCTTAAGGGCGGCATCGTTCATTACGTCCAGGTCAACGCCAGTCAGCACACTGTCGGGATTTTGCAAGCCAATCTGGCGACCGATAGCGGCGGCGGTACCGCCGTGATCGCCAGTGATCATTTTTACGACAATGCCTGCTGCTTGGCATTGTTGAACTGCTTTTATCGTCTCGGGTCTAGGCGGGTCAATCAGTCCGACCATGCCTAGCAGGGTTAACCTTCCTTGTACGTCCCCAAACTCCAACACGGTGTGGTCGGGAGGAACTGATCTAACTGCAAACGCCAATACACGCTGCCCCTTGGCAGCAATGGCGTTTGCCTGTTCGTGCCAGTAGTCCGCGTTGAGCGGTTCAGTCCCGCCAGCGTTTACGAGCTGCTGCGTGCTCATGGCCAGTATTTGCTCTGGCGCGCCCTTCACATAGATAGAAGCCTTTCGATCATGGTTATGATGCAGGGTCGCCATGAAACGGTGTTTCGCGTCAAACGGAATGGCATCGGTGCGGGGCCAGGCCCGATGATCTTCACCACTATCGATACCGGTCTTTGCGGCAAATGCCAGCAAGGCACCCTCCATTGGGTCACCCTCTACCTTCCATAAGTCATCATGCAGGCGCAGTACAGCATCGTTGCACAGGCCGGCTGCTCTCCCCAGTTCTGCCAGCGCAGGGTGAGTCGATATGTCGACTAGCTGATTTGCAAGGCTGATGCTTCCCGCTGGCTGATAACCAGCGCCATCGACCGTGAAGATGAGATCGTTCGTCACTACCGATGCCACCATCATTTCGTTGCGGGTAAGTGTGCCGGTCTTGTCAGTGCAGATGACAGATACCGAGCCGAGCGTTTCGATGGCCGGCAGGCGACGCACGATGGCGTTGCGGCGAGCCATTGCCCGAACGCCGACAGCCAGCGTGATGGTGAGGACGGCGGGCAGCCCTTCAGGTATCGCCGCTACTGACATCCCGACCACGACCATGAAGATATCGGTGAACGCGTAGTGCCCGACATAATGGCCGAACACGAGCAGAAGGCCGCCGACTAACAAGATCAAGATCGTCAGCCAACGCGCAAATACGTTCATTTGCTGCACCAGCGGAGTGGTCAACGTTTCTACTCCGGCAAGCAGTGTACTGATGCGTCCGATTTCAGCAGCTGCTGCGGTAGCAACGACAACCCCTGTTGCTTGCCCGCAAGTCACGAGTGTGCCGCTGAACGCCATGCAGGTCCGATCACCCAGGGCTGCTTCAAGGCCTACGGGTTCGGTATGTTTTTCTACGGGGACGGATTCACCGGTAAGAATGGCTTCCTGAATCTGTAGTCTGTTCGCGTGCAGCAGGCGTAAATCAGCAGGGACTTTGTCTCCCGCCTCCAACAATACGATATCGCCCGGTACCAGTTCCTCGCCCACAATACTTAAGCGTTGGCCTGCGCGAATCACGGCGGCGTGCGGTGCCAGCATCTGCCGGATAGCGTCCATGGCTTTTTCCGCTTTGCCTTCCTGGACGTAGCCAATGATTGCGTTTGCAATAACCACTGCCAGAATCACCACGGTATCCCACAGGTGTTGCAGCATCGCGGTAATTGCAGCGGAACCAAGGAGCACGTAAATCAGAATGTTGTGAAATTGCAGCAAAAACTTCAGCCATGCAGGTCGCCGTACTGCTTCTGGGAGGCGGTTTAAGCCCGTGCGGGTAAGTCTTGTTTGAACCTCGGCAGCCTCCAGTCCGACGTGTTCATTGACGTCCAGCAGGTTCGTCACCCGCTCTGCGGGAAGGGTGTGCCAGGCCACGGAATTCGAGGAAGTGGGTGTTTGCTCGGTTGTTGCGTCGGCCACCGCCTTCATCAATGAGTATCTCCTGTGCGCACAGTTCGACTGAAAGGGGCTGAGGTGTTCAAGGGCGAGTCTGGTTATAGCAGAATGCTAAAAAGTCGTTGGATGTTATTGCGTGCTCTCTATTATCCAGTTGATATGAACTAAGGGGGGCGTGCAAACAACAGTTTTATGATTATTGACTCAGGTCAGGTTTTTAGCGGTCGGTAGTGTGACAAGATATTTATTTGGTAATCCGTTCTCGCAGGATTGATGACGCCGGCGCCTAATATTGTTCAGGGTAGGCGTGGCGATGTATGAAATATCGAAAGCTGTAATTTGCGTCAGTCTCATCCATCAAAACATGAGCCGGAGTAGCTTCAATGCTTTGATTTTTAATTACTTATTAGTCTGTATATGGGTGTGCTCAAAATAATAGATCAATGATACGAGCTCCTTGGCTTGATTGATTACTGCTATCGACCGAGGTCTCGTCCAGCACCTCTGGTGCTTTTGGTAACCGGGAAATCAAACCCAACCGTCGCTCGGCAGATGGAGCTAGAGCAGCACGACTGTGGATTGTCGAACGGACGTCCATCTCCAGTGCTCTGCAGTGACAACCCTCTCTTACGGCCCGTCCAATCGCTCATCGGCCCCAGCTCTTTCGACTTGAAGGAGGGTGATGGTATCGATATCGTTACTCGCGCAGCTGTGTTAGCCCTCATCCAGAGCGCCGAGAGTGTTTTTGTTTTGCTGTGGAATGTAGCCATGTTTATCTAGGCCAGCTGTTAATATATTGCCTTTTAAGTGATCCCAAGGACGTTGATGAGCAAGCAGCAAACTACAGTCGAAACCCCTAGAGCTGCCGCAATTCTGGCCCGCTTCCTTTCGTCGGAATCTGCGGGAGGTCTTGTGCTGATGGGCGCAGCGCTGGCTGCCCTGATTGTCGCTAACTCCCCTCTATCCCAAGGTTACTTTGCAGTCTTGCACACGGCTTGGTTGGGCATGTCTGTTGCGCATTGGGTGAATGACGGGTTGATGGCGATTTTCTTTCTGATGGTCGGCCTCGAGATTAAAAGAGAAGTGCTGGCGGGCGGGCTTTCCACCTGGGGCCAGCGCGCTTTGCCGGGATTTGGTGCCTTGGGCGGCATGGTTGTCCCTGCGCTGATCTACATCGCAATCAACTGGGGCCACCCTGAGACCTTGAGTGGGTGGGCCATACCTGCTGCTACCGACATCGCATTTGCCTTGGGTGTCTTGTCCCTGCTGGGCAAGCGAGTTCCGATTTCACTGAAGGTATTCCTCGCCGCGTTGGCGATAATTGACGATCTCGGCGCGGTCGTGATCATTGCCTTTTTCTATACATCGGGTCTTTCCATGCCGATGTTGCTGGCATCACTCGCGACGCTGGTCATTCTCATCGCAATGAATCGATTGGGCGTAAGACGGCTGCTCCCGTATCTCCTGCTTGGGGGCGTGCTGTGGTACTTCGTGCTGCAATCGGGAGTGCACGCCACCTTGGCGGGCGTCGCACTGGCAATGTGCATTCCCATGGGCAAGCCGGAAGAAGAAGCACGTTCCCCCTTGATGTTCCTCGAAGAGAAGCTGCACTCATGGGTAGCATTTGCGGTGGTGCCGATATTCGGCTTCGCCAACGCCGGTGTTTCATTGGCCGGTATTTCCCTGGAAAACCTGGTTGACCCCGTTCCGCTGGGTGTCGCGCTGGGGCTGTTGGTGGGCAAGCAGGTCGGTATTTTCCTGTTGGCGGGGCTGGCTATTCGTTTTGGCCTGGCCAAGTTGCCGCAAGGGAGTAGCTGGGTACAGCTGTATGGCGTAGCGCTCTTGTGTGGCATTGGCTTTACCATGAGCTTGTTCATTGGCAATCTGGCGTTCCCCGGATCGCCTCATTTGGTCGATGAAGTCAAAGTCGGGGTATTGATTGGTTCGATTCTCGCTGCGATTGCTGGCGTCACCGTTCTGCGCCGCTGCAGCGCCCAAGTGAGTGCGGCCGCAGCCAAGTAATCTCGCTTGAGATGAGCGCAGTATTTCTCGAGGCAAAGAAATACTGCGGTTTCTCTGTCGTTACGACTACAGCAGTTGCGGTTGGTGATTACACACTTCAGTGCAAAGGACCCTGTGAGAATAATGCCAGTCAGCTAAGCTGACTGGCATTTTTTTCGGAGGGAATCCCGATATCCCAGCGACCGTTCGAGAAGCCCTAAATGATTAGGCTAACTCATCTTCCCTCCCAAGGCGTTGGTTTCGACTACAGTAGAAAGACTCTGCATAAAGCCATAACAAGACGGAGAATTTCCATGCGAGTAAACAAACGCTTTAGTCTCTTTGCGGCCATCGCTACGTTGACAGTCTCGAGCGCAGCTAACGCCGCGCCTGTGTTCATCAACATCCTCACCGGTGGTACGAGTGGGGTTTATTACCCGATTGGGGTTGGGCTGTCACAGATATACAGCGATGGGATAGCGGGGGTGAAGACGTCTGTCCAGGCGACCAAAGCCTCGGTGGAAAACCTCAACCTTTTACAAGCTGGTCGTGGGGAGCTCGCTCTGGCACTTGGGGACTCTGTGGCTGATGCAAAAAACGGTGTGGAAGATGCGGGATTCAAGGCCCCGCTGACAAAGTTGCGAGCAATTGCAGGCGCCTATCCGAACTACATTCAAATTGTCGCGAACAAACAGTCCGGCATTAAAACCTTGGCGGATCTGAAAGGGAAAACCATCTCCGTCGGCGCCCCAAAATCCGGTACCGAGCTGAACGCGCGTGCAATCTTCAAAGCAGCGGGATTGACGTACGAAGACATGAGCAAAGTCCAATACCTACCCTTTGCGGAGTCGGTCGAGCTGATCAAAAACCGTCAGTTAGATGCCACGCTTCAGTCCTCGGGGTTAGGAATGGCGGCCATCCGCGATCTCTCCTCAACCATGGCATTGAACTACGTCTCCATCCCTCCTGATGTGGTTGCGAAAATCGGCAATGCCGCCTATCAGCCAGCACAAATTCCGGCCAATACTTACGACGGACAGCCCGAATCAGTGCCTACGGTGGCGATCACCAATATTTTGGTGACACGTGAGGACGTTTCGGATGACGTTGCCTACCAGATGACCAAGCTGATGTTCGAAAACCTGACTCGCTTAGGTAATTCTCACTCAGCCGCCAAGGACATCAAGTTGCAGAGCGCTGCCAAGAATCTGCCTATCCCACTTCATCCCGGTGCCGAGCGCTACTACAAAGAAGCAGGAGCGCTGTAATCCAAAAATGCGCCACGGGGATGGTCGCTTGAGCGATAGAGCGGTTCGTACCCTCCTATCCAGTTTTTGAGGCAGGTACCCAATGAGCGAAGATCATCATGGCATCGCCGCCAACCTACGCGACTGGCCTAAGACGCTGTTCTACGTGGCGTTGTTGTTTTCAGTTTTCCAGATTGTCACCGCCGCGTTTGCGCCTGTTTCCAGCCAGGTGCTGCGCGCGGTGCACGTTGGTTTCCTGCTGTGGGTGGTATTTCTGAGTTACCCGGCGTATGGCAGAGCACGTCCTTGGCAGCCGTTGGCCTGGATATTGAGCCTCGCCGGGATTACCACTGCCGTGTATCAATGGTTCTTCGAGGCGGATTTGATCCAGCGCTCAGGTGACCTGACATCGGCCGACATGGTGGTTGGACTGGTATTGATTGCATTGGTGTTTGAGGCGGCTCGTCGGGTGATGGGTATCGCGTTGCCTGTCATCTGTGGACTGTTTTTGGCATACGGTCTATTGGGGGAATACCTGCCAGGCGACCTGGCACATCGAGGCTACGGACTCGATCAAATCGTCAACCAGTTGTCATTCGGCACCGAGGGGCTCTACGGAACACCAACCTACGTTTCCGCGACCTATATTTTCCTGTTCATTTTGTTCGGTTCCTTTCTCGAACAGGCGGGAATGATCAAATTGTTCACTGACTTCGCAATGGGATTGTTTGGCCACAAACTCGGAGGGCCGGCAAAAGTATCGGTCGCGTCATCGGCTTTGATGGGAACGATCACAGGCTCAGGCATTGCAAACGTTGTCACGACCGGACAGTTCACGATTCCATTGATGAAGCGCTTCGGCTACAAGGCAGCATTTGCTGGCGGCGTAGAGGCAACTTCAAGCATGGGCAGCCAACTGATGCCGCCTGTGATGGGGGCTGTCGCCTTCATTATGGCGGAAACCATTAATGTCCCGTTTGTAGAGATCGCCAAAGCTGCGTTGATTCCAGCCATCCTGTATTTCGGTTCGGTGTTCTGGATGGTTCACCTTGAGGCAAAACGCTCCGACCTCAAGGGTTTACCCAAAGACCAATGTCCCAGTGCATGGGGAGCAGTAAAGGAAAGCTGGTATTTGCTGATTCCGCTTTTTGTCCTGGTCTACCTGCTGTTTTCGGGACGTACCCCGCTATTCTCCGGAATGGTGGGGCTGGCGCTAACAGCCATCGTTATTCTTGGTTCGGCAATCATTCTTCGGGTATCCAGTTTCGCGTTGCGGTGTGCGTTCTGGATCGCGCTGGGTGTCCTCTGCGTCGGTTTTTTCCAGTTGGGTATCAGCGTGATCTTCGCGGTGATCGCCACATTGGTGGTCATCTGCTGGTTCATTCAGGGAGGCCGAGAAACCCTGAGTATTTGCCTGCATGCCTTGGTAGAAGGTGCTCGTCATGCGGTGCCGGTAGGGATTGCTTGCGCGCTGGTGGGCATCATCATCGGCGTAGTGTCATTGACGGGCATAGCCTCGACCTTTGCCGGTTACATACTGGCCATCGGCAGGGATAACCTGTTGTTGTCACTCATACTGACGATGGTTACCTGCCTGGTGTTGGGTATGGGTATCCCGACGATTCCCAACTACATCATCACCAGTTCGATTGCAGCACCCGCCTTACTGGAGTTGGGTGTGCCGCTGATTGTGTCGCACATGTTCGTTTTCTATTTCGGAATTCTTGCAGACCTTACTCCACCGGTCGCTTTGGCATGCTTTGCCGCAGCGCCCATCGCCAAGGAAACAGGATTCAAGATCAGTCTGTGGGCGGTGCGTATTGCTCTGGCTGGCTTTGTCATTCCTTTCATGGCGGTCTACAACCCTGCGCTCATGATGCAAGGCGAGAATTTGTGGATGACGGCCTACATGTTGGTGAAGACGATGTTGGCCGTTGGCCTTTGGGGAATGACGTCCACGGGCTATCTGCAACAGAAGATGCCGATTTGGGAGCGTTTATTGAGTTTCGCGGCCGGTGCTTTGTTGGTCGTTGCGCTGCCGTTGACTGACGAAATCGGTTTTGTGCTGGGGGTGTTGATAATACTTCAGCATGTCTGGCGGTCTCGTCGTGTCGGACCGGCCATAGCATGATTGGCCTGTGCCTGGGTTTGGCCGGCGTCGCCTGGGCCCAACTCCCTGTTTCAAGCTTTACCCTGGCTTGGAATCACACCATTGAAAAAATTCGTTGGGAAGAAGACTACCGCGTCTCGGAACAGGGGCTGGTGCTCACTGAGGCCAGGGTCAAGGGGAATGGCGCAGGCATGGAAATTCCCCCTGCGGCCAGGTTGGTAAAAGGCAGTTGGCACTATCAACGCCAACTGCCGCCCTTGCAACCGCTGAACCTTGGCCGTATCCCGCAAGCAGGTGACTACCAGATATGCTTCGATCAGCAATGTCATGAGATGAGCAAGTGGCTGGGGCCACCTGTCAGCAATCCGTCCTCCGTGGCGCTATGGAGTTGCTGGACGGACGCAGGACAACAATAAGTGGCCAGAAGCACAAATGTGAAAGCCCTGTCCGGATACGAACGCCCAGTACCCGGACAAGCAGGCATCAACTCATGCCCAGCCAGTTTGGCAACGCCAGGGAAATCCAAGGCACGTAGGTAATCAGAATCAGGAACAGGAGCAGAATCATTAGCCACGGCATGGCGGCTCTGATGGTTGCCGGCAGTGTCATGCCCGTCACAGCAGAGGTCACGAACAGGTTCAGACCCACGGGCGGCGTGATCAAGCCGATCTCCAGATTCACCACCATAATGATGCCCAGGTGAATCGGATCGATACCCAGCTTCATGGCGATGGGGAAGAGGATCGGTGCCAGGATCAGGATGATGGCCGAGGGTTCCATAAAGGCCCCTGCAATCAACAGCACAATGTTCACCACCAGCAGGAACATCACCGGCGTCAGGCCCGCTTCAATCACCCACGCGGTGATCTGTTGCGGTAGCTGTTCGGTCGTCAGCACATGGGCGAAGAGCATGGCGTTGGCAATAATGAACATCAGCATGATGCTCAGCTTGGCCGAGTCCAGCAGGACTTTGGGCGTATCGCGAAACGTCAAGTCTTTGTAGACGAACAAGGCGATGAAGGCCGAGTACACGGCCGCCACCGCCGCCGCTTCGGTGGGGGTAAACATCCCGGAGTAGATACCTCCCAGGATGATGAGCATCAGCAATAAGCCCCAGATCGCCTTGCGTGCAGTGCCAAGCCACTCACGGAACGTCGCGCGCGGCATGGCGGGCAGGTTTTTCTTCACGGCGACGATGTAGATCGCCACCATCAACGCCAGCCCCAGCAGCAAGCCCGGTACCACGCCCGCCATAAACAGTTTGCCGACAGACGTTTCGGTCGCGGCCGCGTAGACCACCATCACGATCGAGGGTGGTATCAGGATGCCCAGGGTCCCCGCGTTGCAGACGATCCCCGCGCCGAAGGCCTGCGGATAACCGGAGCGGACCATACCGGCAATGGCAATCGAACCCACCGCGGCGACAGTGGCTGGGCTCGATCCGGAGAGGGCAGCGAACAACATGCACGCCAACACGGCAGCAATGGCCAGACCACCACGGATATGGCCGACACAGGCATTGGCAAAGTCAATCAGCCGCCGAGCGACGCCACCGGTGGTCATGAAGGCCCCCGCGAGCAGAAAGAACGGGATGGCCAGCAGCGTGTAGTGCTCCGACGTCTCGAACAGTTTGATCGCCAGTGAGCGCACGGAGTCCGGGCTGAAAAAAACGATGGTCAGTGAGCCCGCCAACCCCAGGGAGATAGCAATGGGAACGCCGATCAACATCAGCACGAACAGTGATGCAAACAGGAAGGCAATGGTCATGACTTGTCATCCTCGTGTTCAGTCAGCTTCATCGCATCTGCGGCTTCATCGGCCAAGCCCAGGCCGGTCTGCCTGTTCTGGAGGATGCGCACGAGAATTTCCGCGAAACGGATGAAGACCAAGGCGAACCCTACGGGGACGATCAACCCGATGTGCCATTGCATGATCCCGTACTGGCCCAGGTCTTCGGCCCCTATGTGCGCAATCATCAGGGTCTGGATCCACCCGAAACTGGCAATGCTGAGCAGACCGGCATACGTCAGGCAGAAAAGGCAGGCGATGATGCCAATGAACCGTTGCACCGGTTTGCTGGCCATTCTGACCAGCGCATCAACGCCGATATGGCCGGCCGTGCGCACGCCGTACGACAGCCCGAAAAAAATCAGCCAGCCAAACAAGGCCTTGGTCAACGAAGTGCTCCAGGTCATCGCCTGGGCCATTCCCATGACCCCGTCGCCGATGGCGAACAGCGATTCGCTGGCGCCTTCCCAATTCTCAGCGAGGCGATAGAACAGGGTGTAGAGGTTGTTGAGGACAACGTAGACGAATGTTACCAACGTCATGGCGGCCAGCAGGAAGACGATGAAGCCTTCCTCGAAGTGTTCCCAGATGCGCCGAAGAGCATTCATGGATGGCATCTCCTGTAGCGAACGACGGCAGGTGCTGCCAGGGCGGCAACACTTGCCGGCGACCGATCATTGGGCCTGGTTGGCAGCTTCAGCGGCAGTGATCAGCTCGGCGCCGATATCGCCTTCGAACTTCTTCCACACCGGCTTCATCGCGACACGCCATTGCTCGCGTTGCTCAGGCGTCAGGGTAATGATCTCGGTGGTCTTGGCCGCGATGATGTTCTGCTTGGCGTCCTGGTTCAGTTGCTCGGCCTCTTTGTTCACATGAGTGGTGACTTCGACGAGGATTTTGTCCAGCTCGCTGCGAAGCTCTGGCGACAAACCGTTCCAGAACTTGGTGTTGGTAATCAGCATGTAGTCCAGCACGCCGTGATTGGATTCGGTAATGTACTTCTGCACTTCATGCATCTTCTGGCTGTAAATGTTGGAGTAAGGGTTCTCCGCCCCGTTCACCACTCCGGTCTGCAAGCCCTGATACACCTCGGCGAAGCTCATCTTGCGCGGATTGGCGCGTATGACCTTGAACTGCTCCTCAAGCACGGCAGAGGCCTGCACCCGGAACTTCAGGCCACGGGCATCACCGGGCACTCGCAGCGCTTTGTTCGCGGACAGTTGTTTCATCCCGTTGTGCCAATAGCCCAGTCCAGTGATGTTTTTGTCTTCCATGGACTTGAGCAGCCCCTGGCCCTGCGGGCTCAGCTGGAAACGGTCAACAGCGCTGATGTCATCAAACAGGAAAGGCAGGTCGAACAGTTGAACGGTCTTGGTGTAATGCTCAAACTTGGCCAGTGACGGTGCAATCATCTGGACGTCCCCGAGCAGTAAGGCCTCCATCTCTTTGCCATCGCCAAACAACGAGGAGTTGGGGTAGACCTCTACTTTGACCTTGCCGGGCAAGCGTTCTTCCGCCAGCTTCTTGAACAACAGCGCGCCTTGGCCTTTGGGTGTCTGCTCTGCAACGACGTGGGAGAACTTTATAATCACCGGATCTGCAGCCATGGCCGTGCTCAGGGTGCCAAGGGCAAGGGCGCAGGCGACGGCTTTCCACATAGGTTTGAACATTGGGGGGATTCCTCTTGTTTTGGTTTTTCGTACAGTTCCATGCTCCGAAAGCATCTGCACGGCGGACAAGAGCAAGTCTAGGCAGAAAACGGCCATTTGGAGGGTGATGACTGAATGTAGTTAGAAATCCCGCAGGTAATGTGATTTTTGCCTCCGGCAACACCAACGATGCGCCGACAGTGATGACGACTAGAAGTGAATGCAGTGTTGCGGTAAGTCTCCTCTTGTCTCCCCAGACCCCGCGTCGTCAGGCCACATGAAGATAGGCAACCTATCAGGCAGTGAGCCCATATCCCCAACAGTACCGATATGAAGCCCCATGTACACCGCAGTCGCGGTGAGCACCAAGATGCAAACCAGTGGCGAGGGAAGCCGCCGGGGCGTCGCGAGGGGGCGTAGCGCTGTGGGGCTCGACAGGGGGCGGTCCTTTTCGAACTTTTGCGGTGCATGGGCTTTACCTTGCATGCGTAAAATCATATATTCGATAAACCGCATATAGGCTGAGTTGAGGCGTTCAGCGCCGGCGCCGCCCCAGCTCAGGTCGATCCGCTCACCAAACCCGACGCATTGCGCCACACGCTTCACGAAATTCATGAGCGCATCAAGATGTTCGTCTTGGTCAAAAACAAACACTGAGAAAATGATATGGCTGACCATCTGACACCGACCGCTGTTTTCAAATGCCTGGCTGACGACACTCGGGTGCGCACGATGATGCTCATCACCCGTGAAGGAGAGCTTTGTGTGTGCGAGCTGACCTGCGCGTTGAACGAGAGTCAGCCAAAAATCTCCAGGCATCTCGCACAACTGCGAACTTGCGGCCTGTTGTCGGACCGCCGACAAGGCCAATGGGTGTATTACCGACTGCACCCGAATCTCCCTGATTGGGTTCATCAAGTGCTGACCACAACGCTCCAAAGTAACAAGCACTGGTTAAGCACTGATGCCAAACGCCTTGATGAAATGGGTAACCGTCCTGAACGAGCAGCCGTGTGCTGTGAAAGCAAAATCGCCTGATTCCGCCTTCGACTACGAGACCGCTCGATGAAAATCCTGTTCCTCTGCACTGCCAACAGCTGCCGCAGCATCCTCTGTGAAGCGATCTTCAATCACTTGGCACCGCAAGGCATGAAAGCCTACAGCGCGGGCAGTCAACCCAAAGGCGAAGTGCATCCGCTGAGCCTAAAAACATTGGGGAATGCTGGTATTTCGACGCTCGGTCTGTTCAGTAAGTCCAGCGATGTCCATGTGAACTTGGCACCTGACTTCGTTATCACGGTGTGCGACAAGGCAGCTGGTGAAGCCTGTCCGGTATTTTTCGGACCGGCCACCAAAGCCCACTGGGGGCTGGCTGATCCTTCGGAGTACCACGGCACGCAAGACGAGATCGAGGCGGCTTTTGAAGCCACCGTGGAGCAGATCAAAACCCGTATTGAAGCCTTCCTGGCTTTACCGCTGTCCCAACTGAGTGCCGAGCAGCTCAAGGCTGAGCTGGCCCTGATTGGCACGCTGTAACCACAGGAGCAACGATCATGAGTAAAAGCCGCCTTTCCTTCCTGGACCGATACCTGACGCTGTGGATTTTTCTCGCCATGGCCCTGGGAATCGGTTTGGGGAGCCTGTTCGAAGGCTGGCCGCAGTGGCTCAACAGTCTTTCTGTGGGCACCACCAACATCCCCATCGCGATCGGCTTGATCGTGATGATGTATCCGCCTCTGGCCAAGGTGCGTTATGAGGAACTGCCCGAAGTCTTCAAGGACAAGCGCATCCTCGTGTTGTCTCTGGTCCAGAATTGGGTCATCGGACCGGTACTGATGTTCGCGCTGGCGATCATCTTCCTGCGCGACCATCCGGAGTACATGACCGGGCTGATCTTGATCGGCTTGGCTCGTTGCATCGCGATGGTACTGGTCTGGAACCAGATTGCGGGTGGCAACAACCAATACGTCGCCGGACTGGTGGCGTTCAACAGCATCTTCCAGATCCTGTTTTTCAGTCTCTATGCCTGGGTCTTTCTGGGGCTGTTGCCGCCGTTGTTCGGGCTGGAAGGCAGTGTGATCGAAACCAACTTCTTCAGCATTGCCGAGTCGGTCCTGATCTACCTGGGTGTGCCGTTCCTCGCGGGATTCCTGACCCGCAAGATCCTCATTGCTCGTAAGGGCGAAGCCTGGTTTGAGGAGCGCTTCCTTCCCAAGATCAGCCCGCTGACGCTGGTGGCACTGCTGTTGACCATCGTGGCCATGTTCAGCCTCAAGGGCGACGTGGTGCTGCAATTGCCATTGGATGTATTGCGTATTGCGATCCCCCTGGCGATCTATTTCGTGGTGATGTTCTTCATAAGCTTCTGGATGGGCAAGCTGCTCAAGGCTGATTACCCACGCACCACGGCACTGGCTTTCACCGCCGCGAGCAACAACTTCGAACTGGCGATTGCCGTGGCCATTGCCACCTTCGGCCTGGCTTCCCCGGTCGCCTTCGCTACGGTGATTGGCCCGTTGGTGGAAGTGCCGGTACTGATTGCTCTGGTCGGCGTGGCCCTCTGGTTGAAACGCCGCTGGTTCGATGAACCCAAGAGCGCCATTGCGCAGGACAAAGACTATGTTTGATGACCCTATCCCCCAACTCAATACCGAACTGATTGATCTCCCATCGGCAGACAAACTCGGTATCGAAAAGACCTCCATTCACAAGCCGCGCATTTTGCTGCTGTACGGATCGACCCGCGAGCGCTCCTTCAGTCGGCTGATGGTAGAGGAGGCCGCTCGACTGCTGGAGCACTTCGGTGCTGAGGCGCGGATCTTCAATCCGTCAGGTTTACCGCTGCCGGATGACGCACCCGACGATCATCCGCGGGTGAAGGAACTGCGTGATCTGGTGCTGTGGTCCGAGGGGCAGGTCTGGTGCTCTCCAGAGCGTCACGGAAACATGAGCGCAGTGTTTAAAGCGCAGATTGATTGGGTGCCACTGGCGATGGGTGCGGTCCGCCCGACCCAGGGCAAAACCCTCGCCGTCATGCAGGTGTGCGGTGGCTCGCAGTCGTTTAACGTGGTCAATCAACTGCGAGTGCTGGGACGTTGGATGCGCATGTTCACCATCCCCAACCAATCCTCCGTGCCGAAGGCCTATATGGAATTCGACGACAACGGCCGGATGAAACCTTCCCCGTTCTACGACCGTGTCGTGGATGTGATGGAAGAGTTGGTGAAATTCACGCTGCTGCTTCGTGACCGTCAGGATTATCTGGTAGATCGTTATTCCGAGCGCAAAGAGTCAGCGCAAGCACTCATGAAGCGTGTCAATCAGCGCGCCATCTGAGGATTTTTCACCGTGCTACAACACCCTTGTTCCGTACAGCCCCTGGCACTGACAACAGAGACAGAGCACAACAACATGACTATCAAAGTTGGCATCAATGGTTTCGGTCGGATCGGTCGCCTCGCGCTGCGAGCAGCCTGGAGCTGGCCAGAGTTCGAGTTCGTGCAGATCAACGATCCAGCAGGTGATGCGGCGACGCATGCGCACCTGATCAACTTCGACTCGGTGCATGGCCGTTGGCACAACGACGCCGGCGCAGAAGGTGATCATGTAGTGATTGGCGGCAAGCGCATCAAGGTCACCGCGAACAAAGCGATTGCCGACACCGACTGGTCGGGCTGCGATCTGGTGATCGAGGCCAGCGGCAAGATGAAAACCGTGGCGGTGTTGCAGGCCTACCTAGATCAGGGCGTTAAGCGTGTAGTGGTCTGTGCGCCGGTCAAGGAGCAGGGCGCCTTGAACGTGGTGATGGGCGTTAACCAGCACCTGTTCGACCCGGCGCAGCACCGTATCGTCACCGCCGCCTCCTGCACCACCAATTGCCTGGCCCCTGTCGTCAAAGTGATCCACGAAAAGCTGGGCATTCGCCACGGTTCGATCACCACCATCCACGACCTGACCAACACCCAGAGCATTCTCGATCAGCCGCACAAGGATCTGCGTCGTGCGCGTGCTTGCGGCATGAGTTTGATTCCCACCAGCACCGGCTCGGCCACCGCGATTGCGGAAATATTCCCAGAGCTGCGCGGACGCCTCAATGGTCACGCCGTGCGCGTGCCGTTGGCCAACGCTTCGCTGACGGACTGTGTGTTTGAAGTCGAGCGCGCCACCACGGTCGAAGAGGTGAATCAGTTCCTCAAGGACGCCTCCGAGAACGAGCTGAAAGACATCCTGGGTTTCGAGACGCGTCCACTGGTGTCCATCGACTACCGTACCGACCCGCGCTCATCGATCATCGATGCGTTATCGACCATGGTCATCCATGGCACTCAGGTCAAACTTTACGCCTGGTACGACAATGAGTGGGGCTATGCCAACCGCACCGTCGAGCTGGCCAAAATGGTCGGTCTGGCAGACTGAGGAGCGGTCATGAAAGCGTTGTCAGCCCTCGCGCCAGACGTGCGGCAGTACTTGCTCGTGACGGGCAATTACTGGGCCTTCACCCTCACCGACGGCGCTTTGCGCCTGTTGGTGGTGCTGCACTTTCACGCGTTGGGCTACAGCCCACTGCAAATCGCGGCGTTGTTTCTGTTCTACGAACTCTTTGGCGTGATCACTAACCTGGTGGGTGGCTACCTCGGCGCCCGGCTGGGTCTGAACCGAACCATGAACATCGGTCTGGGCCTGCAGGTCGCGGCGCTGCTGATGCTGACCGTTCCTGTGGCTTGGCTGACCATCCCTTGGGTGATGGGGGCACAGGCTCTGTCGGGAGTCGCCAAAGACCTGAACAAGATGAGCGCCAAAAGCGCCATCAAACTGCTGGTTCCGGATGGTCAGCAGGGCAAGCTCTACCAGTGGGTGGCGATCCTCACCGGCTCGAAGAACGCGCTCAAGGGGGTCGGCTTCTTTCTTGGCGGCGCCTTGTTGGCCTTGATCGGCTTCCAAGGCGCCTTGCTGGCCATGGCGGCTGTCCTGGCGCTGATCTGGATCAGCAGCCTGATCCTGTTGAAGAAGGACCTGGGCAAGGCCAACGCCAAACCGAAGTTTCGCGACATCCTGTCCAAGAGCCGGGCGATCAATATCCTCTCGGCGGCGCGCATGTTTCTGTTCGGCGCCCGCGATGTGTGGTTTGTGGTGGCCTTGCCGGTGTACTTGAGTAGTGTGTTCGGCTGGGACTTCTGGAAAGTGGGTGGCTTCCTGGCGGCCTGGGTGATTGGCTACGGCATCGTGCAGTCCTTCGCGCCCAACATCACTGGAAAGAAACGAGGACAGGTACCGGATGGTCGTGCGGCGTTTCTGTGGGCACTTGCACTGGCGGGCCTGCCCGCGGCAATCGCGCTTGGTCTGAACACCGGGCTGTCGCAACAGGTGGTGCTACTCGGCGGACTGATGGTTTTTGGTGCGTTGTTCGCAGTGAATTCGTCGCTGCACAGCTACTTGATCGTGTCGTACGCCAAGGAAGATGGCGTGTCGCTGGATGTGGGCTTTTATTACATGTCCAACGCCATGGGGCGACTGATAGGCACGGTGCTGTCCGGCTGGGTTTATCAGGTGTATGGGCTGCAAGCATGCTTGTGGATATCGAGCATATTCGTGGTGCTCGCGGCCCTGATTTCCATCGCCTTGCCCAGGCATGCCGAGGCGCTATGAAACCGTCGTCAGTGCCTAAACGCGTGCATCGCCAGAGTCGAGCTTTACGCTTGTGCGCAGGATGTCAGGCAACAAACGCCACAATCTCATTGACTGTGCTCCGTGCAGTTCGTGTCACACCGATCAATGTGGCGGACGCTGAACCTGTCCACTCGCCGTAACCGACCAGCCACAGCCTTGGCTCTTGGGTGGAGTGCGTGCCCTCGACCTCGACGCGGCCCTCGGAGTTGACCACTCCTAGTGAATCCAGAGGCTCAAGGGCGGGCCGAAATCCGGTGCACCAAATCACTGCGTCCACCGCAGACTCGGAACCATCGACCCACACAACCCCATTAGGCGTAAAACTTTCGAAAGGTCGTACCGACTTGAGCACGTTGCGCTCGCGGGCTTCGACAACGGGCGCAACCATGACGATATCGCCCAGCCCACCCACCGGCTGCTCAATGACACGCCCCTCCAGCTGGGCTTTCCAACGCTCGGTTGCACGCTCGAACAGTACCCGTCCATCCACATCGTCAGGCAAGAATATCGGTTCAACGGGGGTGACCCACGTGGTCTCGGCGACCTTTGATACTTCGGCCAGAATCTGTGCCCCTGAATTACCTCCGCCTACCACAAGCACCTTCTTGCCCGCGAATGCCTGTGCTTCAACATAGTCAGCAGAATGCAACTGCAGACCGGCGAATAGCTCGGCATTGGGGTAGTGAGGGACGTAGGGATTGCTCCAGGTACCTGTCGCGCTGACAACAACCTTGGCCTCCCAATGCTGGTCGTCAGAACGTACACGCAGGCCAGATGCCGTTCGCTCAACAGAGGTGACCCGAACCGGGCGCTCGATCGGGAACTGGTAGCGCTGTTCGTATTGGCTGAGGTATTCGATCACATGATTTCGTGAAGGATAGCCATCTTGCGTGGGGGGCATCATCCAGCCGGGTATCGAACTCCAGGTGGCGGGCGAGAATAGACGCAGCGAGTTCCAGCCATGTCGCCAGGCACCACCGGGTTCTTCCTCTGAGTCCAGGATGACGAACGAAAGAGCTGTACGGCGCAGGAAATACGCTACCGCCAAGGCGGATTGCCCTCCGCCGATAATGACTACGTCCAGTTGAGCGTTGAGCGAATCAGTCATCGGACGAACCTTGGGTCGATGCAAGAGGGTCGAGTATAGCGATTTAATGTTGACGCCAACTGATCCAGCTCATGAGGGCCAGCTTCTGAAGTCAGCAGCCTGGGTTAAAACCGCCCAGCACCAACCGTCACAACAATAAACAGCAAGCGCGCTGGGCAGCGTTCCGATAGACCGATCAACACCGAGGCAACGTCGACCTACCGACCATTGGCGGCAGCCTTGACCGCGATCAGACCTCGCTGATATTGACCCAGCGCTGTTCCCGTGCCGCCAATCGAATGGCTGTCGCCAGTCGCTCCACTTCCAGGGCCTGCTCGAAATCGGTGCCGGCGTGTCCGTGCCCGGTCAAGGCCATGATCAGCTCATGCACTTCCAGCGTCTTCAACTCGTTGTAGCCCAGTTGATGCCCTGGTGCTGGGCTGAACGCTGCATAGCCGGGCAGGTTCGGCCCGGCCAGTAAACGCTGGAAGCCGTCCTGGCCGACACGGCACAGGCGCAACTCATTCAAGCGCTCCTGATCGAATGACAGGGTCCCTTGGGTGCCACTGATCTCGAAACTCAGGTGATTCTTGTAGCCGTGCTTGAGCCAGCTGCTGCTGAAAGTGCCACGTGCGCCGCTGGCAAAGCGCAGTAACGCATGGGCCTGATCGTCGACGGCAATGGTGCGTTGTTCCTGGCTACCGGCGGTGGCCGGGCGCTGGCGGTGTACGGTCTGGGTATCGGCACATACCGCTTCGACATTGCCGAGCAGATAGCGCGCCATGCCCAGCAAGTGGCTGCCCAGGTCCGCCAGTGCGCCACCGGCATGTTCGGCCTCACAGCGCCACGACCAGGGGGATGTTGGATCGGCCATGAAATCTTCGCTGAATTCGCCTTCAAAGCTGATGATCTCACCGAGTCTGCCGCTTTGAATCAACTCCCGCGCCAGGCCGATGATCGGGTTGTGCTGGTAGTTGTAGCCAACACGGGTGACCACGCCCGCACTCTTGGCTGCCAGGTGCATGGCATTGGCCTGTTCAAGGTTCACCGCCAGCGGTTTTTCGCAGTACACCGGTTTGCCAGCGGCAAGCGCGGCCATGGCCATCGGGTAATGCAGGTGGTTGGGGGTGGTGATGGCGATCAGGTTGACCTTGGAATCGTCGATCAATTGCTGCCAGTCGCCATAGGCCTGCTCAAAGCCCCAGGCAGTGGCGCATGCCTGGGCGCGACCGGGATCGGCGTCGGCCAGGGCGGCCAGGCGAAGCGTGAAGGGCAGTTCGAATGCTGCGCTGACGTTGCGAAAGGCCAGGGCATGGGCACGCCCCATGAAACCCGTGCCGATCAGTCCGATTCCGAGTTCGCGCATGACAGGATCCTTTGGTTTTGTTTTTAGGAAACCTGTATATAGAATAAATATTCGCTTTAATCAATTTTAGAATAAATATTTAAATGTGGCCGCTGAGCGCTCGCGTGGACGTTCTTCGCTGCGTGTGGCGCCGTACTGCCAGTGTCTGGGTCAGTCTTCGAACCCGACCTGCTCGTGAATCTCATCGACTTTCAACTCCAGTCGATAAGCCACGGCGATAAACAACGCCTGACACAGGCACAAGGTCGCACTCAACGAGCGGAAGGCAAACGAGCTGCCTTCGTTGACCAGCAGCACCGTATTGGCGCGCTTGGCCAAAGGCGAAAGGTTACTGTCGGTGA
Organism: Pseudomonas sp. RA_35y_Pfl2_P32; assembly: GCF_963970735.1. Lineage (NCBI taxonomy): Bacteria > Pseudomonadati > Pseudomonadota > Gammaproteobacteria > Pseudomonadales > Pseudomonadaceae > Pseudomonas > Pseudomonas sp. RA_35y_Pfl2_P32. The sequence continues at coordinate 66,978 of NZ_CAXAQF010000017.1, forward strand.
TGATCAGGGTTTTCGCCTGATGATGCTGGGCAATGCGCAGGCAGTGCTGGGTTTCCTTGCCGTACGGCGTGAAGCTGATGGCGATCACCAGGTCATTGGCGCGCACGCTGCGCATCTGCTCGCGGTAGCTGCCGCCGAGCCCCGAGACCAGGTGGATACGTTTGTTGGTGTGTTGCAGGTTGTAGACCAGGTAGTCGGCCACTGCGAACGAACGGCGCACACCGACGACATAGATATTGTCGGCATTCACCACCAGGTCCACGGCCTTGTCGAAGGCCTGGTCATCGAGTTCCAGGCCCAGTCGTTCGATGCCCGACAGGGTTGCGTTGATGCACTCGCGCGCCAGGTCGCCGCCGCTGGCCTTCTGCGACTTGTTGGCGATCATGCTGCGAATGCGCTGCTGGTAGTTTTGCACCGGCGTGGTCTTGTGGGTATACGCCTCGCGGAAAAGTGCCTGCATTTCGCTGAAGCCAGTGAAGCCAAAACGCTGGGAAAACCGCACGATGGCCGACGGATGCACCTCGCACTCGCGAGCGATGTCACTGATGCGGTCGACCATGATCCGATCGCTTTGCTGGCTCATGTAACTGGCGATGCGTTTGAGCTGGCGCGGCAGACTTTCGTATTCATGGGTGATCAGCTGCAGCAGACGCTCGGCGTTGATCGGGGGGCTGACAAGATCGCTCTCGGGCGTGCTCTCGGTCATGGCCGGCTGATCGGTGCGGGACATTGGGGAATCCTTCTGGCTTGTTCTGACAGGGACGATTTTTCACTTCGCCCCCTAACAATAGGTTGGCTGTGCGCAGTCTACAGGGTCGGCCTGAATAAAATCTTGAACCGTGTAGCGGTGCGATGCTTGCTGGAGCGCTGGACTGAGTCTGGAGCGCCTGCACCAAAGCATATTGGAAAAATTATTCCACGAGAAAAATAATTGGAATAATTATTGATTGTTCGGTCCCGGTCGTTTTAGTCTGCATCCCACCAAGAGTGTTCGGCGCCTTCATGGCCTCGAACGCAGGCTGATAAAAATAACAGGAGCCAGCATGGGCCAGACTCGTTTTGCCAGTGGGCGTCAATTGGATCTGATTTGCCTCGGGCGCCTTGGCGTCGACCTCTATGCACAGCAAGTCGGGGCGCGGCTGGAGGATGTGAGCAGCTTCGCCAAATACCTGGGCGGTTCGTCCGCCAACATCGCGTTCGGCACCGCCCGGTTGGGGCTCAAGTCGTCGATGCTGAGCCGGGTAGGGGACGACCACATGGGCCGCTTCCTCGTGGAATCCCTGGCCCGTGAAGGCTGTGATGTCAGGGGCATCAAGGTCGATCCTGAGCGCCTGACCGCCATGGTGCTGCTGGGCCTCAAGGACCGCGAAACCTTTCCCTTGGTCTTCTACCGCGAAAACTGCGCCGACATGGCATTACGGGCCGACGACATCAGCGAAGCGTTTATTGCCTCCAGCAAAGCCTTGTTGATCACTGGAACGCATTTCTCTACCGATGGCGTGTACAAGGCGAGCATCCAGGCACTGGACTATGCCGAGAAACACAATGTCAGACGGGTGCTGGACATCGACTACCGCCCGGTGCTCTGGGGGTTGGCCGGCAAGGCGGACGGTGAAACCCGTTTCGTTGCCAACCAGGACGTCAGCCAGCATGTGCAGAAACTCCTTTCGCGTTTCGACCTGATCGTCGGTACTGAAGAAGAGTTTCTGATTGCCGGTGGCGCCGAGGATTTGCTCACCGCGCTACGTAACGTCCGGCGGCTCAGTACTGCAACGCTGGTGGTCAAGCTCGGCCCGCAAGGTTGCACGGTGATTCACGGCGTGATTCCGGCGCGACTTGAAGACGGTGCGATTTATCCGGGCGTGCGCGTGGAAGTGCTCAATGTCTTGGGTGCCGGCGATGCTTTTATGTCGGGCTTCCTCAGTGGTTGGTTGGAGGACGCCAGCGATGAGCGTTGCTGCCAGTTGGCCAATGCCTGCGGCGCCCTGGTGGTGTCGCGCCATGCCTGCGCCCCGGCGATGCCGACCCGCGCCGAACTGGATTACCTGTTCAACAGCCCGGTGCCGATTACCCGTCCGGACCAGGACGCGGTGTTGCAGCGCCTGCATCAAGTCAGTGTGCCGCGCAAACAGTGGAGGCAACTGTTCATCTTTGCCTTCGACCATCGCTGGCAACTGGTGGAACTGGCGCAAAAGGGCGGCCGTGACCTCAACGCCATCCGCGAACTCAAGCAACTGTTTATCCAGGCCGTGGAGCGGGTCGAAGCCGATTTGCGCGAGCAGGGCATCGACGCCGATGTCGGGCTGCTGGCCGATCAACGTTTCGGCCAGGACTCACTGAACGCCGGCACGGGTCGCGGCTGGTGGGTGGCCAGGCCAGTGGAAGTCCAGGGTTCGCGGCCATTGGCCTTCGAACACGGCCGCTCCATCGGCAGCAACCTGATGGCTTGGCCAAAGGAACAGATCATCAAGTGCCTGGTGCAGTTTCATCCCGATGACGAGCCTCTGCTGCGCCTGGAACAGGAAGCGCAGATCAAGAGTGTGTATCAGGCGTCCCAGGTCAGCGGTCATGAACTGTTGCTGGAAATCATCCCGCCCAAGGATCACCCCTCGGCCCATCCGGACGTTCTGTATCGCGCCCTCAAACGTCTCTACAACCTGGGCATCTACCCGGCGTGGTGGAAGATCGAAGCGCAAAGCGCCGAGCAGTGGCAGCAACTCGACGAACTGATCCAGGAACGCGACCCGTACTGCCGAGGGGTGGTGCTGCTGGGCTTGAATGCTCCGGCGTCCGCATTGGCCGAAGGCTTTAAACAGGCCAGCAAGAGCCAGACCTGCCGCGGGTTCGCCGTGGGGCGAACGATTTTCCAGGAGCCGAGCCGTGCATGGTTGGCCGGGGAAATCGACGATGAGGCGCTGATTGAGCAGGTGCAAGGCACCTTTGTCGAACTGATCGATGCCTGGCGTGCGTCCCGCACCTGACGAAACACCACTACACCCCTGTGGAGCCGGCAAGCCTGCTCCACAGGGTTTTGTGCCGCTCTTACCGGTAATGTAAAAAAAATAAAAGGTGCAGCCATGCCCGCAATTCGAATTGGCATCAACCCGATCTCCTGGAGCAACGACGACCTGCCGTCCCTCGGTGGCGAGACGCCATTGAGCACCGCCCTGAGCGAAGGAAAGGAAATCGGTTACGAAGGGTTTGAACTCAACGGCAAATTCCCCAAGGACGCCAAGGGCGTCGGCGACGTGTTGCGACCTTATGACCTGGCGCTGGTCTCTGGCTGGTACTCCAGTCGCCTGGCTCGCCGCTCGGTGGCTGAGGAAATCGACGCCATCGCAAGCCATGTCGAACTGCTGGCCAAGAACGGCGCCAAGGTGCTGGTTTACGGAGAAGTGGCTGACTCGATCCAGGGCCAATGCATTCCACTGATCGAACGCCCGCGCTTTCACACCGAACAGGCCTGGCAGGAATACGCCGACAAGCTCACCGAACTGGCGCGTTTCACCCTGTCCCAGGGCGTGCGTCTGGCCTATCACCACCACATGGGCGCTTACATCGAATCCCCGGCGGACATCGACAAGCTGATGGCGTTGACCGGCAGCGAAGTCGGCCTGCTGTTCGATTCGGGTCATTGCTACATGGGCGGCGGTGACCCCTTGCAGGTGCTGCGCAAGCACATCGAACGCATCTGCCACGTGCATTTCAAGGACGTGCGCAAACCGGTGGTGCAACTGGCGCGCAACAACCTGTGGAGCTTCCCGGACTGCATCATCAATGGCACCTTCACCGTGCCCGGCGATGGCGATATCGACTTCAGCGCCCTGCTCGACGTGCTGTTGGCCGCCGACTACCACGGCTGGCTGGTGGTCGAAGCCGAGCAGGACCCGGCGGTGGCGCCAAGTTATGTCTACGCGAAAAAAGGCTACGACACCTTGCGTGCGTTGCTCGACGAGAGGACCGCGTCATGAGCCTGCTGGTCAAAAGCAACGCCTGTGGCCGCACCATGGTCGAGCTGGGCAACGGCGAGCTGGAATACGTTGGCTTCGCCGCCTACCGCTTGAGCCTGGGCGAAACACTGCCGGTCTCGGCGGGTGATAAAGAACTGTGCCTGGTGCTGCTCAGCGGCCGGGTCAGCCTCAAGGGCGAAGCGCCGGGGCAGGGCGCGTTCGACTGGGACAACATTGGCGATCGGCAGTCGGTGTTCGAAGACAAATCTCCGTTCGCCGCGTACTTGCCGCCTGGCAGTCAAGCCCAGGTGGTCGCCCTGAGTGAGGTACAAATTGCCGTGTGCGCTGCGCCTGGTTCGCCCAGCGAATCGTTCGGCCCACGCCTGATCACCCCCGACACGATGAAGCGCAGTGTGCGCGGCAAGGGCGCCAACACCCGTTACGTCTGCGACATCCTGCCGGACACCGAGCCTGCCCATTCACTGCTGGTGGTCGAAGTGCGCACGCCGTCCGGACACTCCTCCAGCTATCCACCGCACAAGCACGACACGGACGACCTGCCACACCAGAGCTTTCTCGAAGAAACCTATTACCACCAGATCAACCCGCCCCAGGGCTTCGTATTCCAGCGGGTGTACACCGACGATCGCAGCATCGATCAGGCCATGGCCGTGGAAAACAGCGACCTGGTGGTCGTGCCCAAGGGGTACCACCCGGTCAGTGTGCCGTACGGCTACGAGTCGTATTACCTGAACGTGATGGCTGGCCCGAAACGCGTCTGGCAGTTCCATAACGATCCGCAGCACAGCTGGCTGCTGGATCTCTGAATTCCACTCTCTGCACGGAGAACAATAACGATGAGCGACGCCCAGGTTGTAGGCCATTACATAGACGGTCAGGTGCAAGACAGCGGCAGTGAGCGGTTCAGCAATGTCTTTAACCCGGCGACCGGCTGCGTGCAGGCACGGGTCGGGCTGGCCAGCGAGAAGACAGTCGACGAGGCTGTGGCATCGGCCCTCAAAGCCTTCCCGGCCTGGTCCGAGCAATCGTCCCTACGGCGTTCGCGGGTGATGTTCAAATTCAAGGAGTTACTCGACCGCCATCACGATGAACTGGCACGAATCATCAGCCGCGAACACGGCAAGGTGTTCTCCGACGCCAAGGGCGAAGTCACCCGAGGCATCGAAATCGTCGAATACGCCTGCGGCGCGCCGAACCTGTTGAAAACCGAATTCAGCGACAACATCGGCGGCGGTATCGACAACTGGAACCTGCGCCAGCCACTCGGCGTGTGCGCCGGGGTTACGCCGTTCAACTTTCCTGTGATGGTGCCGCTGTGGATGATCCCGCTGGCGCTGGTCACCGGTAACTGCTTCATCCTCAAGCCGTCCGAACGCGATCCGTCCGCCAGTTTGCTGATGGCTCGCCTGCTGACCGAAGCCGGCTTGCCGGACGGTGTGTTCAACGTGGTCCAGGGTGACAAGACAGCGGTCGACGCCTTGCTGCAACACCCGGACATCGAGGCGATTTCCTTTGTCGGTTCGACGCCGATTGCCGAGTACATCCACCAGCAGGCCACCTCGCGCGGCAAGCGGGTTCAGGCCCTGGGCGGGGCGAAGAACCACATGATCGTCATGCCCGATGCCGATCTGGATCAAGCGGCAGATGCCCTGATTGGCGCCGCCTACGGCTCGGCTGGCGAGCGTTGCATGGCAATCTCGATTGCCGTGGCGGTCGGTGACGTCGGTGATCAACTGATTGCCAAACTGCTGCCGCGCATTGATCAACTGAAAGTCGGAAACGGCCTGCAGGACGACACCGACATGGGGCCGTTGGTCACTGCGCAGCACAAGGCCAAGGTTGAAGGCTTTATCGACGAAGGCGTCATGCAGGGCGCACAGCTGATTGTCGACGGTCGCAATTTCAAGGTGCCGGGGGCCGAGAATGGCTTCTTTGTCGGCGCGACACTGTTCGATAACGTCACGACGCAGATGAGCATTTATCAGCAGGAAATCTTCGGCCCGGTGCTGGGTATCGTCCGTGTTCCGGACTTCGCCAGCGCCGTTGCGTTGATCAACGCCCATGAGTTCGGCAACGGTGTGTCGTGTTTCACCCGCGACGGTGGGATTGCCCGTGCCTTCGCCCGCAGCATCAAGGTCGGCATGGTCGGTATCAACGTGCCAATTCCGGTGCCCATGGCCTGGCATTCGTTCGGTGGCTGGAAACGCTCGCTGTTCGGCGACCACCATGCCTACGGCGAAGAAGGTCTGCGCTTCTACAGCCGCTACAAAAGCGTGATGCAGCGCTGGCCCGACAGCATCGCCAAAGGCCCCGAATTCAGCATGCCGACCGCTAAATAATGCACCTGTGTGGAGAACAACAATAATGAGCATGCCCCTGCGTTTCGCCTTGAACCGTATGGTCGCCCCACATTTGTCCTTGCCCGCGTTCATTGAATTGGCGGTTTCCCTCAAGGCCGACGCCATCGAGATCCGCAACGACCTCAACGGTGTCGAGATCGAAGACGGCAGCGCACCCGAACGCGTGCGTGAGTTGTGTGCGGCCAACGGCATCAGCGTGCTGTCGATCAACGCGCTGTATCCGTTTGATGTGTGGAATGACGAGCGTCGGGAGCACGCCTTGCAGCTCACTGCCTATGCCCGGGATTGCGGTGCCCAAGGGCTGGTCATGTGTCCATTGAACGACTGTGCCGATCCGCGTACCGAAGCCGAACGCGCTTCAGGCCTGCGCACGGCGTTGAGTCAGCTGGCGCCGATTCTGCGCGATCACGGGGTTCTCGGCTTCATCGAACCGCTGGGTTTCGAAGCATGCTCGCTGCGCCATAAGCGCACGGCGGTGGAGGCAATCAAGTCCATCGGCGGGCTGGATGTGTTCCGGTTGGTCCACGACACCTTTCACCATCACCTGGCCGGCGAGCATGAGTGCTTCCCGGCGCTGACCGGGCTGGTGCACATCTCTGGGGTCGAGGATGCCGAAGCGCCGTTGGCGACCCTGCGCGACGGCCATCGGGTGCTGGTGGGCGAAGGCGACATTCTCGGCAATGCAGCGCAGATCGACACTTTGCTCAGTAGCGGCTACAGCGGCTACCTGTCGTTCGAGCCGTTTGCCGACAGTATTCATGGCCTGACGGATATCCGGCAGGCGATCGGCGCGAGCATGGACCATCTGCACAAATCCCTGGCCTGAGGCCAACACAAATCAAAAATGTGGGAGCTAGCCTGCTCGCTCCCACAAGGGTTTCTTCGTGTAGTGAAGGATCAGATATGACCACAACAAGACTGACCATGGCCCAGGCCCTGGTGAAATTCCTCGACAACCAGTACATCGAAGTCGACGGTGTCCAGAGCAAATTCGTCGCCGGTGTCTTTACCATTTTCGGCCATGGCAATGTGCTGGGGCTGGGGCAGGCGCTGGAACAAGACAGTGGCGACCTGATCGTCCATCAGGGCCGCAACGAGCAAGGCATGGCTCACGCCGCCATCGGTTTCGCCAAGCAGCATCTGCGGCGCAGGATCTACGCCTGTACTTCATCGGTGGGGCCAGGCGCGGCAAACATGCTGACCGCTGCCGCCACCGCGACAGCCAACCGCATTCCATTGCTGCTATTGCCCGGTGATGTCTATGCCTGCCGCCAGCCCGACCCGGTGCTGCAACAGATCGAGCAGTTCCACGACCTGAGCATCAGCACCAACGATGCGTTCAAGGCGGTCAGCAAGTACTGGGACCGCATCAACCGTCCCGAGCAGTTGATGACAGCGGCGATCCACGCCATGCGTGTGCTCACTGATCCTGCGCAAACCGGCGCCGTGACCCTGGCCTTGCCGCAAGACGTACAGGCCGAGGCTTACGATTATCCCGATGACTTCCTGCAAAAACGCGTGCACCGCATTGAGCGTCGCCCAGCCACCGAAGCCATGCTCGGCGATGCACTGGCGCTGTTCAAAGGCAAGCGTAAACCGTTGATCATTTGCGGGGGCGGGGTTCGTTATTCCGGTGCCAACGCCGCGTTGCAGGCATTTGCCGAGCGCTTCGACATTCCTTTCGCCGAAACCCAGGCCGGCAAGAGCGCGGTGGTGTCCAGCCATCCGCTGAACGTCGGAGGCATCGGAGAAACCGGTTGCCTGGCGGCGAACCTGCTGGCCAGGGACGCTGATCTGATCATTGGCATCGGCACCCGCTACAGCGACTTCACCACCGCGTCGAAGTCGTTGTTTCAGCACCCGCAGGTGCAGTTTCTCAACCTCAATATCTGCCCCTGCGACGCCCTGAAACTCGATGGCGTGCAATTGCTGGCGGACGCCAGAACCAGTTTGTTGGCGTTGGCCCAAGCGCTGGGTGAATATCGCTCGAGTTGGGGCGATCAACCCCGTCAGGTCAAGGCGCAACTGGATGAGGAAATCGATCGCCTCAATCAGGTGCAATACCAGTCCAAGGATTTCGTCCCGGAAATCAACGACCACATGGACCCGGCGGTACTGCGCGAATTCATCGAGCTGACCGGCTCCTGCCTGACCCAGAGCCGTGTGCTCGGCGTGCTCAACGAAACCCTGGCGGACGACGCAGTGATCGTCGCCGCCGCCGGTAGCCTGCCTGGCGACTTGCAGCGCAGTTGGCGCAGCAAGGGCGTGAACACCTACCACGTCGAGTACGGCTATTCCTGCATGGGTTACGAGGTGAATGCTGCGTTGGGTGTGAAACTCGCCGAGCCTGATCGTGAGGTCTATGCGCTGGTGGGCGACGGCTCTTACATGATGCTGCACTCGGAGCTGGCGACCTCGATTCAGGAGCGGCGCAAGATCAACGTGGTGTTGCTGGACAACATGACCTTTGGCTGCATCAACAACCTGCAGATGGGGCATGGCATGGACAGCTTCGGCACCGAATTCCGCTTCCGCAACCCGCAATCCGGCAAGCTCGATGGTGGCTTTGTGCCGGTGGATTTCGCCATGAGCGCGGCGGCCTATGGCTGCAAGACTTACACCGTGAACACCGTTGAAGCGCTGAAAACTGCACTGGCGGATGCGCGCTTGCAGACGGTTTCGACGCTGATCGATATCAAGGTCCTGCCCAAGACCATGATTCACGGCTATCTGTCCTGGTGGCGGGTCGGCGTGGCGCAGGTTTCCACCAGCGCCCGTACCGATGCGGTGGCCAAGACCCTGAACGAACGGCTGGCCAAGGTCCGTCAATACTGATTGCCCCTGAAACCCACACCACATTTTCGAAGGAGAATCTCCATGTCATTGCTCTCGAATTCACTGCGCATTGGCGTCATCGGCACCGGGGCTATCGGTCAGGACCATATCCGGCGTTGCAGTCAGACCTTGCTCAACAGTCAGGTCGTGGCGGTCACCGACATCAATTTGCCGCAAGCGGCCAAGGTCGTTTCCGATCTGAAGCTGACCGCCGAGGTCTATCCCGACGGCCATGCCCTGATCAAGGCGCCGGAAGTCGAGGCGATCCTCGTGACCTCCTGGGGCCCGAGCCACGAAGAGTTCGTGCTGGCAGCGATTGCCGCCGGTAAGCCAGTGTTCTGTGAGAAGCCGCTGGCCGTCACAGCCCAAGGCTGCCGCAAGATCGTCGAGGCTGAAGTGGCTCACGGCAAGCGGCGGGTACAGGTCGGATTCATGCGTCCATACGACGAAGGGTATCGAGCGCTGAAATCAGTGATCGACAGCGGCCAGATCGGCGAGCCACTGATGTTGCATTGCGCCCACCGCAACCCGACCGTGGGCGAGAACTACAAGACTGACATGGCGATCACCGACACCCTGATCCATGAGCTGGATGTGCTGCGCTGGTTGCTCGACGACGACTACGTGTCAGTACAGGTGGTATTCCCGCGCAAGACCAGCAAGGCCCACGCCCATTTGAAAGACCCGCAGATCGTGCTGCTGGAAACCGCCAAAGGCACACGCATTGATGTGGAAGTATTCGTCAACTGCCAGTACGGCTACGACATCCAGTGTGAAGTGGTGGGGGAGAGCGGCATCGCCAAACTGCCGGAACCGTCCCAAGTGCAGTTGCGCAGCGGGGCCAAGCTGTCCAATGCGATTCTGATGGACTGGAAAGACCGGTTCATCGCCGCTTACGACGTTGAGTTGCAGGCGTTCATCGATGGCGTGCGCGTCGGGCAGGTCGGTGGGCCTTCGGCGTGGGATGGCTTCGCCGCGGCGGTGGCGGCGGATGCGTGCATCGAGGCGCAGAACAGCGGGCAGATCGTAAACGTCACCCTCCCGGACCGCCCCCATTTCTACGGTTAACCCCCCACGAAGGTGAGCGCGGCAGGCTGGCTCCCACAGGGGTTGCGCTCATTTACAAGGAGAACATTTTCATGCGCATCGGACTTGTCGGATACGGCCATGGCGGCCGGTTTTTCCATGCTCCACTGATCAGCAGTTTGCCGGGTGCAACCTTCGTCGGCGTGGTAACCCGCTCAACGCAACGGCGCCAGTTGCTGGAGACCGAACACCCCGGCGTGCCGGCCTTCGACAGCATCAGTCAACTGGTCGAAATCGGGGTCGATGTGCTGGTCGTGTCCACACCGCTCAAAGGCCGCCCGGCACTGGTACTCGACGCCATCGAACACAACGTGGCGGTGGTCAGCGACAAGCCGTTCGCCGCTGATGCGCAACAGGCGCAAACCCTGATCACCATGGCCGAGCGGCAAGGCGTGCAACTGAGCGTCTACCAGAATCGGCGCTGGGACTCGGACTTTCTGACCGTGCGCAAACTCATGGATTCCGGTGCGCTGGGCCAAGTCACCCGTTTTGAATCGCGGATAGAGCGTTACTCGCCGCAGTCGGTGAACAACGGCAGCGGTGGTGGTTTGTTGCGTGATCTGGGCAGTCATCTGGTGGATCAGGCGCTGCTGCTGTTCGGCCCCGTCACCCAGGTTTATGCCGAGCTGGATTATCTGGAGAAGGACCAGACGTTCGATAACGGCTTCTTTATGTCCCTGACTCACGCTAGCGGTGTGATCTCGCACCTGGGCGGCAGTTGCTTGCAAAACACCCCCGGCCCGCGCTTTCGCGTGACCGGCACTCAGGGCTGCTACAGCGTCGACGGTCTGGATGGGCAGGAGGCGTCGGCCCTTGCCGGGCTCACGCCCAAATCCGAAGGCGAGCGCTGGGGCGTGGAGGAGCACCGGCGCTGGGGCTGGTTCGAACAGGGCGAAGTGCGCGAAAGGGTTCCCTCCGAACGTGGTTGCTGGAATCAGTTCTATTTACAACTGCAAGCCGCATTGCAGAGCGGTGGCCCACTGCCTGTGGACGCCCGCGATGCACTGGCGACCACCCGTGTGCTAGACGCTGCGCGGCTGAGTTTCGAGCGCCATCAGGTGGTGCAATTGAGCCCCTTCGAGCGTCATCGGGCAAAATTAGAATAAAATTCTTAAATGAGTTGATATGGAAAATATTTTCCAATAAAGTCATTTCCAGCGAACTGCCTCGCACCCGGCTCCAACTCTTTTCCCGCTTGCCCGCTTACTGAAATCGTCACGCCTTATCCATAAAACCAACAAGAATGTGGAGAAAGACCTTTCATGAAGACCAAGATCCGTTTCGCCTCACTTGCCTTGTCGCTGATGTTCGCCAGCGGCGCTGCACTTGCCGACATGAAGATCGGTGTCAGCATGTCGCAGTTCGATGACACCTGGCTGACCTATCTGCGTGAATCCATGGACGCAAAAGCCAAATCCTATCCCGATGACGTCAAGCTGCAGTTCGAAGACGCGCGCAGCGACGTGGTCAGGCAGTTGAGCCAGGTAGAAAGCTTCATCAGTCAGAAGGTCGATGCCATCGTGGTCAACCCGGTGGATACCGCCGCCACCAAAAAAATCACTGAAGCTGCGGTGAAAGCCGGCATTCCGCTGGTCTATGTCAACCGCCGTCCCGATGACCTGAACCTGCCCCAAGGGGTGGTCACTGTCGCCTCCAACGATCTGGAGGCCGGGCAGATGCAGATGCAATACCTGGCCGACAAATTGGGCGGCAAGGGTGACATCGTGATTCTGCTGGGCGACCTGGCGAACAACTCCACCACCAACCGTACCAAGGGGGTCAAAGAGGTGTTGGCCAAGTACCCGAACATCAAGATCGAGCAAGAGCAAACCGGCATCTGGTTGCGGGACAAGGGCATGACCCTGGTCAATGACTGGCTGACCCAGGGCCGCAAGTTCGACGCGGTCGTCTCCAACAACGACGAGATGGCCATTGGTGCCGCGATGGCCCTGCAACAGGCCGGAGTTGAAAAGGGCAGCATCCTGATTGCCGGTGTCGACGGTACGCCTGACGGTTTGAACGCCGTGAAGAAGGGCTCTCTGGTCGTGTCGGTGTTTCAGGACGCCAAGGGGCAGGCAGACGGGTCGATCGAGACGGCCGTGAAAATGGCCAAAAACGAGCCGGTAGAGCCGGCCGTATGGGTGCCGTATCGCCTGATCACCCTGCAGAACGTTGACCAGTTCAAATAGTCCGTCCGTTCAATAACAACAATAAGCACGCAAGGTGGCAACCGCGACCTTGCTGATGGAGTACCTGATCATGTTCGCTTCAGCGACTGCTTCGAGCACCCCGTTGCCGGGTGTCCAGCCAACCGCAATACCGGTCGATGAGCCGTACCTGTTGGAGATCGTCAACGTCAGCAAGGGTTTTCCCGGGGTGGTGGCCTTGTCCGACGTCCAGTTGCGGGTACGCCCCGGTTCCGTGTTGGCCCTGATGGGCGAGAACGGCGCGGGCAAATCGACCTTGATGAAAATCATCGCCGGCATCTACCAGCCAGACGCCGGCGAACTGCGCCTGCGGGGCAAGCCGGTGGTCTTCGAAACGCCCCTGGCGGCACTGCAGGCCGGGATTGCGATGATCCATCAGGAGCTCAATCTGATGCCGCACATGAGCATCGCCGAGAACATCTGGATCGGCCGTGAGCAGCTCAACGGTTTCCACATGATCGACCACCGGGAAATGCACCGTTGCACGGCGAAGCTGCTGGAGCGCCTGCGCATCAACCTTGATCCGGAAGAACAGGTCGGCAACCTGAGCATCGCCGAACGGCAGATGGTCGAGATCGCCAAGGCGGTGTCCTACGATTCCGACATCCTGATCATGGACGAACCGACTTCGGCCATCACCGACAAGGAAGTCGCCCACCTGTTTTCGATCATTGCCGACCTCAAGAGCCAGGGCAAAGGCATCATCTATATCACCCACAAAATGAATGAAGTGTTCAGCATCGCCGACGAAGTGGCCGTGTTTCGCGACGGCACCTACATCGGCCTGCAGCGGGCCGACAGCATGGACGGCGACAGCCTGATTTCGATGATGGTCGGGCGTGAACTGGGCCAGTTGTTCCCGGTGCGCGAAAAGCCGATTGGCAATCTGTTGTTGTCGGTGCGCGACCTCAAGCTCGATGGCGTTTTCAAGGAGGTGTCCTTCGATCTGCATGCCGGTGAGATCCTCGGCATTGCCGGGCTGATGGGCTCGGGGCGGACCAACGTCGCCGAGGCGATCTTTGGCATCACCCCAAGCGACGGTGGCGAGATTCGCCTCGACGGGGAAGTGGTGCGCATTACCGATCCGCACATGGCCATCGAGAAGGGCTTCGCCCTGCTGACCGAGGATCGCAAGCTCAGCGGCCTGTTCCCGTGCCTGTCAGTCCTGGAAAACATGGAAATGGCGGTGTTGCCGCACTTCGCCGGCCACGGTTTTATCCAGCAAAAAGCCCTGCGCGCCCTGTGCGAAGACATGTGCAAGAAGCTGCGGGTGAAGACCCCGTCGCTCGAGCAATGCATTGACACCTTGTCCGGCGGTAATCAGCAGAAGGCCTTGCTGGCGCGCTGGCTGATGACCAATCCACGAGTCCTGATTCTCGACGAGCCGACCCGCGGCATCGATGTCGGCGCCAAGGCCGAGATCTACCGGCATATCTCCTACCTTGCCAGCGAAGGCATGGCGGTGATCATGATTTCCTCGGAGCTGCCGGAAGTGCTCGGCATGAGCGATCGGGTCATGGTTATGCACGAGGGCGACCTGATGGGCACTCTCGAGCGCAGCGAAGCGACTCAGGAGCGAGTGATGCAACTGGCCTCGGGCATGTCCGCGGTTCACTAATGGGCCGGCGCTGGCTCGGCCAGCGTCGACGACGCGATAGAAGGGTGAGTGGTTATGAATGCGATACTGGAAAACAAACCAGCAACGGTACCGGTCAAGAGTCGCCGACGCTTTCCGACGGAACTGAGCATCTTCCTGGTGCTGATTGGCATCGGCCTGGTGTTCGAGGTGTTTGGCTGGATCGTGCGCGACCAGAGCTTCCTGATGAACTCCCAACGCCTGGTGCTGATGATCCTGCAAGTGTCGATCATTGGTCTGCTGGCCATTGGCGTGACCCAGGTCATCATCACCACCGGCATTGACCTCTCATCAGGCTCAGTGCTGGCGTTGTCGGCGATGATTGCCGCCAGCCTGGCGCAGACCTCGGACTTCGCACGGGCGGTATTCCCGTCGCTGACTGACTTGCCGGTGTGGATTCCAGTGATTGTCGGGCTCGGTGTCGGGCTGCTGGCGGGGGCAATCAACGGCAGCATCATTGCAATCACCGGGATACCACCGTTCATTGCCACGCTGGGCATGATGGTCTCGGCCCGTGGCCTGGCGCGGTACTACACCGAAGGCCAGCCGGTGAGCATGCTCTCGGACTCCTACACGGCCATTGGTCACGGTGCGATGCCGGTGATCATTTTTCTGGTGGTGGCGGTGATCTTTCACATCGCACTGCGCTACACCAAGTACGGTAAATACACCTACGCCATCGGCGGCAACATGCAGGCGGCGCGCACGTCCGGTATCAACGTCAAACGCCATCTGGTCATCGTCTACAGCATCGCCGGGTTGCTCGCGGGACTGGCGGGTGTGGTCGCTTCGGCCCGTGCCGCCACCGGGCAGGCCGGGATGGGCATGTCCTATGAACTGGATGCGATTGCCGCCGCGGTCATCGGCGGCACGAGCCTGGCGGGCGGGGTGGGGCGCATCACCGGCACCGTCATCGGTGCCCTGATCCTTGGGGTGATGGCCAGCGGATTCACCTTCGTCGGGGTCGACGCCTACATCCAGGACATCATCAAAGGCTTGATCATCGTGGTCGCGGTGGTCATCGACCAATACCGCAACAAGCGCAAACTCAAGCGCTGAGTGTGACTGTAAACAGCGAGGGCCTGTTCTGGCCCTCGCTTGCCCATACTCCCATCACGTATTGAAATGGGTTGCCGCGTTCTCGACGGCGTTACGTGAGCGGCTTTCCCGTCTGGTCAGACTCGGCGCTGGCCTACTGCCCAGGCTTGGCCGGTGGCGGCCCCTGCATGAAGTGTTGATGGCGCATCATGTTGTCCATCATCATCTGTTGCATCCCCGTGTACCTGTCCATCATGTACTGGTGTTGATTCTTCTGCTCCGGGGTCATGTTCGAGTAATCCTGCCACCCCATCATGTGCCCTTTGCCCATCATTCCCGGCCCCCGCATACCGTTCATCATGCTCATTCCATTTTGCATGGTGTTCCAATGCTCCTGAAGGAGCTTCTGGCGCTGCTGGGGATCCTGGGTTTGCTGAATTTGCTCCATCTGAGCCTGCATCTTCTTGAAGATGTCTTGCGCCTGAACCATCTGCTTATCGAACTCGGCCACATTCGGGGCCTGTTGTTGCGCCTGCGGCACTTGAGGTTGTTCTGCTGCCAATGCCCATAGGGGGGCTAACGAGGCGGTGAGGAAGAGCACGGCCAATCTGCTGTTTTTCATGTCTGGCTGCCTGGGTAGGGGTGAGCTGAAGCAAATGCCGAGTTGCCAAAATTGAAAGCCTCAGCATGACCCTTGAACAAATAGCAGAGCCGTCGCAAGCGCCTTTGACATACATCAGATACTGAAGTGATTGTCCGCACTTCGCAGGTGCTACCGACCACCGCGTGTTCGTTTTCCCGGCGCTCTGCCTTTCAATGAGTTCGCCGAGTCTCCAGCGCAGTAAACAACAACATGCCGGCCAGCATGGCCAACATGAACACGATCGCTTGCCAGTGTCCGGTCAGCACAATGGCCACGGCGGGGCCAGGACAGATGCCCGCTATCCCCCAGCCGATGCCGAACAACAGGCTGCCGCCCACCAAACGCGGGTCCAGCTCACGTTTGCTCGGTAGCTGCATTGGCCTTCCCAGCAGCGAGCTGGAGTGTTGCCGCGCCCAGGTGAGCGGGCCAACGGCTACGCCAATGGCGGCGACCATGACCAACGCCAAGGAAGGGTCCCAGGCACCGGCCAAATCCAGGAAAGCCAATACTTTTGTCGGGTTGGCCATGCCTGCCAGAAGCAGACCCAGGCCGAACAGCAGGCCAGAAATGAACGCACTCAGCTTGATCATGTTCAGCCCCCCAGCAGATGACGCAAGACGAACACCGTGGCGAAACCACTGAACATGAAGCACGCCGTGGCGACCATCGATCGCGGCGAAAGGCGCGATATGCCGCACACCCCATGTCCACTGGTGCAACCCGAGCCGTAACGGGTGCCGATGCCCACCAGTAAGCCCGCAGCCGTGAGTCCGAGCCAGCCACTCTGGAACTCAAGGTGGGGCAGGGTGGCAAACAGTCCCCATACCAGCGGCGCGATGAGCAGGCCCAGGAGAAACAGCGCTTTCTCGATTGCCCCTTCGCTGCGGCGCTGTAACAGACTGCCCATCAGACCGCTGATGCCTGCGATGCGTCCGTTGGCAACGACGAACAGACTGGCCGCCAGGCCAATCAATGCGCCACCGGCAAGGGACGACCAGGGAGTGAAAGTGAGCCAATCGATATTCACGAAGCTTCTCCGGCACACAGGTTCAGACAGGGTTTGGGTCACGGCCAATGCCGCGCTGAGCAATGCGGCTCATGGCAGTCACGTGGGTGGTATGGCCACCCACGTGGCTGGAAATCTGAAGCCAGCGCGGATGAGCGCGGCGGGTGCCATCGACCGTCAGATGTTTTCTGGAGACACCACCCACACGCTGCAGGGCATCTTATACAGCAGATGCTCCACCGTGCTGCCGATCAACCGTCCCATACCGCGGTGACCCACACGTCCCATGACAATCACATCGATGTCATAGGCGTCCGCATAGCTGGAAAGCACCTTGGCAGGATTGCCCATGATCATGTGCTGGCGCTCAGGCGCGATACCGTTGCGCTCGGCAAGGTCGCGAAACGCATCCGCCTGCGCGTCGAACAGGACCTTGGCTTTTGCCGAGGAGAAAAACGCCGAGCCATTGCTGAAACCGAATTCGTCCGCGCTGATGCCGGAAAGGTCATGGGCGTAGATCACGTCCAGTTCTGCATCACAGGTGCTCGCCAGTTTGGAGGCCTCACGCAGAATCCGGTCGTTGAGGCCCTTGTATTGGTCATCGGAATGAAACGGATCGACGGCGGCGACGATCCTGCGCGGCAAGATATTGTGCAATTGACTGACGAAATGCAGGGGCACCGGGCATTCGCGCAGCAGATGGATATCCAGTGGCGTAAACATCAGGCGTGACAGCAGCGACTCGTGCTCCAGGGCCTTGATCAATACGCTCATCGGCTGCTCTTTGAGGTGAATGAGGATCTCCTGCAGCGGCCTCTCTACCCAGACGACTTCCGTGGTCACCTGCACACCGATCTTGCGCAAGGGACGCGCCTGGTCTTCGAGCCACTGACGGTGCCGCTCGACATAGCCCAGTCGCATCTGCTCCATCGCCTGCTCGTTGACCAAGCTGGCGGTTGCCAGCCCTTCAAGGTAATCGAACGCCACGATATGCAGGGCGGCGCCCGCAGCTTTGGCCAAGGCAGCGGCCCGGTCGAAGGCGGGGCTGTGCTCCATCAGCGGCGAGACGACCAGCATGAAACGTGATTGATCAGTCATGACAACTCTCCGGTGAGGTGATCGTGCAATCGCTCGCCCCAATGGTTGCGGTGTTTTGGGGCCGTGCAGTCTTGCCTTTAGCCTGCCGCTGTTCAGGGCATCGGGATTGATCTTTGTCAAAGGGAGGGCAAAGGAGGGTGTTGCCCGACGCACGGTTGTCCGGGCCTGGTCCAGTGTCGACATTGTTGACCATTATCAATCTTTCGCCTGGCGCCCCGGCGCAGTCTTTGGGCTTGTGCAGAACGTTGGCTCATACGTTAAGGAGGCATCCCCGTGGCAACCATGAGAGCAGCGGTTTTCGTTGAAAAGAACCGGATCGTGCTGGAAGACAAGCCCGTCCCTGAGGTCGGCCCACTGGACGCATTGGTGCGTATCACCACCACGACCATTTGCGGCACCGATGTGCATATCCTGCGTGGTGAGTACCCGGTGGCCAAAGGGCTGACCGTGGGCCATGAACCGGTTGGCGTCATTGAGCGGCTGGGCTCACAGGTGCGCGGGTTTGTCGAAGGGCAGCGGGTAATCGCCGGTGCCATCACGCCCAGCGGCCAAAGTTACGCCTGCCTGTGTGGCTGCGGTTCCCAGGACGGGCCGGACACCCGTCATGGCTTTCGGGCTATCGGCGGCTGGAAGTTCGGCAACACCATCGACGGCTGCCAGGCCGAGTACGTACTGGTACCGGACGCACTTGCCAATTTATGCCCCATTCCCGACGGGCTCAGTGACGAGCAGGTGCTGATGTGCCCGGACATCATGTCCACCGGATTTTCCGGGGCTGAGCGGGGTGAGGTGAATATTGGCGATACCGTTGCGGTGTTTGCTCTAGGGCCCATCGGGCTCTGCGCGGTCGCCGGTGCACGGCTCAAAGGCGCGACGACGATCATTGGCGTGGATGCCGTGGCCGAGCGCATGAGCGTCGCACGAAAATTGGGTGCGACCCATGTCGTCAATTTCAAGGATGGCAACGTGGTCGAGCAGATCATGGCCCTGACCGATGGCCGGGGTGTCGATGTTGCCATCGAGGCCCTGGGTACCCAGGGCACATTCGAATCAGCGTTGCGGGTGCTGCGTCCGGGGGGACGACTCTCGAGCCTGGGCGTCTACTCCAGCGATCTGCGCATTCCCCTGGACGCCTTTGCTGCAGGGTTGGGCGATTACAGCATTGTCACGACCCTGTGCCCGGGCGGGAAGGAGCGCATGCGCCGCTTGATGGCGGTGGTGCAGAGCGGTGGTGTGGACCTGTCGCCGCTGGTGACCCACCGCTTCAAACTCGATGATATTGAAGCGGCCTATGAATTGTTTGCTCACCAACGGGACGGTGTCATGAAGGTCGCGATTACGCCGTGAGGCGGTGCGCGCGGATTCTCGACGTAATACGGAGGTCGCTATGATCATTGATATCGAGGAGCAACGGGCAAGCCATTGCTGGGTCGTGTGCATGGATGACTTTAAAGTGAACTTCAACAGTCTGGGGGAGCACAGGCATTTGTTGGCCTGCTCAAGGCCCGTATCGTGGCGCCCCATGTCTGGCCAAGTAGCGCTGGCCTGGCACATGACACACCACGCAAACCAGGCCGGCAAACGGCTTACGCCAATGGCAAGCGCGTTTGCGCCGACCCCGTGGAGTAACGATGTGGTCCAGTGCAGGGCGCCGCTCAGCCAGATGACAACCCAATGAACGGGGCCGTTGGGCTGACCGGTGCAGCTGCAGCGCTGGGGATTGGCATGCTCATCGGTCTTGAGCGCGAACGGCACAAGGGGCAGGGCGAGACCCACGCCTGTGCGGGTTTGCGGACATTCGCCATTACGGCGTTGCTGGGGTATGGGGCGATGCAAGTCGGGGGCGGCTTGCTGGTAGGCATCGTGGCCATCACCCTGGGACTACTCGTCACAGTGGCTTATTGGCGAAGCCTGAGCGACGACCCCGGGGTGACCAGCGAAGTGGCGTTGTTGACGGTGCTGGTGCTGGGAGCGTTGTGCGGCAGGAGCCCGGAGCTGGCGATCGCTATCGGCGTGGTGCTGGCCGGACTGCTGACGTATCGAGAGAAGCTTCACCACTTTGCCCGCAGCCAATTGACGGATGCGGAGCTGGGCGACGGCCTCATCCTCCTGACGGCTGCACTGGTTGTGCTGCCGTTGGCGCCTGACCGTTTTATCGGTCCCTATGCTGCGATCAATCTGCGCACTATTTGCAGCCTGACTGTATTGCTCATGGCGGTGGGAGCGGTTGGGCACATCGCCGTTCGAACCCTGGGAACCCGTTATGGCTATGCAATCAGCGCCATTGCCTCCGGATTTGCCTCCAGCATCGTGACGATCGCCGCCATGGGCCATCTTGTCGCCCGGCAACCGGAAAACATGAAGGTTCTGAGCGCCGCCGCGATCCTGTCCAATATCGCCACCGTCACTCAGGTCGGCCTGATTCTGGGGGCGGTCGACCCCGGTCTGCTGCGTCACATGTGGGGACCCCTGACCGGCGGCGCTGGCGCAACAGTCCTGTATGGCTTGTGCCTGATCTTCCCCAAGCCGGCGTCCGGTGCCAGCCAGCCGATTCAGGTCGGGGGTGCGTTCAATCTCAAACTGGCCCTGATTGTCACGTTGACCATGACCGGCATCGCCTTTGTGTCCTCCATGATGCTGAGCTATTTCGGCCAGGTAGGCGTGATGCTGACCGCCACGTTCAGCGGTTTTGCCGATGCGCATGCCTCCACGGCCTCGATCGCCACGCTGGCCAAGTCCGGCCAGTTATCCTTCGATGCCGTTGCCGTTCCCGTGCTGATTGTGATCAGCAGCAACTCCATCAGCAAGTGCGTGGTGGCGTGGGTCAGCGGCGGACGAGGCTTCGCCGCTCATGTGATACCGGGCCAAGTGTTGCTGACACTGGCGATGTGGGCAGGTCTGTGGATTTCCTGACGGACATCGCACACGTCACTGACAAAAATCAAATGCCCAACGCTGGCAGCGATCAATCTGTAACTCGATTACTGGATTGAAATGGCCGCGTGCCGAGGTGCCCCATGTCGCAGACTCAACGTTTACTCTTGATCGCCCCTCCAGCCATGACGCGCACCCCGGCCTTCGACCGGGCCACGGCGTTGGCGCTGGCGATGCAAATGCCCGTGCACATCGTGGCGTTCGACTATTCACAGGCCCTGGCGGTGTCGGGATTGTTCGCCCCGGAGCAATTCGCCCTGGCTCGGGATGGCTACCTGCAAACCCATCGCCAATGGCTCGCCGATCAGGCCGCATTAATGAGCAAACATGGCGTGGAGGCGACCAGCGAGGTGGTGTGGGTTCAGCATCCCTACGAGGAAGTCCTCAACTTCATCAATGAAATGCCGCTGGCACTGATCATCAAGGACGCTCAGGAAGAGTCGGGGTTCAAGCGGGTGTTTTTCACACCGCTGGATTGGCAGTTGCTGCGTGACTGTCCTGTGCCGGTGCACCTGGTGACCACACCGCTGAATGCCCGGCCGCGCAACGTAGTGGCCATCATTGATGTGCTGCGCGACGAGGAACAAGACACGGTGTTCAACGACCAGATTATCGATGCAGCCGCCAAACTGGCGGCCATCTGTGAAGCCAATCTCGACCTGCTGCATGTCTATGACTGGACGGCTGTGTACGCCCAGGGCATGGGCTTTGGCGCATTGCCGTTGGCCACCGGGCTCTATGAAATGCTGGGAAAGGCCCAGCATGAAGCATTTTCGGCCATTGCCGAACGCCACGGCGTGCCACCGCAGTGCAGGCACTTCATAGAGGGAGCCCCCGTGCCGAGCATTTGTGCATTTGTCGGTGAGCACGACACCGATGTCATTGTCATGGGCACCGTGCAGCACAAGGGCTTGAGCAAACTATTGGGCACCACGGCCGAGCAACTTCTGCATCGGGCGCCGTGCAGTGTGCTCGCGATCAAACCGGGGAAAATGCTGCAATCCTGAGCGATGGATCGCCCCGCGATGAATCGTTGGCCGGAACATCGCGGGGCGATTTTTTACAGGTAAAGCCGGTGAATGACCTGACGGCTGTCGTCAGGGTCATTGTGCGTCTCGAAACCCAGCGCCTTGGCCAGGTCGCGCATTGGCGCATTGCTGGAGGCGTCCACCGAGTACATCTGGTGAAAGCCATTCTTGCGGGCGGCCTTGATCAGATGCCCCATCAGTAAGGTGCCCAGCCCCAGGTGGGTCCATTCATCGGCGACCGTCACGGCGCATTCACACTCATGCTCGCGGGTGGTCGCGTAACGGCTGACGCCGATCTCGATCAGTTGCCCGTTTTCATGGACCAGCGCGATATAGGCCATACGCTGCTTGTTGTCCGTGTCCATCAACTGATTGAGCATCGCAGCGCTGGGCTCATTGACCTGCGCGAGAAAGCGCATGTGCCGGGATTCGGGGGACAGCCGCTTGATGAACGCGTATTCACGGTCGCGGTCCTTTTGCGCCAGTGGCCGGATCAGCACATGGCGCCCATCCGTGAGCGCTTCAATCCAGTGTTGCCCAGTGACCGCGGTGTAAGCCGCCGCCGCCCGATCATTGTGCTCTTTGACGTTAAGCATGGGAGTACTCCTCCAGTGCGGTTGGCAAGTCGGGAGCGCGACACAACTGCCGCGTGTGATTGTTGTTTTACACCCTTGCCCACGGCTGGATCTGATCTGGATCAGACAACCGGGACGACGGCACGGGTTGGCCTGTGTTTGATGTAAATCAAACGGCGCCCGATGAAGGCGTGCAGTCTTGAACCCTGTCGACACTCGATGACCGGAGGTGTGTGATGGGTAAATATCAACGGCTTCTATTGATCGCTGGTCAAACTCTGCACCAGTCGCCTGCACAGCTGCGCGCCGTCGCATTGGCTCTGGAGGCCGGGGCCGTACTGGAGGTGCGAGCCTTCGTCGAACCTGCGCCGGTGGTTCATTATTGGGAAGAGCAAGTCGACGATGCCGCGCAGCAACGTTATTTACGTCGCCACCGTCGCTGGGAGGCCGAAGAACTGGATCGGCTCAGCGACCTGGGGCTGCAGGCAACGGTCAAAACCGTCTTCACGACCCATCCGCTGCTGGACATTCTAAAGACCGTCGAGGATCTCAAGCCCGATCTGCTGATCAAGGATGTCACCCTCGAACCCGTGCTCAAGCGGGTGTTCATTACCCCACTTGATTGTCACTTGTTGCGTGAATGCCCGATCCCTGTGCACCTGGTCAACCAAGTCCACTACAGCTTGCCCCACCGGATTGTCGCGGCAGTGGACCCGTTCGACCCCTCGACACACATCAGCGGATTGAACGACACCATCATTCAGACGGCGAACGCCCTGGCCCTGCAATGCGATGCGCCGTTGCACCTGCTGTACGCCTATGACTTATCGCCCGCGTTCAATGGCGACGCACCACTGGCGGGGGGCGGTTGGGGCGTGGACGTGATCGAGGAACTGCGTCAATCCCTGCACCAGGCGTTTATTACATTGGCGCAGCGTTATGGCGTGCCACCCGAGCGCCGGCATTTCGTCATGGGCCTGCCGGTGCCGGTGATCAGTGCGTTTGTCCAGCAGTACCTGGCCGATGTCGTGGTTATGGGCACGGTACACCGCACGGGTGTTGACCGGCTGATCGGTAGCAACACAGAGCGCGCGTTGTACTCGGTGCCCGGCAGCATTCTGGCGGTCCGGGCCAATCGCTGACCTGGCGCCAGCGCTTCGCAGGGACCTGGGCGGCGTCAGCCCTGAGGCCTTCGAAAGTGCCTCACTTTGAGGTAGGAAAATGTCTAAGGGGGCGGGGCAGTCCATGATTCGAACGCGATAGCGACTATTTGCGTTTCCAGTACTTCTGCATTTCCAGAAACAGAAAGGAGGCAGTCCAGGTGATGAGTACCAGCCCGGTCAGGGCTTGCAGCCCGGTCAAATACTTGATGTCGCCCACCGGTGAAATATCGCCAAAGCCGATCGTCGTGTACGTGGTGAAGGAAAAGTACACGCAGTCCATCAGTGAACCGTCGAAGTTGCCCGTCAAACGGCCCCATCGACCGGCGCGCACCATGAGGTAGTAGACCAACGCGAAGCACCAGACCTCTGTTGCGTGGGCCAGCAGAGCGCCGAAGACCCCGACGACAATTCTGAAGCGGCTCCAGAGTTTGAGCCGGGGTAGCCAATCGTTCAGTCGCAGCAGGCACTCGTAGTGGATCACGACGGCAATGATGACCACCAGCATATTGATCAGCGTGACTGCCAGCATGGCAAAGCTCCAGGAGGAGGGGGGGAGTCGGGGCACGTTGCAGGGCGTATGAGCTCCAGCGGTCAATGTAGTTCTACACCTCAACGCCGGAAAAAGGTTGAGCTGAATCAACCATGGATTGACTAAGCCAGAGCGCGTCGTTTCATTGTCGGCAGCGGCTGATTCGTTGATAAAAATCAGGTCCCCCCTCGGCATGACACCCAATAATCAACAGGCAGGCAGGACCCAGGGCGAGGTACGTGATGCACAAGCTCAAACGCATTCTATTGATAGCCCCCAGCGAAATTGCCCTTACCCCGGCGTTTGAGCGTGCGCATGCCTTGGCGTGTGCAACCGGGGCGTTGTTGCACATTGTCGCGTTCGATTATGTTCAAGCGTTGGCGGTAGCCGGGCTGCTGGACCACGATGCGATGGCCCAGGCACGGGAAGGTTACTTGCAGGTGCACCGTCATTGGCTGGATCAGCAGGCCCGGTTTTACCGGTGCGCTGGCCTGCAGGTGAGCACCGAAGTGGTCTGGGCACGGTCGAGCCTGAGCAACCTGCTGGAGTACGTGAACGATTTCCATCCGGACCTGGTGATCAAGGACACCCATTACGTGGCGGCACTTGACCGGGCCTTTCACCGGCCTCTGGACTGGCGCCTGCTGCGCGAGTGTCCGACGCCCCTGCATCTGGTGACCAATGCCAGAAATCCCAAGCCATTGAAAATCCTGGCGGCGATCGATTTGTCCCATCTGGAAGAGCTGACCCAGGGGTTGAATGACCGAATAGTCGATCTGGCCTCTACCCTGGCGACCAGCTGCGGGGCCGAGCTGCATTTGCTCAACGTCAGTCGGTGGTCAGAATTAAGCGATGTCCCGATGAGTGTGCCGACAAGCAGCCTTGATGACAGCTTGAGGGACGCGATTGAAGATACTCAGCAAGAGGCTTTCGATGTGCTTGCCGAGCGATATGGCGTCAAGGATGCCCATCGACATCTCCTGACGGGCATTCCCCACCAGGTCATTGGCGTGTTCGCGCAGCAGCATGCCTTCGACATGGTGGTGTTGGGCACGGTTTATCACCAGGCGCCTGAACGGTTCATGGGGGATACCGTCGAGAGCCTGTTGAACCAGGCCCCGTGCAGTTTGATGATCGTCAAACCAGTGCGCTCATTCGATTGAACGAGGTGTCATCGAGCCTGCAGTTGATAAAAATCAACTGCCCTTGGGCCAAAAGGCGCGATCAATAGCGCTCCTCTGAATGTTCAAGGGCAATGGTCATGCGAATCACGTTTCTAGGTGCCGCGGGTACGGTCACGGGTAGCAAGTACCTGCTGGAGCATGGCAACCAACATCTGCTGGTCGACTGCGGCCTGTTCCAGGGCTACAAGCAACTGCGACTGCACAATCGCGACCCGTTCCAGCTTCCGGTCGGCGACCTCGATGCCATTGTCCTGACCCATGCCCATCTTGATCACAGCGGCTATCTGCCCTTACTGGTGCGCAATGGTTACCGCGGCCCGGTCTACGCCACGCCCGCGACCTGTGAGCTGGTGAAGATCCTGCTGCTGGACAGTGGCCGCCTGCAGGAAGAGGAGGCCGAGTTCGCCAATCGGCATGGCTTCTCCAAGCACAGCCCGGCGTTGCCGCTCTACACCGAGCAGGATGCCCAGCGAGCCCTGAAACTGTTGCGGCCGGTGGACCTGCACCACTGCGTAAAAATCCTCCCGGACATGACCCTGCTGTTTCGTGGTGCCGGGCATATCCTGGGCGCCGCGACGGTGGAGGTGATTGCTGGCGGCCAGACCTTGGTGTTTTCAGGGGATCTGGGGCGCCCGAACGATCCGGTGATGTTCGCTCCAGAAACGGTCGAACAGGCGGATTTTCTGCTGGTGGAGTCTACCTACGGTGATCGTCAACATCCGGTCGAGTCGCCACAGGCGCAATTGGCCGACGTCGTCACCCGCACGGCACTGCGCCGAGGGATTACCCTGGTGCCATCGTTCGCGGTGGGGCGTGCACAACTGCTGATGTATCACCTGTATCAATTGAAGCGCAAACGGGCGATCCCGGATATTCCCATCTACCTCAACAGCCCGATGGCTACCGATGTCACGCTGCTGTACCAGCGTTTCCGGAACGAGCACCGGTTATCCATGGAAGACTGCGAAGGCATGTGCCATGTGGCGAAATTCGTCCACACCGTCGACGAATCGAGAGCGCTTGATCAGCAGCGCACCCCGGCGGTGATTATTGCCGCCAGCGGCATGGCGACGGGAGGACGTGTGGTCCATCACATCAAGGCGTTGGCACCGAATCCGGTCAACACCTTGCTGATGCCAGGCTTCCAGGCCGGGGGCACCCGTGGCGCGCAGATTATTGCCGGTGCGCCGTCGGTGCGTATCCACGGCCAGGACGTGCCGATCCGCGCCGAGGTGGTATCAATGCAAACACTCTCTGCGCACGCCGACGCCGATGAAATCATGCAGTGGCTGCGTGGGTTCAAGCGCCCGCCCAAACATACCTTCGTTGTCCACGGGGAACCCAATGCGTCGGATGTGCTGCGCCGGCGAATCAGCCAGGAGTTGGGGTGGTCGGTGTCGGTGCCGGAGTATCGCGATAGTGTCGAACTCTCCAGCATTGACCTCCCCGCGGATGCCTCACGCTAACCCCGAACGCCGTAGTCTTGATAAAAGATGGCGAGAGATCCAGTCATGGCAAACCACACGCTTTTGAGCCGGTATCACGCGGTTCGGGACTGGAGCAGGGAAGCTGCGCACCAATACCTGCACTGGATGGGTTCCCTGTCCTGGAAGGGTGAGGCAACCTTCTTGTTGTCGGTCTCGATGGCACTGATGGCGGGCTACCTTATGGTGCTCAGCTTTGCCTCTCACGCGGTGCAGGATTTGGTCGACGCGTGCACCGTGCGTTTAGAGGTCGAGTTTGAAAATGCCGAGATGTATGCCCTGCCCAAAACCCTGCCTCGGTCGTTGTGTGAATGCGTGACACATTCTGTGCTCGACAAAAACGGCATGGTGCGTCTGGCCATGCTCAACCAGCACATGCTGGATCCGATGGCCCTTGAACCCGTCACGCAACAGGAAGAAGAGGCCTGCATCAAAACCCTGTGGCTGCCCCATATCGAACTGGCCAAGGGGCAGGTGAGGCCCTAGCGCCTGCGCTCAAGCCTCGCTGCCTGCGGGCTCAATCCGTTCAGGCGTGATCAAAAGCCCCATTTTCTGTCAGAAAGGTGGCGATCAGGGCGGTGCTGTCCAGTACCTGCAACTGACGCGTGACGACGTCAGGGGGCAGGCGAAACGGCGGCACGGTGTCGGTGATCGCGATGTGTTCGAAGATTGGCGAGTCGAACAGTTGGCCACCCGCCGTAAACAACCCATGGGTGGCGGCGGCGAACAAGCGTCCGGCACCGGCCTTCTGGCAGGCATGGCCGGCATGCTTGAGCGTTTCCCCCGTGCTGATCAGGTCGTCAAAAACAATGGCCGTCTTGCCGGCGACATCGCCAACCAGGAGGCTGCCGGTCAGCGTGGTATGGGCCCGGTGTTTCTCCATCAAGGCGCCGCCGACCGGGCGGCCCAGTTGCTGCTCCAGGGCCTGCCGAAACTGCTCGGCTCGCTTGATGCCCCCCGAGTCCGGGGAAACCGCAACCACGTCGGCGTCGCCGACCACCTTGGCGAAATGCTCGGCGAACAGTTGCGCGCACGGCAGGTTCCACGCCGGCAGGCGAAACGCGTTGTCGAACGCCGCCGGATTGTGCACTTCCAGGGTGATCAGGCGATCCACGCCACTGACTTCAAAAAAGTTCGCGACGTAACGCGTAATGGTCGGGTCCTGAGGCTGACTGCGGCGATCCTTGCGCCCGTAGCAGAGGTAGGGTGTCACCACTTGAATGTGGCGAGCGCCCGCGTCCTTGAGTGCGCCGCAGAAAAACAGCAGACGACACAGCTTATCGTTGGCGCTCTGTCGGCCATCCCCATACAAGGCGTGGAGCACCACGACCTCGCGGCCGTTGACCGGATCCAGCGGGCGGCATTTATGCTCACCGTCTTCATAGTCGCGCTCCTCATGGCGCGCCAATGGGCAGCCAAGCCGCTGCGCCACCCGCAGGGCATAGGACTCGCTGCCTTGCAGGGCAAAAAGAAGCGGGGGCAGGGTGAGCATGCGGGACTCCTTGGAGGCCGTTGGTCGCCGACCTTTGTTCGTTAGCGGGCGGCGCCATGGCGCACAACTTCAATGCAAAACGCCTGCTCGAAGGGCGGCACGTTACATTCGACGATGTCGGCGGCAGCGACTTGCAGGTGCACGCCGACAATGTCGGCGCGGATCGGTTGCTGGCAGGTATGCCGGTCGACCAATACGGCAGTGTAGACCCGCCGCGCACCCAGTTGCGCCAGATACGCGCACGTACGCAGCAGCGAATGGCCTTCGAACAGCACGTCATCGACCACCAGCAGCGTGGTATTGGCCAGGTCCACCCGGTCCAGCGCCGGGTTTTCGGTCAGTTGCGTGTAATGATGCAGCACCTGCAAGTCGTCGGCGTAACGCTTGACCTTCAGCGGGTAAAGCGGCAGTTCCGGCTGGTCGGTCTGATGCGCCATGTACTGGCGCAACCGTTGAGCCAGCGGTTCGCCCCGGCGCTGGATGCCAATCAGTGCCGCGTGGCCTGGGGGCAGCAGGGTACTGGCCTTGCGCGCCATCGCCTGCAGCACATCATCGAGTTCTTTGCTGTCATACAGGCGCACCCGCTGACTGGCCAATAGGGTCGTCATTGCCTTCTCCTGTCACCGCGCCTTGCGCGTGCGTTTTCGGTCAATGTAGACCGCCAGGCTGGGGCGCGATTGACATTGATCAAAGATCAATTCAAACGTCGATGGCTTGAGGCGTGCGTATGCCCGACCACTGTCGGTGGGCATGGGCATGTCTTGCGCACGCATTTGACATAAATCAACGCCAGGGTCACGTCGACAGAGGATTCTGAATTGGCAACCAAGGTGCCTGATCCCGCGGCGAACACGACAGTGGCCCGCGGGCTGTGGCAAGCGTGCAAGCCCCCTGGAGTCCGATCATGAGCCAGTACCGACGGTTATTGCTGATCATCAACCCGACCCTGCGCCAATCCCCAGCCATGAACCATGCGGGCGACCTGGCCAAGGCCTGCGGTGCAAGCTTGCACATCGCCGCCTTGATCCCTCCCTGGAAACTGTTGTCGCTGCTCGAAGAGGGCGATCGGGAAGAGGCTCGCGAAGGTTTCCTGCAAGACCATCGCGACTGGTTGAAGTATCAGGTGAGCCATCTGCGCGATAGCGGCATCGAGGTGACTTCAGAGGTCACTTGGGCCGACGACATTCAGCAAGACATCCTCGATCGCGTGGCAGACCTGCAGCCCGACCTGCTGATCAAGCAAGTGCAGCGCGAGTCGGCACTGCGGCGTGCCTTTTTCACCCCCCTGGACTGGCGCTTGCTGCGTCACTGCCCGACGCCGGTCTATCTGCTTGGAGAAGGTCATCTCGCCTTGCCGCGCAAGGTCGTGGCAGCGGTTGATGTTTCCAATACCCAGGCGCCCAACAGCGAGATCAATGAGCGGATCATCCAGCAGGCGTCCGGCTTCGCCCTACAGTGTGAGGCCGAGTTGCACTTGCTCTACGCCTGTGACATTTCCTCCCTGTACCTGGGCGATATGGGCGGCGCAGGCTTGGCGCTTCCAGACCTCGGCAGGCAGTTGCTCAACGCACATGAACACTCATTCCTCATGCTCGCCGAGCGTTATGGCGTGCCCGCGGACCGACGGTATTTCATTGAGGGGCACCCTGTCTCGGTGCTCGATACGTTCGCCGATGAGCAGCACATGGATGTGATTGTGATGGGCAGAGTCCAATCGCACGGCCTGGACAAGCTGCTGGGCAGCACGACCGAACATATCCTTTATCAGGTGCCGTGCAGCGTATTGGCCGTCTAGAGCGGCCGGGCCACCTGATACGAAACGCCAGGCGTGATCGCCTGGGGAGGTTTCCATGACTCAGAGTCCCTCAAGGCAAACCACCTTGGTGAACCGCATCGAGGCCGGTCGGCGCTTGGTCGAGCCCTTGCTCAAATACGCCCATCGACCTGAAGTCATCATTCTGGCCTTGCCCCGTGGCGGTGTGCCGGTGGCTTATGAAGTCGCCACGGCCCTGCAGGTGCGCCTGGACCTGATGCTGGTGCGCAAGCTCGGCGTCCCCTCCAACCCGGAATTCGCCATGGGCGCCATCGCCAGCGGGGGCATACAGATCCTCAATGACGATGCCCTGCGGGCGCACCCGCTCGATCGAGCCAGTTTCGAGGCCGTGGTCGCCCGGGAAACCCAAGAGCTGTCGCGGCGTGAGCAGGCTTATCGCGGCGCGCGCCCACCCCTGCGCCTCAAGGATCAGGTCGTGATCCTGATCGACGACGGTCTGGCGACAGGGGCGTCCATGATGGCGGCGGTCCATGCGGTCCGTGCGCAAGCGCCGTCACGCATCGTCATCGCCGTGCCGGTAGCGCCACGGGAAACGCTTGAAGCGATGCAATACGAAGTGGATGAAGTGATCTGCCCGCTCGTTCCCGAATGGATGATCTCGATCGGCTACTGGTACATGGATTTTCCCCAGACCTCGGATGAAGAGGTCATCGACCTCCTGCAGCGAGCCTGGCAGCGCGAATCCGCCGCCGACGCCGCTGCGCAGACTGGCCATGATTGAGCCTCAATCGCGAGACATGAACCTGCCGGACGTCGAATTATCCGCCGAGGTGCGGTTGCCGACGAACACCCGCGCCCTGGTGATCTTTGTGCACGGCAGTGGCAGTGGTCGTTCAAGCCCGCGTAATCAATACGTGGCCGATGCCCTGGCTCGGCGGGGGCTGGGTTCGCTGTTGTTCGACCTGCTCACGGAATCGGAGCAGCGTCTGGATAACTGGACCCGGGAACTGCGATTCGACATCCCCCTGTTGGCCAGACGACTGGTTGATGTGATCGATTGGATCGGCCGGGACCCTGAGTTGAGCACCCTGCGTATCGGCGTGTTCGGCGCCAGTACCGGTGCGGCTGCCGCGCTGGTGGCGGCGGCCGAGCGCGCGGATGTGGTCGCGGCGGTAGTCAGTCGGGGAGGGCGAACCGACCTCGCGGGGCCGGCATTGGCCAGGGTGAAGGCGCCGACCCTGCAGATTGTCGGGGCACAGGACTCGGTGGTGTTCGGCTTGAATTGCCAGAGCACCCGGGCCCTGCGGTGCGAGCAACGACTGGAATTGGTGGCAGGTGCCACGCATCTTTTCGAAGAGCCCGGAACACTCGAGGACGTGGCCAGGCTTGCCGGCGACTGGTTTGAACGTTATCTGCAGCCCCCCGCCCCCCTGAGGGCAGGGGGCGGTACGCTGGCCTAGACGCCAAACGGATAGGTTTCGTCTTCCGGCTCCACCTGCTGGCTTTTCGGCAGGGGCAGCGCGGTGAGCGGGGTGGTTTGCTCGATCCAGATCATGGCATCGAATTGTTCGGCCAGCATTGACTCGAAGTCGTGACCGAACCACAAGGCGTGCTCATCAGCATCAATTCCGATGCTCATCGAACCGCCGACTTTTCCCATTTGCGCTATGGGGTCGCCCAGGCCCGTCGGGCCTGGCTGGAATGTCGAGACGTGCTCAATACCTGCTCTGTGTCTCAGTCGTCATCAGCGCCGCTCGTGTGTCACGGAACGAGCACGATCGCGCCGTTGAACTGACCACTGCGCAACAGCGCCAGTGCCTGATTGGCCTCGTCGAGGGAAAACTGGGTGGTGTCGCAGTGTACGGGGGTGTGTTGCAGCTCTTCAAAAAACGCGGTGCCGTCGTCGCGGGTCAGATTGGCCACGGATCGCACGCTACGTTCGCCCCAGAGCAGCCGATAAGGAAAGGCCGGGATGTCACTCATGTGAATGCCGGCGCAAATCACGCAGCCGCCCTTGACGGTGGCGGCCAGCGCCAGCGGCACCAGGGCGCCGACAGGGGCAAAAATCAGGCTGGCATCGAGCAGGTGCGCAGGCGGCTGATCCGAGGGGCCGGCCCATTTGGCCCCCAGGGACCGGGCGTATGCCTGACCTTCAGTGTCGCCCGGTCGAGTGAAGGCGTACACCTGCTGGCCTCGGCCCCGGGCAACTTGAATGGCCAGATGCGCTGCGGCGCCAAAACCGTACAAGCCAAGATGGTGTGCGCTGCGTGCCATTTGCAAGGCGCGAAAGCCGATCAGCCCGGCACACAGCAACGGTGCGGCCTCCGTATCGGAAAGGGCCTGGGGGATAGGAAAACAGAAGCGTTGGTCGGCCACGGTGTATTCGGCGTATCCACCGTCCAGATGGCAGCCGGTGAACAGGGCCTGATCGCAGAGGTTTTCCCGTCCGCTCTGACAGTATGCGCACTGCCCGCACGTCCAGCCGAGCCAGGGAACGCCGACCCGCTGGCCGATGCGCTCGGGGTCTGCATGGAGGCCGACGGCCATTACCTCTCCGACGATTTCATGCCCCGGCACCCGGGGCAGCACCGCTTGAGGCAATTCACCGTCCACCAGGTGCAAATCAGTGCGGCAGACACCGCAGGCCAGGACTTTGATCAACAGTTGATTGGCCCCGGGTGTCGGAATGGGTCGATATTCCCGTTGCAGCGGCTGACCGGGGGTGTGAACAACCATGGCGCGCATCATGATGTCCGCTCGACCGGGGTCAACAGGCAGGAGGGGGATGGCAGCCGGAAATCAACTGCTTGAGGCCTTCAAGATTGAGGATTTTGACGTTGCGACCTGAGATTCTCACGAGCTCCTGGTCCCGCAGATGTGCGATGCCCCGGCAAATGGTTTCCAGGCGCAGCCCCAGGTAGGAGCCGACTTCCTCGCGGCGCATTTTCAACACGAAATCCGTCGGTGAATACCCACGGGTTTTCAAACGTTGCGACAGGTTCAGCAAGAAGGCCGCCAGGCGCTCGTCCGAGTTCATGTTGCCCAGCATCATCAACATATCGTGATCGCGCACGATTTCCCGGCTGAGAATTTTGTTCAGGTTGTGCTGCAGGGAAGGCAGCTCATGGGCGAGTTTTTCCAGGTGAGCAAAGTTGATGGGGCAGACTTCGCTGTCTTCCAGGGCCACCGCATTGCAGGCATGCAGGTCCGTGCTGATAGCGTCCAGACCCAGCATTTCGCCGGGAATCTGGAACCCCGTGACTTGCTCGCGACCATCGATCGTAAGAATGCTGGTCTTGAACGAGCCGATTCGCACCGCATACAGCGAACGCAGCTCATCGCCAGCCCGGTAAAGGGCCGCGCCCTTTTTGACCTTCAAGCGTTGCACGATCAACGTGTCCAGACGCTCGACTTCCGGGCCGGTCATGCCGATGGGCAGGCACAGCTCCATCACACTGCAGCTTGAGCACGCAGCCTTCAGGTAATGGGGATTTAGAGCGCGGACATCAGGCATGAGTCGTGAGGCCATTTGGGAAGTCTCACTAAGGATAGGCGGCGTGGGGTCTGACACGCCGCTCATTCTCGGGAATGCCGGTGTAATCGACGAGCGGAACATCCTTTGGGCATTTTTACCCGAATCCCGGCTTGGGCATTTGATGTAAATCAAGTCTTGAGTGCCCCAGAGACTCAGAATTGTTCAAAGCCTATCAATAGCCCGGTCCTTTGGCGGAGAAGTTCATGAGCGATTTCTTGAATGCTGAGCAACTGGAGGGCCTGGATGCTTATTGGCGCGCCTCCAACTACCTGGCTGTCGGACAGATTTACCTGCGCAGCAACCCGCTGCTCAAACAGCCCCTGACCCTGGCGCACCTCAAGCCACGCCTGCTGGGCCATTGGGGGACGACACCCGGGCTGAACCTGATCTATACCCATCTCAATCGTGTGATCAACCAGTACGACCTGAACATGCTGTTCATCGCCGGCCCCGGTCACGGTGGGCCGGCGGTGGTCGCCCAGACCTACCTCGAGGGCACCTACACCGAGTTTTGCCCCGCGGTGGAATGTAATGAAAACGGCCTGCTGCGCTTGTTTCGCCAGTTCTCCTGGCCCTACGGCATCAGCAGCCATGTCTCGGCACAGATACCGGGCTCCATTCATGAGGGGGGTGAGCTGGGTTATAGCCTGGCCCATGCCTACGGTGCCGCGTTTGACAACCCGGACCTGATCGTCGCCTGCGTCATCGGTGACGGCGAGGCTGAGACAGGGACACTGGCCGCCAGTTGGCACTCCAACAAGTTTCTCAATCCGGCGCGGGACGGGGCGGTATTGCCCATTCTGCACCTCAATGGCTACAAGATCGCCAATCCCACCGTACTGTCCAGAATCAGCGAGGATGAACTCTCAGCGCTGCTGTATGGCTACGGCTACGACCCGTACTTCGTGGAAGGCGATGAGCCGATGCAGGTGCATCAGGCGCTGGCCCGGACATTGGACACCATCGTGTTGAAAATCCGGGACATTCAGCTTGAGGTGCGTCGTTCAGGACACTCCACGCCGCCGCAACGGCCGCTGTGGCCAATGTTGGTCTTGCGTACCCCCAAAGGCTGGACCGGTCCGAAATTCGTCGATGGTCATCGCGTCGAAGGCACATGCCGCGCGCATCAAGTGCCGTTGGCCGATTTCCAGCAACCGTTGCACTTGCGCCAATTGGAGGAATGGCTCAACAGCTACCGCCCGGATGAACTGTTTGATGAAAACGGTGCGTTATTGCCCCAGATCACGGCACTGGCACCGACCGGACACCGGCGGATGAGCGCCAACCCCCATGCCAACGGTGGTGTGTTGCTGCGCCCCCTGGATTTACCGCGATTCAGCGAGTATGCGGTGGCATTTGATGCACCTGGCAGCCTGCGCGCGGAGGCCACACGGGTGATGGGGAGGTACTTGCGCGATGTGATGAAAAACAACCTGAGCTCCAGTAATTTTCGCCTGTTCGGCCCGGATGAAACCGCCTCGAACCGCCTCGATGCGGTCTATGAGGTCAGCGCCAAGACCTGGATGGAGCCGCTGGAACCGGACGACGTCAATCTGGCCGCCGAGGGTCGCGTGATGGAGATTCTCAGCGAACAGGTCTGCGAGGGCTGGCTTGAGGGTTATCTGCTAACGGGGCGCCATGGGCTGTTGTCCTGTTACGAAGCGTTCATTCATATCGTTGATTCGATGGTCAACCAGCATGCCAAATGGCTGAAGACCGCCGCCCAAGTGCCCTGGCGGCAACCCATTGGTTCGCTGAATTTTTTGCTGACCTCCCACGTCTGGCGTCAGGACCACAACGGGTTTTCCCACCAGGACCCGGGGTTCATTGATCTGGTGGCCAACAAAAAGTCGGACGTCGTGCGGATCTACTTGCCCCCCGACGCCAATTGCCTGTTGTCGGTGACGGACCACTGCCTCAGAAGCCGCGACTACATCAATGTCATCGTCGCCGGCAAACAGCTGGAATGGCAGTGGCTGGACATCGATGCCGCCACCCGGCATTGCCAGAAGGGTATCGGTCGATGGGGCTGGGCATGTCGCAATGATGAAGACCCCGACGTGGTCATGGCCTGCGCCGGCGATGTGCCGACCCTGGAAACGCTCGCCGCCGTCACCTTGTTGCGTGAGTACGTGCCGGATTTGCGGGTGAGGGTGGTCAATGTCGTGGACCTGATGGTGCTGCAGCCGTCATACCAGCATCCCCATGGCATACCGGACAGCGAGTTCGATGATTTGTTTACCCAGGACAAACCGGTGATTTTTGCTTTCCACGGCTACCCCGCGCTGATTCACCGTTTGATCTACAAACGCACCAACCATGAGCATTTCCATGTGCGAGGCTTCAGGGAGGAGGGCGCCACGACCACCCCCTTCGACATGGCGGTGATCAACAATCTGGACCGCTATCAGCTGGCGCTGGACGTCATTGAGCGCGTGCCTCGTCTGCGTGATCAGGTCCCGGCCGCCAAGGCGCGATACTGGTCGACGATGGAGCGCCACAAGCTGTATCTGATCGAGCACGGGCAGGACATGCCCGAGGTCCTGAACTGGCAATGGACGCATGTGGATCGTTAAGCCCTGCGCGGCATTCGCTGACGGCGTCAGTGAAGGTCCTCAGGGCCGGGGCACGATTGAGACTTTATGGACCGGATCCATGGCCGGCAGGCTGCTCGCTCAGCAGTTGTAAAAACTCGCTGTACGGTAGGGGCTGAACGATATTTCGTTCGAGAAACAGACACGGCACAAGCGCGACCACAAAGAAGGCGATCACGAAGTAAGACAGGTTCCATTGTTGATGTTTCTTCATGGCCTTGGCCCGCGCAGGAGGCGATGTGGAGGAAGGGCAACCGGTCAACGCGCCCGGCGGTACCGAACCGTCTCCGGGCTGTTGCTTCAGGCGAGCAGCAAATGATCTTCCACCTTGTTGACGCCCGGTACTGACCAGGCGGCCCGTTCCGCGATCTTGCGTTCACGCCACAGATGTACCCGGCCTTCAAGTTTGACCACACTGCCTTCAACCTTGATGTGAATCCCTTTGGCATCGACTTCGGCATTGCGCTTGAGTGCTTCTTCGATGCGCTTCTGGATATCGAGCACATCAACCTGGGGACGCAGCGTGAGTCGGTTGTCCACGCCGACCACCCCGGATAGCTTGCGCACGGCCCGTTCTACGGTTTCCTTCTGGTACTGCCAGTCCACCTGGCCTTCCAGGCTGACCCAGCCGTTCTCCACAATGACCTTGGCTGCGCCCTGGGGAATATCGGCGCTCCAGTCAATGATGTTGAGGGCGCGATTGGCGATGGTGTCGTCCGCCGTGCCGGCCCCCTTGTTCAGTCTCACCTGGATTTCTTCCGCCAGTGCACGTACGCCTTTGATCGTCTTGACGGCACGTTCGACGCGTACTTTCTGTGCATAGTTGGTGACGTGGCCGGTCAGGGTGACAACTCCCTTGTCGACGGCAACACCAATGTTGGCGGCATCGATGTCGGGCAGGAATTCGAGCTCTTCGAGTATGGATTTACGCAGGCTCAAGTCGTTCATGGCGATGTCCTCGGTTGAAGGGCGATAGTTGCCCGTTCCACTTTTTTACGCCTGAGCAACTTCGCGGCATTGAGTTAAATCAAGTCGGCGCCAGTGGTCGTCTCCGTTGATCGCCCGGTGTTGGTTGATTGATAAAAATCAGAGAGTCCCGGCAATGCCCACCGAAACTTGAGTATAAAAAAATCAACAGGTACTTCACCGTTGCACTGTTGAGCATACTTTTGGCGGCGACGGCCGGGTGCAGTAATAGGCATGCCCAGGCAATCGACGCTCGCTTGGAGTCCGCGGAAAACAATGCGGCGTGGGCGCGACTCAGGGCTGACGAGGCATGTTTGAAGGCACAACTGGCATCGGAAGTGGCGCTTCGAGCACAACACACGGCCGATGAAGCCAATGTGCGTGTCAGTCGGATGAAGTAAGGCGCTTGGCAAGTACGCAGTCCCTCTATGAAACCCCGTACGCGATGACGGAAATCTGATCTCGCGCGCAAAGGAATAGGGTGTGACAGACCCTGACTCATTCGTATCGAACAGCGTCGATACTGATCATGCTGACAACAAAAATCCCCCGGCCGGTTTCCCTGCTGGAGGCAGTTTGCCTGGGATTCAATCGGCTTTGATCGGCACGACGTTATCCGCTTTCATGGCCTCAGGCTTTTTCGGCAGCGAGAGGCTCAGCACGCCTTTGCTAAAACTCGCCTCGATCTTATCGGCATCGACGCCTTTGGGAAGGTTGAACACCCGCTCGAAGGAACCATAGTGACGCTCGCTAAGGTAGTAGCCGTTACGTTTTTCTTCCTTGTCGTCTTTCTTTTCCCCTTTGATGATCAGGTTGCCATTGGACAGTTTGACCTCGATGTTTTTCTGATCCATGCCAGGCAGTTCGGCAGTGATTTCGAAACTCTTGTCTTTTTCGGTGATATCCACGGCAGGCAGGCTGTGACCGATGAGTTCTCGCCGCCACAGCGGATCGACATCAAACAAGCCACGGCTGAAGGGTGACAGGTTTGAGCGGTGGCTGAAGTCTTCAAACAGGTGATCGACCTGTTGCCGGAGTTTTTCCAGGGGGCGCCAAAGATCAGTGCCCACTGAACGCTCACTGACTTTGTCCTCGTCAGTCACGGGCATTTTTTTCACGGAATTACTCATTTTTACACGCCTCTTGGATGAAGGTGGCTGCCGACATCCCACCTGCCGGCCCAACCTGAAACAACAGAGCGAAGGCCATGGCGTCGGCACCTTGCAAGTGAGTGGTCATGGGCATCTGCGCGAAACGCGAGGTCTGCATGCATCGAATCTGATGATGCAACGACGGTCTCTAATTTCTACTGAAGGTCCCGCGCCTGTTTGATTTAGATCAGAAACAGGGCACACACCGGCTTTTTCCAAAAACGGCCTTCATTGGGCCTGTGCTCGGCTTCAATGAAGGCGCCGCATCGGACACGTTAAGCATTCGAGACCTAAGCTCTACGGGGGCGTCGCTGACACTAGTCGTTGGAGTCACCCTCACGATCAAGCCTTCAGCGTCATGTTCCGCGTGGGGAATGCCAATCGTTTTAGAGGGACTCGCGTCGATGCTCAGTAAATGGCTGGACCCCGCGCTGCTGTTGCTCACCGCCCTCACGCTGTTGGCGGGGGGCGTTGCGTATCTTGCACAAGAGGCTGACTGGGCGTCGGTGTGCTGGGCTGCCGGCAGTCTGGTGATGGCCTTGATCCTGCTCGTTGAGATTGCCAAGCGCCTGGCTCGCCGGGAGGCGGGGGTCGACTTGATCGCGTTGCTGTCGATTACCGCCGCCCTGGTTTTCGAGCAAGCCTTGGTGGCTGCGGTGATTGCGTTGATGCTGGCATCCGGGCGCACCCTGGAGTTTTTTACCAAGCAACGCGCCGAGCGCGAACTGCGAGCCCTCGTTGACCGCGCCCCACGTACGGCCTGGTTGCAGGAGGAGGGCGGCCTACGCAAGGTCCCCGTGGAGCAAATCCAGGCGCATCAAACCGTGTTGGTACGGTTGGGAGAAGTCGTGCCAGTCGACGGCTGTCTGCTCAGTACGGCCGCCATTCTCGACGAGTCGGCGCTCAGCGGTGAGTCGTTGCCTGTCACTCATCGTCAGGGTGAGCAACTGCCCAGTGGCGTTTCCAATGTGGGGGCACCCTTCCTGCTCACGGCCACAAGAACGTCAGCACAAAGCACCTATGCAGGTATCGTTCGGCTGGCCGAGGCCGCGCGCCGCTCGCGAGCGCCTTTTGTACGACTGGCTGACCGCTATGCGTTGTATTTCATACCGCTGACGTTGCTGATTGCCGCCGTGGCCTGGCACGTGAGTGGTGATCCCTTGCGAGCATTGGCGGTGCTGGTGGTGGCGACGCCTTGCCCGTTGATTCTGGCGGTACCCATTTCCATCATGTCGGGTATTTCAAGGGCGGCACGGCGCGGGATCCTGGTCAAGGATGGCGCGACGCTGGAGGCATTGGCCGGGGTAAAGCAGGTGTTTCTCGACAAGACCGGCACGCTGACCAGCGGCCATGCCCGTCTGCAGTCGATAGAGGTCAACGGGATGACCGACCCGCAACGTCTGCTGGGCCTGGCCGCTTCGTTGGCGCAGGCTTCGACTCACCCCATCTCCCAGGCCATTGTCGACGCGGCGCATCAGCGCCAATTGCCCCTCAGCGTGCCGCAGGACGTCGAAGAAAGCCCAGGCGCAGGACTGTGTGGGCGGGTCGATGGCGTGCGGGTGCGTTTTGGTACGTTGTCTTTTGCTCATGCGCAACCCCCTGCGACCGAGTGGGCCTCAGCCATGCTGCGCCACATGGATTACCTGGCGTGCAGTGGCAGCTTCATCGACGTCGACGGGGCGCTCGCTGGCCTGCTGGTGTTCTCCGACAACGTTCGGCGCGAAACCCCGCAGACCCTGCGGCGACTGCGCAACAGAGGCATCGAAAGGATCGTCATGCTCACCGGGGATCGCCTGGAAACCGCACAGATGATTGCGCTGTCTGCCGGGATTGACGAGCTGCGTGCCGGGTTGACCCCCGAGGAAAAAGTGCGCGCTGTGCAGCAAGGTTGCCTGCGCAGCAGCACCCTGATGGTCGGCGATGGCATCAACGACGCCCCCGCGCTGGCGGCGGCCAACGTCGGTGTGGCCATGGGGGCCGCGGGCGCCACGGCTTCGGCACAAGCCGCGGGTGTCGTCCTGCTGGTGGATCGCCTCGATCGTCTGGTCGAGGCGCTGGACATTGCCCGACGCACTCGCCACATCG
Organism: Pseudomonas sp. RA_35y_Pfl2_P32; assembly: GCF_963970735.1. Lineage (NCBI taxonomy): Bacteria > Pseudomonadati > Pseudomonadota > Gammaproteobacteria > Pseudomonadales > Pseudomonadaceae > Pseudomonas > Pseudomonas sp. RA_35y_Pfl2_P32. Next base: position 107,352 of record NZ_CAXAQF010000017.1, read on the forward strand.
CCCGCCAGGGGGGGCGGGCCGGGATGGGCATGTCGTTGCTGGCCATGGTGGTGGCGGCCTTCGGTTACCTGCCGCCCTTGATCGGCGCCGTGGTGCAGGAGGGCATCGACGTGGTGATCATCCTTAACGCCTTGCGGGCACTGGGACCTTCGTGGGGGCTCAGGAAACGAAAGCTGACCGCAGCGCACATCGATCGCCTGCAAGACGAACACCAACAACTCTCCACGGTGCTAAGCGATCTGCACCAGTTGGCCAGCGACTTTGCCAAGCGTCCGCTTGCGCAAGCACAGACCGACCTGCAGGAACTGGTCGACACGCTGCAGACATCATTGGCGCCGCATGAACACGAAGATGAAAACGCACTGTACCCGCTGCTGACGCGAAGCATGCCGGGCGAGGACCCGATGGCGGCCATGAGCCACGCTCACCGGGAGATTTTTCGCCTTATCCATCTGCTGGCGCGCATGAGCCGTGACTTTTGTTCCGACCCCACAACGACGCCGGCTGATGAGGTCCAACACCAGTTGATTCGGCTCGACACCCTCGTGCAATTGCATTTTGAGCAGGAGGAGGAACTGTTTCGTTATCTGGATGGGCGCTAGTGTATGTTCCGATCCCTCACGGGTTAGTCACCACTTGTGCTGCGGCCGTCCTTGAACCGGGTGCAGCAAATTCTTTGAGGTTGCTGATTAAGCGCATTCGGTGTGAGAAGGTTATTGATACTTCATCGCCGAAACTGATCAAGGAGCCTCAAATGGAGTTTCAGGTATGGCAGGCTATCGTCGTGCCGCTTGTCATTGCGTTGCTGACGCTGTTCGTTAACTGGCGGCACAACACTGCCAGCATCTCTCATCAGAGGACGCAGCGGTTGCGCGATCTGGTCCGTTCCGGTGAGTGGCGCACCGTCCACCCAATGGTGCTGGTGATGGATGTACGTGAAGCCTTCAATCAGCGGATCAATCTTGATCCGCGTGCACTGCGCCTTGTTCTGAACTACCAGGATCACGCTTTTGAAGCGTTGAGGCACTATCTGCGGGCTCGAAACTTTGTGTTCGTTTCCGAAGATGGGCGGCGATTCCAGCGGTCGGGGCGTGGCAGTAGTGAAAAAAACTACGGTCATTGGCCGATCTACGTTGCGTTGTCTGGTTTGCTTCTTTACACCGGGCTAATGGTGAGTTTTTTCTACCTTGTAGATCAGCAACGGTTTGAGGCGATCTATCTGCTACTTGGCGCGGTATTAGGTTTGTCGCTCTCAACGTGGGCAGCGTTCGGGATGAATACAGCTAATCGCTTACTCAAAATGCCGCCCGTCGAGGATTGTCATGATGCTTTGGCTCAGGCCGAACCTGAAAGGCCTGCGTCCGAGACGGTGCAGGATAGTGCGAGGGCTGGCGTTCAAAAAAGCCCATTACCTGAGCAGACACGGGCTTGTTGAAGGCTTGGCACAGGTGAGGAAAAGGCAGGCCACTTTACGGCATGGTCTGGTCATTCATCTTGCCAATGCCCATCGTAATCGTGGCCCCCTAACAATCCTGCGCAACGAAACCCCAGTTTTACTGACGGGCAGTAAACCTGGGCTATGACGGCAAACCTCACCCCGCAATATACAAACCCCCATTCACATGCAGCACCTCACCCGTCATGAAGCTTGACCCGCTGCTGCACAGAAAGGCGATCACCGAGGCGATCTCGCTGGGTTGACCCAGGCGTCTGAGGGGGGTCTGTTCCACCGAGTCGCTGCCGCGGGCCGCGATCAGCTCCTGGGTCATTGGGGTTTCGATGATGCCGGGGGACACGGCGTTGACCCGGGTGTCCGGACCCAGCTCGCGAGCCAGGGCACGGGTCAGGCTCAGCAGGCCGCCCTTGGAGGTGCCGTAGTGGGCGTTGGCAAACGCGCCACGGTGTGCGGCCACCGAGGTCAGGTTGACGATTGCGCTGTTGCTGCGCAATGCCGGGATCGCCCGGCGACACAGGTAAAACACCCCGTCGAGGTTGATGCTCAAAGTCTGGCGCCATTGTTCATCGGTCATTTCGCGAATCGGCTGTGACTGGTACAGGCCGGCCGACGGCACCAGGAAGTCAATGCCACCGAAGCGCTCGACGGCCAGTTGCACGGCCTTGCTCGAGTCATCGGGGTCGGCCGCGTTCATCCGCAAGGTGGCGACGCGCTCGCCGCTGGGATCAAGTTGCTGGGCGAAAGCCGCCAGCCCATCGCCGTCCAGGTCGGTGAGCACCATCGAGGCACCGTACTGATAGAACAGTTTCGCCACTTCACGGCCAATGCCACCGTTGGCGCCTGTCAGCAGGAGGACGCGGTGAGTAAAGTCGTACATGGTCGGGGTCTCCGAAAGAATGTCAGGGTTCATGGGCCGAGAATGCGGGCCAGGTGCTCGTGTTGCAGGTCAACACCGAGAAAGCGGCAGATTTGTACGATCTGGCCGTAAATCATGTGTTGCCCGTGGTGCACGCGGCAGCCGCGCTCGCGGGCCGCTGCCAGCAGGGCGGTATCGCCAGCGCGCATCACGGCTTCGCAGACCAGGGCATCGGCTCGTAGGGTGGCGGGATCCAGGGGCAGGGCGTCGTCATCCTTGAGGCCCAGGGCGGTCGCGTTGATGATCACGTCGAAGTCCTGCGCATTGCCGTCACTGCTGCTCAGGTCGACCTGGGGGAACTGCGCCCTGAGGCGTTCGAGCAAGGCTTCGGCGCGTGCCGGGGAGCGGTTGTAGATCGCCAGTCGGGCCGGTTGCTGTTGGGCAATCGCCCAGGCAATCGACTTGCCGGCCCCGCCGGCACCCACCAGCAGCACCCGCTTGCCTTCCAACCGGTGGCCCTGCTGATGTAGGCCGGCGAGCATGCCCTCGCCATCGAAGTTACCGCCGATCAGGCGACCGCTCTCGGAGTCGATCCGTACCGCGTTGACCGAGCCGACCTGGCGCGCGGTGTCGGTCAGTTCGTCGCAGTATTCAACGATGCTTTCCTTGTACGGGATGGTCACCACCAGGCCTCGCAGATTGGCGATGCCGGACACCCCGAGCAGCACTTTGTGCAGGTTCGTGCCGCGTACATGCAGGGGCACGCAAGCCAGGTCCAGGCCCTGGTTGGCGGCGCTGTGGTTGATCACTTGCGGGGTTTTTACATGGGCGATCGGATCGGCAACGATGCCGATCAGTTGCGTCTGGCCACTGATGTGCATAGGAAATCTCAACGGTAGGATTGGGCACGAGCGCTGCCGTCGCGTTCAAGCGGGGCGGGGCCGAAAAAGGCATCAAGCGCAAGCAGCAAGGGTGGCGGCTGGGCAGGTGCATTGGGTCTGTTGGAAGCGAGGCGGACCCGTGAAGCCAGTCCTTGCAACAGCGCTCTGATGGCGGTCATGATTATTGGCCTGTCTGACATATTTTGTTGTTGTCTGACAGGATGGTAGAAGGCTTGGCTTTTCGGTGTCAAGGTGCTGCAGGGGGATCAGGCCTGCAGGTACATGTTCATGCGCTTGGCGGCATTGCGCAGATGACGCTCGGCAGCTTCACCGGCCAGCACCGGATCGCGCGCCTGGATGGCCTGGAAGATGGCCTGGTGTTCGTCCTGCACGTCCTGGATCAGCTCGTTGTAGATTTCCGCGGTGTTGCTGCGAGCCTCGCGAATCAGCCGGCGGACACTGTGGTCGAGGTACTCGTTGAGCGACTTGAAATGCGGGTTGTGCGTCGCCGCGACAATCGCCTGGTGGAAGGCGTAGTCCTCTTCGTCGCCGAGTTGGTCATTGACCATGGCGTACTCCATGCCCACCAGGGCCTGGCGGATCTTCTTCAAGTCTTCGGGGGTATGACGCAAGGCTGCCAGGCGCGTGGCGCCTACTTCAATGGTGATCAGGAATTCGAGGATATGCAGCAATGCATCCTCTTCGCCCAGCGAAACCTCTTTCAAACGAAACGCATGGCGCTCGCCGCGCTTGGCGACGAACGCGCCCTTGCCTTGCTGAGTCGTGATCAATTCCTCGAACTTGAGCTGCGACAAGGCTTCACGCACCACCGCACGGCTGACCGAAAACTGTTCGCACAGTTGCCGTTCGCTGGGCAGTTGGTCGCCGGTAGCCAGCCGTCCGGACTGGATTTCGCCACTGAGCCAGTGAACGATCTCCATGGGCAGGGGCTGGTAGGGGGGCACGTTATCGCTTTTCATTGTTCAGTCCTCTGCCGGGAGGCAGCACGCGTACGGGTATCGAAGTGATGAGCTGCTGATAGTGAAGGATTGAGTTGTGGTCTTACAAGTGTTTGAAAAAAATAATCTTGTGTAGAACCGGCTATTTTCAAGGCCTGCGAGTCAATCGATAAAAAATAAAATGCTAATTCCTGGCTCGGGTGCTTTGACTTCGGGTCAGGCTTGACGTAGTTTTTGCCAACTGGTCAGACAAGCTATGGCTAATGTTCTACCAGATTGTAAATAACAATAAAAAACGAGGTTTCCATGCACACCAAGACCACGCTGCGTCTGCTCACCCTCGGCACGACCCTGTTCGCCGGTATCGCCTGCGCCGATCCTTTGAAAGTGGCGTTGGTGGAGACCCTGTCGGGGCCGTCGGCCGCCACCGGGCAAATGTTCCGCGCCGCCACGCGTTTTCAGATCGAACGGCTGAATGCCGAGGGCGGCTGGAACGGCGAACCCATCCAGCTCCTCGAATTCGACAGCCAGGGCACCCCGGCGGGCGCCTCCGAGAAACTCAAGGCCGCCATTGGCAGCGGCGCCCAAATGATCGTTCAAGGTGCATCGTCAGTGGCCGCCGGGCAGATCACCGAAGACGTGCGCAAGTACAACCTGCGCAATAAGGGCAAGGAGGTGGTGTTCCTCAATGTCGGCGGTGAAGCGCTTGAACTGACCGGCAGCAAATGCCACTTCTATCACTTCCGCTTCAACGGTAACGCGCCGATCCGGGTCAAGACCCTGGTCGCGGCGATGAAAGAGGCGGGCACCCTGGGCAGCAAAGTCTATTCCATGAACCAGAACTACAGCTGGGGCCTGGACATGGAGCAAGCCATCACTGAAAACGCCGCCGCTGGCGGTTATCAACTGGTGGGCAAGAGCCTGCACGACACCCAGAAGGTGCAGGACTTCTCTCCCTACATCGCACGCATCCAGGCCTCTGGCGCTGAAACCGTGCTGACGGGCAACTGGGGCAACGACCTGTTGCTGCTGATGAAGGCCAGTCGCGCCGCGGGCCTGAAACTACGCTTCGGTACCGCTTTTCTCGATCAACCGGGCAACCTGGCCAACGCCGGCGATGTCGCGCTGGGTCACTACGTTTCCCATCCCTTCAACATCGAGGCCGCGGGCGAATCGGGCAAAACCTTTGCCAGCGAGTACCAGGCCAAGACCGGTCACCTGCCTGCCTATATCGAGCCACAAACCGTATTCGCCCTGCAGATGGTCGGCAATGTGCTGAAAAAACTACCGGCCGAAGACGGGCGCCTCAATACCCGCAGCTTCGCCCTGGCCCTGGAAAAAGCCAGCGACAGCAACCCGCTGGGTGATGTGCGCATGCGCGCCGAGGATCACCAGTTGCTGATGCCGTTCGTGGTGTCGGTGGTGTCGAAAGAGGCCCTCTACACCGTAGACGGCACCGACATGGGCTTTGTGCCGATCAAGTCGTTCAGTGCCGATCAGGCCGCTGCGCCTGTCCAGCAAGCCTGCCGGATGCAACGGCCCGAATGACCTGCGTGGCGTGCCAGCCCGGCACGCCTTCCTGTCCATCGCGAACGCTGGAGTCGCCTATGGAATTTCTTACAGTTTCACTGCTTAACGGCGTGATCTACGGCCTGCTGCTGTTCATGGTCTCGGCCGGCCTGACCTTGATCTTCGGCATGATGGGGGTGCTCAACTTTGCCCATGCCTCCTTCTATATGGTGGGCGCCTACCTGGCCTACACCCTGCAGAAGTTTGTCGGCTTTGCCAGTGCGGTGCTGCTCTCGACCGTGCTGGTGGGCCTGCTCGGGGTGATCGTCGAGCGGTTTTTCCTGCGCCGGGTACACCAGCACGGTCACGCTCACGAGCTGCTGCTGACCTTCGGCCTGACGTTCATCATTGCCGAGCTGATCAAGCTGTTCTACGGCAACTTTTCCGTCGAGTACCGGGTGCCGGAGTTCCTCAACTTTGCCGCCTTCCAGGTGTTCAGTACGGATTATCCGTTCTATCGCTTGTTGATGGGTGGAGTGTCGTTGCTGGTGTTTGGCCTGATCTATCTGCTGTTGACCCGCACCCGTGTCGGCATCGTCGTGCGGGCGGCGATCCATCGCCCGCAAATGGCCGAGGCCCTGGGGCACAACGTGCCGCTGGTGTTCATGGCGGTGTTCGGCATCGGCGCAGCGCTGGCCGGCCTGGCCGGGGCACTGGCGGGGGCGTTCTACACCACCAACCCAAACATGGCCCTGGAACTGGGGGTGATCGTGTTTGTCGTGGTGGTGGTGGGTGGCCTGGGCTCGATGGCCGGGGCCATGATCGCGTCGCTGCTGATCGGGCTGATTTCTTCTTTCGCCGTGGGGGTGGACCTCAGCCTCGCGTCGCTCTTGGGCTTGGTGGGGGCGGGTGACTGGGCGCGGCAGATGGGCGGGCTGATGACCCTCAAGGTGTCCAGCGTGGCGGCAACCATTCCGTTTGCGCTGATGCTGCTGATTTTGCTGATCCGGCCGTCCGGGTTGATGGGCGAGAAGGGATAAACCATGAAACTGACGAAAATCCTCCTGGCGGTATTGCTGCTGGCGTTGCTGGTGCTGCCCGCCCTCCTGCCGGCGGCGATGGTCAATGCGGCCATCCAGATGCTGATTGCGGCCTTGTTTGCTTGTGCCTTCAACCTGTTGTGCGGGCAGGGCGGCATGCTTTCGTTCGGCCACGCGGCCTACTTCGGCGTGGGTTCGTTCGCCACGCTGCACGCGATGAACGCGCTCAATGGCGAAGGCCTGCTGCCAACGCCGTTGCTGCCGTTGATCGGGGCCATGGGCGGCTTTGTCTGTGGCCTGTGCGCCGGCTGGTTCGCGACGAAGCGCGCGGGCGTGTATTTCTCCATGATCACCCTGGCACTGGCCGAGTTGCTGCATTCCCTGGCCCCGCACCTGAGTACCCTGTTCGGTGGCGAGGCCGGTATTTCCTCCATGCGCACGGCGGCCTGGGGCCTGGATTTCGCGGATGCCACCCAGGTCTACTACCTGACGCTGGGCTGGGTGGTGCTGTCGATCGCCTTGCTCTACGCCTTCACGCTGACCCCCATGGGACGCTTGACCTTTGCCCTGCGCGAGAACGGCCATCGGTTGCAGTTCCTGGGCTACAACGTGCATCGCCTGCGGGTACTGGTGTTCGCCTTGTCGGCGATGTTTGCCGGGATTGCCGGGGGCCTGCAGGCACTGAACCTGGAGTCGGCCAACTACGTGCTGTTCGACATGCGGTTTTCCGCCGAGGTGGTACTCAACACCTACATCGGTGGCGTCAATGTGTTCCTCGGTCCGGTACTGGGCGCAGCGCTGATGACCTTCTTTGGCAATGCGGCCTCCGACCTCACGCAATCCTGGTTGCTGTATCAGGGGCTGCTGTTCGTGCTGGTGATGATGTTCATGCCCAGCGGCCTGGCCGGGCTGGTGCTGTGCTGGACGGCGCAGATTCGTCGACGCGGCTGGCTGGCAATCATCCCGGCAGCACTGGCGGCACTGCTGAGTGCGGGGTTGTTGAGCCTGGCCGTAGTGTTTGCGATCGAGACCGTGCAACGGGTGTTCAGTCAGGACTATCAGGCATTGCTGATGGCGGATCAGGCCTGGCCTGCGATCAGCCTGTTCGGCCGCGAATGGTTGCCGGGCGCGCTGCTGACCTGGAGCGTACCGTTGCTGTTGGGGTTGGTGGGGCTGCTGGTGCTGAAGCTGGCCCGCCATCAATGGCTGCGCCTGCTGGACGAAGAACCGGCGGCCGCGTGCGCCGCCCTCAGCCCTCGGGTCGAAGGAGACCAGCCATGAGCGGTGCGATCCTGCAACTACGCGATGTACACAAGTCGTTCGGCGAGGCCCACATCATTCGTGGTGCGCAGCTTGAGCTGCGCGCCGGCGAACGCCACGCGGTGATCGGTCCCAACGGGGCGGGCAAATCGACCTTGTTCCATTTGATCTCCGGGCAATTGCAGCCCAGCAGCGGGCAGATTCTCCTCGCTGATGAGCCGATCCAGGGCTATTCGCCAGAGCACATCAATCATCTGGGCTTGTCGCGCTCGTTCCAGATCACCAACATTTTTCCCGGGCTTTCGGTGTTCGAAAACCTGCGCATCGCGGTGATGCGCAAACACCAGCTGCAGTACCACTTCTGGCGCTCGATCCAGCGTTACCCCCAGGTGCGCGCCCAGACCGAGCAACTGCTTGAACAGGTGCGGCTACAGGATAAGCAGGCGGTGTGCGCAGCCGAACTGTCCTACTCCGAACAACGTGCCCTGGAGATCGGCATGACCCTGGCTTGTGACCCCCGGGTGATCCTGCTCGACGAGCCGATGGCGGGCATGTCCCATGAAGAAACCGACTACGCCCTGAACCTGATCCGCGAGGTGACCCAGGGACGTTCACTGCTGATCGTCGAACATGACATGGACGTGGTGTTCTCCCTGTGCGACCGCATCAGTGTGCTGGTCTACGGCGAAGTCATCGCCACCGGTACACCGGAACAGATCCGCACCGACCGGCGGGTACAGGAAGCCTATCTGGGTGAGGAGCAATGCGCATGAACCCGACCTCGCAACACCTGCTGTCAATCAGCGACCTGCATGTGCACTACGGCAAAAGCCATGTGTTGCATGGTGTCGACTTGAACATCGCGCACAACGAAGTGGTGAGCCTGCTGGGGCGCAATGGCGCCGGGCGTTCGACCACCCTGAAAGCGGTCATGGGCCTGGTGCCGCCCAGTGCCGGCAGCATCCAGTTGGCGGGGCGGGAACTGACCGGGCTGCGCCCGTACCGTATCAATCGCGCCGGCGTCGGATTTGTCCCGGAAGAGCGCGAGGTGTTTGCCAATCTGAGCGTCGAGGAAAACCTGCGCATGGGCCAACAGGCACCCACTGACGGCGCCACGGCATGGACCGTCGAGCAGATGTTCGACTACTTCCCACGGCTGCGCGAACGGCGCAACACGGGCGCCGGCAACCTGTCAGGGGGCGAACAACAGATGCTGACCCTGTGCCGTTCGCTGCTGGGCTGTCCCAAGGTGCTGCTGATCGACGAGCCCACCGAGGGCCTGGCGCCGAAGATTGTCGCAGTGGTTGCCGAGGCCATTCGCGACATTCATCGGCGCGGGGTATCGATCCTGCTGGTGGAGCAGAAATTGACCATCGCCCTCAAGGTCTCCAGTCGCGTGTGCGTGATGGGCCATGGGCGGATCGTCTTCGAGGGCACGCCCCAGGCGCTGACCGCCGACCCGAACCTGATGAAGGAGTGGCTGGCGGTCTGAGGCCGCCACCGCGTTCAACCGGCAGCTCTGACTGCCATTTTCACGCTGATTCCGTGGCGGCGCTGTGCCCGCCAGGGATCGCTGCACCTGCAATCCACCAGGAATAACAATAACAATGAGCCTACCTAAACACTTCACCGCACGACCGCTGCTGTTGCTCAGTACGTTGCCGGGCCTGGCCTTGGCCCAGGAGCATGGTTTCATCGAGGACGCTACGGCCACCGTGCAGATGCGCAACTTCTACTTCAACCGCGACTTCCGTGACAGCGGCGCTGCCAAGGCCAAGAGCGAGGAGTGGGCCCAGGGCTTCTTGCTCAACGCCCAGTCCGGCTACACCCAGGGCACGGTCGGTGTCGGTGCCGATCTGATCGGGCGCCTGGGGGTCAAACTCGACAGTGGCGGCGGGCGCGGCGGCAGCCTGTTGCTGCCCGCCGACGGCAATGGTTCGGCCGATGACTTCTCCAGCCTGGGGGCGGCGGTCAAACTGAAAGTGTCGAAAACCGAACTGAAAGTCGGCGAACTGCTGCCGACGCTGCCGATCCTCCAGTACAACGATGCGCGCCTGCTGCCCCAGACCTTCCAGGGCGCCATGCTGACCTCCAGGGAAATCACCGGGCTGACCCTCAACACCGGGCAGATGCGTTCATTCACCCAGCGCAACTCCAGCGACCGTGAAGACCTGTTCATCGATGGTCGCGCCTTCGCCACGTCCGATCGCTACAACTACCTGGGCGGCGAATACCGCTTCAATCAGGAGCGGACCATGGTCGGCCTGTGGGGGGCGCAACTGGAGGACATTTACCGCCAGCGGTACATCCAGCTCACCCACAAACAACCGGTCGGCGCCTGGACGCTGGGCGCCAACATCGGCTTGCTGGACTCCGAGGAAGAAGGCCAGGCCAAGGCGGGGCAGATCGACAACCGTTCGTTCTACACCGCCCTGAGTGCCGGCGTCGGTGGGCATACGCTGATGGCCGCCTGGCAACGCATGTATGGCGAGGACGGCACCATCTGGTTGAGTCCCACCACTACCGTGCTGCCCAGCGATATCCAGGTGCGCAATTTCGCCGCCGCCGAGGAGAAAGCCTGGCAACTGCGCTACGACTATAACTTCGCGGCCCTGGGTGTGCCCGGCCTGAGCGCCTTCGTGCGCTACGTCAATGGCGACAACGTGGCGGTAGCCGGGGGCAATGGCGGCAAGGAATGGGAGCGGGATTTCGATCTGTCCTACGTGATCCAGAGCGGGCCCCTGAAGAACCTCGGGTTGCGCTGGAGGAATGCCATGGTGCGCTCCAATTTTGGTCCGTCAGTGGACGATAACCGGCTGATTGTCAGCTATAGCCTGGCGCTGTTCTGATCGCTGCGACGCGGCAACGTTCAACAAATTCCTTTGACAGACCCCAGGCCGCGAGTTAGTTTTTGCCTGGTGGTCTGACAAGTTAATTTAAATGTATGACCAGACAAAAAAACAAGTGAGAACCCCATGTCCCATCCAGATCACTCTCCCGCAAACGCCGAACAGCCACAGCACGATCCCGCCGTTTTCCAGCACAGCGCCTATGCCGGTATCGCCGACAAAGTCGTGGTAGTGACCGGTGGCGGTAGCGGCATCGGCCTGGCGCTGGCCGAAGGTTTTGCCCGCAACGGCGCGCATCTGTTGTTGATCGACATCAACGCCCAAGCCATGGCGGACGCCAAGCGCGCGTTGCAGCAAGGTTTCCCAGCGACACGGGTGGAATGTTTCCAGGCCTCGGTCACCGACGAAACCGCCGTCGAGGCGGCCTTCGCTCACGCCAAGGCGTGTTTCGGGCGCATCGATGTGTTGCTCAACAACGCGGGCGTATCCATCAACAAACCGTCCCTGGAGATCACGCCCACCGAGTGGCGCCGGGCGATCGAGATCAATTTCAACAGCGTGTTCTTCTGCGCCCAGGCGGCCGCCCGGCACATGATCGACCAGCAGGGCGGGGTGATCATCAACACCTCGTCGATGTGGGGCGTGTCCCACTCCGCCGATCGCACGGCGTACTGCGCGACCAAGGCCGCCGTGGTGTCCATGACCAAATGCCTGGCGGTGGAGTGGGCCCGGCATGGCATCCGCGTCAACGCCATCGGCCCTGGTTACACCCGCACTCCGCTGGTCGAAGAGCTGCAGCGCGCCGGGCGCCTGGACGTCGAGGCCCTGCGCAAGCGCACGCCTTTGCAACGCCTCGGTGAGCCGGGCGAGATGGCTGAGCTGGCACTGTTCCTGGCCTCTGGCAGCGCGACCTTCATCACCGGGCAGATCTACGTGTCGGACGGCGGCTGGACCGCCAACGGTTTCTAGTCCGCCCCCGTTGTACCGGCCCCCCGTGGCCGGTCGATTGACGTTATTTGTGGAGAATTGAAATGCCGAAAAGTGTTGCCTTGTCGCCGGCCTCGCCGTGGGTCGAGCTCAGTTCCACCGATGCCGACTGGAAGCAGGCCGACCCTGCGTTGCTGGGCACCATGCTCAGTCAGTTGCACCTGATCCGTGCCTTTGAAGAAACCGTGCTGGAGTTGGCCGGCGAAGGCCTGGTACACGGTCCGGCGCACTCGAGCATCGGCCAGGAAGGGGGGGCGGTAGGTTCGATCGTGGCGCTGGGCGCGGCGGATGAAGTCAACGGCTCGCACCGGGGTCATCACCAGTTCCTGGCCAAGGCGCTGGTGTACCTGATGCCCGAAGGCATCGACCCGAAAGCGCCGGTGACTGCACCGATCCAGGACCTGCTGCAACGCACCCTGGCGGAAATCCTGGGCCTGGCCCAGGGCTTCTGCAAAGGCCGTGGTGGTTCGATGCACTTGCAATGGGCCGAGGCGGGTGCCTTGGGCACCAACGCCATCGTTGGCGGTGGTGTGCCGCTGGCCGCCGGTGCCGCCTGGGCCCACCGGCATGCCCGGACCGACACGGTGGCGGTCACCTATTTTGGTGACGGCGCGGTGAACATCGGTTCGGTGCTGGAGACCATGAACCTGGCGGCGGCCTGGAAACTGCCGTTGTGTTTCTTCATCGAGAACAACCTGTACGCCGTCTCCACCACGGTTGACGAAGCGACGGCCGAGCCGCGCCTGTCGGCACGTGGGCTGGGCTTCAATATCCCCAGCTGGAAGGTCGATGGCATGGACCCGCTGGCGGTTTACCTGGCCATGCAGCAAGCGCTGGCCCATATGCGCGCTGGCAACGGTCCGACCGTCATCGAGGCCGATGTGTACCGGTTCTTCCACCAGAATGGTCCGTTCCCCGGCAGCGCCTTCGGCTATCGCAGCAAGGAAGAAGAACAGAGCTGGCGCGCCCGAGATCCGCTGGAGCGTCTGGCGCGGGAAATGAAAAAGCGCGACTTGATCGACGATGCCGGCCTGGCCGACCTGCGCGAAACCGTCAAGCTGGCCATGGTCCAGGCGGCTGCCGCATTGCTTGAAGCCGACCCGGCTGGCAAACCGGGCAAGCGACGGATTCGTCCCCCGTTGTGGCCTTCGCCGGACTTTCGCGATGTCGGTATTCGTGGCGACCTCAGCGAACTGGCCGACGCCCGCACCTGTGAGCAGTCGAGCTACCGCGGTGGTCTTGAACAACGCAAGTTCATCGACGCCATCGCCGATGTGATGAACCGGCGCATGGAAACCGATGACAGCATCGTCGTCATGGGTGAGGACGTGCACCGTCTCAAGGGCGGTACCAACGGCGCCACCCGTGGCCTGAAAGAGCGTTTTCCAGAGCGCATCCTCGGCACCCCGATCAGCGAGAACGCCTTCTGCGGGCTCGGTGGCGGCATGGCCCTGGACGGCCGATTCAAACCGGTGGTGGAGTTCATGTACCCCGACTTCATGTGGGTCGCCGCCGACCAGGTGTTCAATCAGATCGGCAAGGCCCGGCACATGTTCGGCGGGCAGAGTGACGTGCCGCTGGTGCTGCGCACCAAGATCGCCATGGGCACCGGCTACGGCTCGCAGCACTCCATGGACCCGGCCGGGATCTACGTGACTAACCCGGGTTGGCGCATCGTTGCCGCTTCCACGCCGTTCGACTACATCGGCCTGATGAATACCGCGCTGGCCTGCAAGGACCCGGTGCTGGTGATCGAGCACGTCGACCTCTACAGCCACAGCGGCGAGGTGCCGGTGGACGACCTGGACTATCAGATTCCATTCGGCACTGCTGCCGTGCGCCGCGAAGGCCGCGACCTGACCATCCTCACGTACTTGAGCATGGTCGGGCACTCCCTGGAGGCCGTGGAGCAGACCGGCATCGACGCCGAAGTCATTGACCTGCGCTTCCTCGACCGCGCCAGCTTCGACTGGGCCACCGTCGAGGCCAGTATTCGCAAGACCAACAACGTGCTGATCGTCGAGCAGGGCGCCCGGGGGACTTCCTATGGCGGTTGGCTGGCGGACGAACTGCAGCGCCGTTGCTTCGACTGGCTCGACCAGCCGATCCAGCGTGTCACCGGGGGCGAAGGCTCGCCGAGTATTTCCAAAGTCCTGGAGCGCGCCGCTTGTGCCCGCACCGAGGAAGTGATCCAAGGCCTGCAACAGGTCATCCGTGAAAAAGGGGCACACCAATGAGCGTGAAGATGCTGGTTCCAATGGAGGTGGGGATTTGCTGTGTTGATCTTCCGACCCTTAGCCGTTTCTATCAGGACGTGCTGGGTTTCACCTTTGTCGCACAGGTGCAAATGCCGGCCGCGGCCGCGCAGTTGGTAGGCCTGAGCGAAGGCGGCTACAGCGTGGTGCGCCTGCAGACGCCTTACGGTGAACGTATCAAGTTGCTGGCGCCCGAGCGGGCGCCGACCCGGCCTGAACCGGGGCTGATTCTCGACCGGCAGCATGCGAGTTACCTGACGTTCATTGTCGAAGACATCGCCAGCCTGGTGGATGACCTGAAAAATGCCGGTGCGAGTTTCTGCGCCGAGGCGGCCCCGATCCAACTGCGCCCCGATGTCAAGGCGCTGTTCTGCCGCGATCCGGAGGGCAACGTGCTGGAGTTGGTGGAGTACGCCGATATCGCCGCCTACCGTCCCGACCTGTTCAGCGACAGGAGTGCCTGATGGCCAAGCTCTTACATATGCCGGAAGTGTCGGCCAACGCCACCCACGCGGCGATCCAGAACTGGACCCTCAAGGAGGGTGATGCGATCAACGCCGGTGACTGCATCGCCGAGATCGAAACCGAAAAGGCCCTGGTCGAACTGGCGGCTGAAGAAGATGCGGTGCTGGGCAAGATCCTGGTCGAGCCGGGGCGCGAAGTGGAAGTGGGCGCGCCCATCGGGGTGTTGTTTGCCCGAGGCGAAACCGATGTCGATATCGCGGCGCTGTTGGCCAAGGCCGGTGCGCTGGCGGCGGCCAATGAGCCGGTGGTGGATGAGGCGCCGGTACGCCAGGCCCGGGCTGAGGTGACGCCGCTGATTGACGCGCCTACCCACGGGCGTGTCTTCGCCAGCCCCCTGGCTCGCCGCCTGGCCGCGGCCAAGGGGCTTGACCTGACGAGCCTGGAGGGCAGTGGGCCGAACGGGCGCATCGTCAAACGCGATGTTGAAGCGGCACCCGTTGCCGGTGCAGCGCCGGCAGTTGCACCAACGTCGGTGTCGACCAGCGACTTTGATGAAATTCCCCACAGCGGCATGCGCAAGACCATTGCCCGCCGCCTGGTGGAGAGCAAGGCCACGGTCCCGCATTTCTATCTTGAGCTGGAATGCCGGATGGAGTCCTTGCTGGCCCTGCGCGAGCAAATCAACCAGAGCGCCCCGAGGAAGATGTCGATCAACGACTTCATCGTCAAGGCGGTGGCTGTCGCGCTCAAGCAGGTCCCGGCGATGAACGTGACCTGGACCGACTCGGCACTGCGCCGCTACCACCAGGCGGATGTCTGCGTGGCGGTGTCCACCGACAGCGGCCTGATCACGCCGGTGGTGCGTAATGCCGACAGCAAGGCCCTGTCGCAGATCAGCGCGGATGTGGCGCAGTTGGCCGGGCGTGCCCGCGATGGGCGTCTGCGCCCCGAGGAATACCAGGGCGGCAGTTTCACCATCAGTAACCTGGGAATGTTCGGCGTCGAGCAGTTCAGCGCCATCATCAATCCCCCCCACGCGGCGATTCTGGCGGTGGGCGCGACGCAGCAAAAACCGGTGGTTGAAAACGGCGAGCTGAAGATCGGTTCGGTCCTGCGCTGCACCCTGTCGGTGGACCATCGGGCCGTGGATGGTGCATTGGCTGCGCAATGGCTGGCCGTGTTCAAGGGCCTGATGGAAAACCCGCTGGGCATGCTGATTTGAGGGAGTTTCCATGAGCGAAATGCAATTTGATCTGATCGTCGTCGGTGGCGGCCCCGGCGGTTACGTGGCGGCCATCCGCGCCAGCCAGCTGGGGCTGCGCACGGCGTTGGTGGAAAAGGCGCAACTGGGTGGGGTCTGCCTGAACTGGGGCTGCATTCCGACCAAGGCCCTGTTGCGCAGCGCTGACGTGCTGCGCCTGATCGGCCGTGCGGGCAGTTTTGGCATTGAGGTCGGGCCGGCCAGGCCGGACCTGCAGGCCATCGTCAAACGGTCCCGCGAGGTGGCCGCCCAGCTGCATCGGGGGGTTAGCGGGCTGATGAAAAAGCACCGCGTCCAGGTGTTCAACGGACATGCGCGGCTGGATGGGCCACAGCGCCTGAAAGTGACCGCAGAGCAGGGCGATCTGAGCCTGGCGGCGCCGCACATTATTTTGGCAACCGGTGCCCGCGCCCGGGTGCTGCCGGGCATGGAGCCGGACGGCAAGCATTTCTGGACCTACCGCCAGGCGTTGGTGCCGGACAGCGTACCCAAGCGGCTGGTGATCATCGGCGGCGGTGCGATCGGGATCGAGTTCGCCAGTTTCTATCACGCGCTGGGTGCCCAGGTCAGCGTGGTGGAAATGGCGGAGCGTATCCTTCCGGTAGAAGACCACGAGGTCAGTGCCCATGTGGCGCAGGCCCTGGTTCGCGACGGTATTCGCCTGTACACCGGCTGTGCGCTGCAAGGTAGCCAGGTGGAGCAGGGCGTGGTGCAGTTGCGCCTGGAGGGCAACAGCCAGGAGACGCTGCAAGCCGATGTGGTGCTGGTGGCCGCGGGCATTGTCGGCAATGTCGAGGACCTGGGACTGGAGGGCACGGGGGTCCAAGTGCAGCATAGCCATGTGGTGGTGGATGAGTTCTGCCGTACGGGCGAGCGGGGGGTCTACGCCATCGGTGATCTGGCCGGGGCGCCGTGGCTGGCGCACAAGGCCAGTCACGAAGCGGTGATTTGTGTCGAGAAGATCGCCGGTCAGAATCCCCATCCACTGGATCCGCGCAGCGTGCCGGCCTGTACCTACAGCCACCCGCAAGTCGCCAGCGTCGGCTACACCGAAGCCCAGGCGCGCAGTGCCGGCAAGACGCTCAACGTCGGCAAGTTTCCCTTCAGTGCCAACGGCAAGGCGATTGCCATGGGGGCCACGGAGGGCTTCGTCAAAGTGGTGTTCGACGCGGACAGCGGCGAGTTGCTGGGCGCACACATGGTCGGCGAGGAGGTGACCGAGATGATCCAGGGCTACACCATTGCGCGGGGCCTGGAGACCACCGAGGCCGAACTGATCGACAGCATCCTGCCGCACCCGACGATGTCTGAAGCCATGCATGAAGCGGTGCTGGCCGCCTACGAGCGGGCCCTGCATAGCTGAATGTGATCCAGGGCGAGCTGGAGGCGGGTGGGGACGGTCGGCAGACGCCCGCATCATTTGCGCGCACGCTTGGATTTGCGTTCGGGTGCACTCTGCGCCTCCTGTTCGCTTCGATACACCTCGGCAAAAATCTCGGTGATCGCGCGCAGTGGCCTGCGTTGTTTGAGCGTTTTGACCTGTTGACCCAGGCGAAGCAGCGCCTCACTGGGCGTTGCCCACTGGTCTTCAGGGATCGGCGCCGACCAGGCTTGCATGGCGTCCGGCAGTTTTTTGCGGCCGACCCTGGCGATGCGTTTCACTTCCCATTCGACGAGGCGATTGGGCAATGTCCAGCAGGTCATGACGTGGTAGAGGTACCAGAAAAAAGCGTAAACCCAGCCGACTTCCTTTTCGCGGATCCTGCGGTGCAGGCGTGCGCGGGCATTGCGGAAGGTGTGCATGCCCTCATGGGGCGGATCGTTGGGGCCTTGCAGGTCCATGGGGTCCTGGATGCTCTTGAGGTCATGGACCTCGTATTCCATGTAGGCACGAACGGCCTCCCAGTGGGCAATCGCCAACTGCGTGCCACCACACATGAACTCAAGGCTGACCAGCTCACCTTCATGGTGAAAGCCCATGCCCATGCCGTACTGGCGGGTCACACCATACTGTGTCGCGCCCTGCGCCTGGACGACCCAGGCGGAAAGTGATTCCCAGGGTACAAACAGGGGAACCTCCGCCCCCCTGGGCATGAAGCAGACTTCACGGCGTTGGCGGTTGAAGCGGGTGGGGATGACTTCTGTGTATTTACTGTGGGCGTTGAGCCACACGGCGAGACCGACGCCCAGGCCGCACAAATACGCCCAGATGGCAGGTTCATAACCAACTAAAAAGATGCCTTGCATCGCATCCCACATATCAACCCAGCCGTAGCCGAGGCCTGCACCAAAAAGAGCGCCGATAATCGGAAAGCCGACGAGCATCAAGAACGCAGTGGTAAAAGGGCCACCCAATGTCACCTGCCATGCAAATACTTGGGGCGTGCCGCCGCCAAAGTCCAGATACGTATCGTTCAGATCACTCACGTAGGGGCTGTAGGGTGATGCCTCGGTAGTGGTCGGGGTGATGTAGAAGTACTGAGTTACGACAACGGGCTAATCATCCGTGCGGGCGAACTCCCTGAGTTGGGTAAGAAAAGCGAGCCGCTTCCCGCAGCCTACGTAGCGGTCAACAGCGTCATAAAAACACTGCGCATTCCCAATCCAGATCCATTGCATACCTATTTACCCTATGGTGATGGCTTCGAAGAAGACAGTACTGCTCGTTGGTATGCGCGGTTCGATCAAGAAGATAACCCGCTAAAAGCGCCCGCACGCCTTGAAGCAGGTCACCATGCAGCGTGACGGGTTGGAGGTGGGTGGACGGTTGGCAGACGCCGGGGGCGTTCCGGGGCTAATTGCCCCGACCGCCGCCAAAGGACCATTCATCACTGGCCGTGGTGCTGATCACCACCATGACATCCTCCGGGTTGAGCCCCGTTGCCTGGTTCAGCTTCTCCACCAGGGTGCGGTAGAAACGTTGTTTCGTCTCGACGCTGCGAGGGCGGCCAGCGGTGATCGCGATGAGCACAAAGTCGTGGCTACGCGGCCCGCCCAGGTAGTCGGGATCGAAGATCAGCTCCCCTACGTCATGCTGGTGAATGACCTGGAAACGATCCGCCTTCGGCACCTCGAAACAGTCAACCAGGGCGTCGTGCAACGCCTGAGACAAGGCTTGCAGATACGCGGCGGACTTCCCGCGATGCAGTGAAATACGTGCAAACGGCATAATCGGTTACTCCTGGCGGGTGGCGAGGCTGGCCCTTGACTGACTGAGCAACCTCAGTGCCGAGGCGGCTGTCGGCCAGCCGGAGTAAAACGCCAGATGGGTGATGGCTTCAGTCAGTTCCTCATCACTCAACCCGTTATCCATGGCGCGTTGCAAATGAAACGGCAGTTGCTCAAGACGGTACATCGCCACCAGTGCGGACACCGTCACCAGGCTGCGCTCTCGAGGCGTCAGTTGCGTTCGTTTCCACATATCACCGAACAGGAGGTTGTCGGTCAGTTCGGCAAATTTCTGCGGGTATTCATCCTGCTGCGTAGGCTCCGTGCCCATCGTTGTATTCATGACACTTTCCCTCTGATTGGCTAATCCACAAGGGAAAACTATCAAGTCGCGATAATTCCGAATATCAGATTAAATGCGGGTAATCATCCTGAATTTATGGACCATTCAATGCGCCGGCCGACCTTCGATCTCGATGTATTGCGCACGTTCGTCACCGGCGTGGAGCTCAACAGTTTTGCAAAAGCAGCGGATCGCCTGGGTCGATCGACGTCCGCTGTCAGCGCTCAATTGAAGAAACTCGAGGAGCAGGTCGGCACCGCGGTACTGGTCAAATCCGGGCGCGGGCTGGTCCTGACGCCCATCGGCGAATCGGTGCTCAGTCATGCCCGTCGACTGCTGGAACTCAACGACGGCATTTTCCAGACCCTGCATGAAAGCCAAACAGCCGGCACTGTTCGCCTCGGGCTTCAAGAAGATTTTGCCGAACACTTGCTGAGCGAGATCCTCAGGCGTTTCGTCCGGACCTATCCGATGGTGAGTCTTGAGGTGAAGGTGGCGCGCAATGCCCAATTGCTCGCGTGGATTGAAAGCGCCGACCTGGACCTGGCCTTGACGTGGGACGCTGGACACGCAGCGCCTTACGCCACGCGCCTGGGCGAAACGCAGATGCACTGGATCGGCGCTCGTGACACGCCAGCGCTGAGCCGTCCTGCCGATTCACCGCTGCCATTGATCATGTTCGACGCGCCCTGCGTGTTACGTAGCGCTGCCACCCAGGCCCTGGACGCTGCACACATCCCCTGGCGAATCGCCCTGACCAGCCCCAGCGTTGCGGGCATCTGGGCGGCTGTCGCCGCTGGATTGGGCGTGACCTTGCGAACCCGCATCGGCTTGCCGGATCACCTCACCGTCATTTCCGGCCTGCCCCCCGTGCCGAGCCTTGGCTACATGATTCACCGCAGTGACAACGCCCCCACACCCGCCGCCAGGCAACTCGCTGAGTTGATCAAGACAAGCTTGCATGAGCAGGCGTTCAGCTGGTCTGACTCTGGGCCGGTGGATCTGCAGTCAGGCGCTGGCCTGTCATCAGGCCCGAAGCCCCGAGAAAGTAAAACGCCCCACCGGCAACAACAAAAAACCCAAGCATGTAGAAAATAAAGTGCGCAGGCTGGCTCGCCAGGACGATACCGCACAGCACCGGGCCCAGTGCCGCGCCCAGGTTGCTGAGGTTTTGTGCCCCGTAGTACAGGCCCCGCAGAGGGGCTGGGGCAATGTGGTCGATGAACATGTATTCAGCGGGGAACACGATGATTTCGCCGAGGGTGAAAATGGCCATGGACAGTACCCAGAGCACAAGGCTGGTCGACAGGGCAAAACCGCCCAGCCCCAACAGGAACATGCTCAAGCCCGCTGCCAGCCAGAGGTTCAATTGGCGCTGGGAGATTTTCCGGCCGATGAGGTATTGCAGGCTGATCACCATGACGGCATTGGTCGTGACCAGGGCGCTGATGACCTGATAAGCGAACTCAGGCGTGGTCGTCACCACCAGGTACTGCGAGAGGTAGGCCGTGAACTGACCAAAGACCACGGCGCTGAGTAGCCCGCCGAGGGTGAAGCAGACCAGTCGCTGATCCTTGATCAGCCATTTGCCCATCGCCAAAAATGCGCCAGGCGGGTGAGGCGCATCAACCCCATCCAGAGCTCGGTCCCCCCACACCCAATAGGCCCCAAAGAACCCT
Organism: Pseudomonas sp. RA_35y_Pfl2_P32; assembly: GCF_963970735.1. NCBI lineage: Bacteria > Pseudomonadati > Pseudomonadota > Gammaproteobacteria > Pseudomonadales > Pseudomonadaceae > Pseudomonas > Pseudomonas sp. RA_35y_Pfl2_P32. The sequence goes on from NZ_CAXAQF010000017.1 coordinate 128,320, forward strand.
GCGCCGAGCCCTGCGGACAGCAGGAAGGGCCAACTGATATCCAGCCTGGCCATCCCGGCGCCCAGCAATGGGCCGACGGCGTAACCGATGTTGCTCAGGGTGTATTTGATCGAAAACACCGTGCTGCGCTCGGCTTGCGCCAGCAAACGGCCAAACCCGGATTTGACCGCGATATCAATGACCGCAAATGCCAGGTTGATCACCACCAGGCAGAGGTAGAACAGCCACAGGTCGCAGGCCAGGAACGTACCGAGAAAACCCAGCGAAAACACCGCGCTGCAAGCCAGGATCAGTCGGTAGCTGGACATCCTGTCCACCAGGAACCCGCCGTAGAGGCTCAACAACGACCCGACGATCAGGCTGCTGCCAATGATCAGTCCCACCTCCGCCACGCTCAACCCGAAGTCGGCGCACAGGTAGATGACCAGATAGGGCAGGGTGACTGCCCGCGCCAGGGTCAAGACCAGGGAGGCACAGAGCAACAGCTTTACCGTGCCGGGGTAGTGTTTCAGGGTGGCGAGCATCCGTGCCTCATTGTTCAGCAGGGTGGGTTCAGGCGTTTTGCCAGGCGCAGGGCATTGATTGATCTGCTGGAATCCAGCTTACTGGGGAATGCTGTTCGGATTGAGGATGGTTTTTCATCCAATAACGGAATCTGATTCATTAATGCAGGGCTTCTATGTTTTCCTCAGAACGCTTGAAGGGTATTGATGTGTTTGTCTGTGTCGCGGACGCTGGCAGTTTTCGGGTGGCCGCCGAGCGGCTGCACCTGACGCCCTCGGCCATCAGCAAAAGCATCGCCCGCCTGGAGGCTCGGCTGGGGGCCCGACTGTTCCAGCGCACGACGCGGCGCCTGGCATTGAGTGATGCGGGGATGGCGTTCTACCGCACCTGTACCGGGGTGTTGGCGGATCTGGAAGAGGCGCAGCTGTCGCTGCACAGCGAAAACACTGAGCTGCAGGGACGGGTTCGGCTGGATCTTCCCGGCGCCTTCGGCCGCGCCCAGGCGCTGCCGATCATTCTGCGGTTCGCCCAGGAGCACCCCCGGCTGGTGCCGCATATTTCGTTCTCCGACCGTTACAGCGACCCGATTGCCGAGGGCGTCGACATCGTGGTGCGCATCGGTGGCGCGGACATCTGGCCCGACACCCTGGGGCATCGCTACCTGGGCAGTGAGTGGCATGTCTTCTGTGCGTCACCCGCGTACGTGAGCCAGCACGGCACACCTGTGTCCGAGGATGACCTGCAGCATCATCAGTGCATCGCCTACGGCTGGGTGGATGGCAATGTCAGCCCGTGGAGTTTTTCCGGCCTCCGCACCGGGGAATCCGAGCGCCGGCAGGTGCCGGCCACGCTGGTGGTGGGTGATGGCGAAGGTTTGTTGACCTCGGTACTGGCCGGGTGCGGTATTGCCCAACTACCGACGTGGCTGATCCAGCGGCACCTGGAAACGGGGACCCTGGTCGAGGTGCTCCCGCAACTGGCAACCGATGGCCTGGCGATCAACCTGGTCTGGCACAAGAGCCGGCAGGCGCTTCCCCGGATCAGTGCCTTGCTGGAAGTGCTCGCCGCAGGCCTGAAGCCGTCCAGTGGCAAGCCCGCGGGGCGCTGAGGCGTCGGTCAACGGTTACTCAAGGCTCGCCAGGCGGCCACTGCGTTCGACCATCGCGACAATGGTTGCAACCAGTTCGTCTTGCGCCTGGGCAGGGGTGATTTCACCGGTCGTGGCGGCGTGGGAGAGCGCCTCGGCGGCACCGAGCATCGCTCGCAGGCCTGCCGCACCGATCTGCGCTCCCTGGGCGAAAGGGGCGAGGGCGTTGCGGCATTTCTCCATGAAGATGGCCTGGTACTCAGCCTTGATCTTTTCCAGCTCCGGCGAACTCGCCAGCGCTGCGATCACCCCTGGTATCTCGTTGCCTTGCAGCAATACGCACTCGACATAGGAGCTGGCGATAACGCTCGCCCGACTGGCCAGGGTCGGTTCGCTCGCCTGCAGCGCAGCGTCCATCAGTGCCGTCTGGCGCCCGTCGAAATCCTGATAGAGCGCCGCCAGCAGCCCCGGCCGGGTGATGAAATGGTCATAGACCACGGGTTTGGTGACTCCGGCTGCTTCGGCCAGGCGTCCCAGGGTCAAGGCCTCGGTGCCTTCCTCCCGGACCAGTTGCCAGGCGACATCCAATAACTGACGCAGGCGGTCTTCGCGAGACAGGCGGCGCCGCGCTGGGGCGGTGGGATCTGACTGAGGCGGTTGGCGACTTGACATGCTTATATACCAAACGTAACTTATCGTGGGTAACTTACTAAAAGTATATAGCCGTCGTCCTCACCCGTCAGCAGGAGTTTTGCCATGCACGCACTTATCGTGGTCGCCCATCATGATCCACGCTCGCTGAGTCAGAGTATCGTGGCGCAGATTGCCCAAGGTCTGGCCGATACCGGCCACACATTTGAACTCGCGGACCTGTGGGCGGAAGGCTTCGACCCCAGGTTTGGCGCCGCTGATGTTGCCGTGCATCATCGCGCAGCCCCGGCACCTGCCGATGTGGCAGCCGAGCAAGCCCGGATCGACCGCGCGGATGCCCTGGTGCTGGTGTATCCGGTGTTCTGGTGGTCGATGCCAGCGCTGCTCAAGGGCTGGATCGATCGGGTGTTCGCCAATGGCTGGGCGTTCGATTTCACTGCAGACGCCCCGCTGCTGAAGAAGCTGCAGCACTTGCAGGTGCACCTGGTTGGCATGGGGGGCGCGGACCGCAGCACCTACGAACGGCATGGGTATGGGGCGGCGATGAAGACTCTGATGGATCACGGGATTTTTGATTACTGCGGGGCCCAGGTCATGACGTCCGAGTTACTGCTGGAGTCGGAAACCCAAGACCCGCAGGTGCATCTGGAAGAGGCGCGGCAGTTGGGGCGCAGTCTGTTCAGTGCAACCATAGCCGATCATGCGGTACGGGCTCTCGACCCGGCCGCGCTCAAGGAATGGCATAGACCTTGAACAGTTTTCTCGCCATCTCGCCGACACCGCCCAGGTGCCTGGCGTAGGCCTGCTCGATCTCGCCCGAGCGGTACATCTGGCTCAGGGCGGTGTCCACCAGCAGGCGGAAATCTTCATCCTCGCGCGCCAGCGCCATGGCCGTCGGCGAGTACTCGAACACTCGATCCAGCAGCACCAGCTTGGCGGCGGCCGGCTGATTGGCGAGCAGGTTGCTCAGCAGCATGCGTTCGGCGAAGAAGGCGTCGACCTGGCCGTCGGCGACCCGCTTGAGGCCCGCTGCGGTGTCCGGCACCGTGACCAGGCTGGACACCACGCCCAGCCATTGCATTTGCTGGCGGACCCAGGCTTCGGTGACGCCGCCGGCGGTGGTGGCATAGGTCTGGTTGGCCAACCCATGGTTGACGGTCGCCCGCCAGGTCGGTCCGGTACGGGCTGCCTTGCCGTCCAGCACATTGAGCAGTGACTCGGATGCATCCTGGCGTACCACCGCCGACAGGCCGGCGGTGTAGATCGGTATCGAGTAGCTCACCTGCTGACGTCGCGCCAGGGTGGGAGGGGTCGGCGTACAGAGGATATCGACCTGGCCCGAGCTGACCGCCAACATCTGGTCGTCGCTGGCCACCGGTTGAAAGCGCACCTGTAACGTTGGTAATCCCAGCTCGTTCTTGAGCTTGTCGGCGACTTTCAGGCACAGGTCGATGGCATAGCCGTCGGCCTTGTCGCCCGTCTGGACGCTAAAGGGAGCGAAATTCGCCAGGTAGCCCAGGGTCAACGTATTGCTCGCCCGCACGCGCTCCAGGGTACTGGCGCTGGCGATAATCGGCGCCATTGCCAGCAGGCAGGTGAACAGCAGGTGGGTCGCTCTGGTGCGTTGTTGATTCATCGTCTGGTCCCGTAATCGGCTGTCTGTACGATCTGCACATCAGTGCTAAGGATGACTGGTCCCGGTCCCGGTCGGTGCGGGTGCAGGGATGTCGACAAACCGCTTGGAGAGGAACCCGTAGAGCAGGTAGCCGAATGCCAGGACGATCAAGCCGCCGAACACCGCATCCTTGCCGCAGGCGTACAGGGCGTACAACGAATAGGCCACGGCAATCAGCAACAGCAGGGTGTTGCGGGTGTAGATCGCGGCGCTGACCTGGGCTTTGTACATCATCACCAGCAGTCCGGTGGCGGCTGTCACGTAGGGAATCAGGTTGGTCACCGCCGCCAGGCTGACCAGTTTGGCGAACTGGGCGCTGGCATTGGGCGAAATGGTCGACAGCGCCATCAAGGTCTGCAACACGCCGCACACCAGCATGCCGATGATGGGGGCGTCCTGTGCGCTGACCTTGCTGAAGAACCTGGGGAACATCCCTTGGTCCGCGGTCATCTTTGCGGTTTGTGCCAGGGTGAACTGCCAGCCCAGCAGCGAACCGACACAGGCCATCACCGCCAGCGCCATGACGATGGTGCCCACCGTGGGGTTGAACATATGGGCATAGACCAGCGCGAAGGGCGCGCTTGAGTTGGCCAGTTCAGCGTTGGGGATCATCCCCTGGATCACCGTCGTCGACAGCACATAGACCACGGCGGCACCCAGGGTGCCGAACAGGCAGGCCAGGGGCACGTTGCGCTTGGGGTTTTCCACCGCATCGCTGGCCTGGGCCGCCGACTCCATGCCCAGGAACGCCCACAGGGTCAGGGGGATCGCCTTGCTGATGGCTTCGGAGATGGGCAGGTCATTGGGGTTCCAGGCGGCAATCAGCACCTCGGGCTTGAACCAGAACCAGCCGATGATGCTCAAGCCCGCCACCGGGACAATCACCCCCCATACGGTCAGCGCACCAATCTTGCCGGTGATTCGCGGGCCACCGAAGTTGGCCACTGTGGTCAACCAGAGCAGGCCGACCGTGCCGACGAACAAGGGAATGGCGCCCGTGCCCAGCCAGGGCACGAACGAGGTCATGTAACCCACCGCCGAGATGGCGACCGCCACGTTGGCGATGCCCAGCGAGAGAAAGTACAGGTACGAACAGAGGAAGAAGCCCGATTTGGCGTGGGCCTCCTCGGTGTAGGCGGACAACCCGCCGGAGCGCATGCAATAGATGCCGCACTGGGAAAAACAATAGGCGATGGCCATCGAGCCGATGGCCGTGACGATCCAGGACAGCAACGAAACGGCCCCCAGCTGAGCCATGCTCGTCGGCAGCAGGATGATGCCCGACCCCATCATGTTCACCGTCACCAGTGTGGTGAGCCCGGTCAGGCTCATTTTTTTGCTTGAGTCGGCCATCAACCACTCCTCGATCTACCCAACACATTGTCCCCGGCAAGTGAAATCAGCGTAGCAGCGGGATCGAGAAGGGGGGGGCACTCGACACCACGGATTGCCTGTGTCACGGCCCAGAGGCTGCAAGGTATTGAGTGCCGGCGCGTGTTCAGTCCTGGCGCTGGGCAATCATCAGCAGTGACTGCGGCACCGGGCTCTGTGGGTGCTGCGGTTCCTGCAGGGCGCTCAACCGGAAACCGGCCATGTCCAGGGCATTGAGCCAACTGGACAAGGTGCGCAGGTACCACGGCATCGGTTGCCAGTCGCCCTTGAACCCGGCGAAGGTTTCTTCGCGCCAGCCGTCCTGATATTCGCCCGCTGCCGCCGTCCAGGGGTGCAGGGTCTGGATCAGCAGGACGCCGCCCGGGGCGAGCAGGGCGTTCAGGGCGGTGAGCAGGGGGATGATGTCCTGGTGCAGCAGGGCGAAGTTGGCGCAGATCAGCGGGTACTGGTTGCCGACGTCGACCCGGGACTCGACCAGTTCCTGATAGCTGGCCAGGTGCACGGGCGCCGAGCCGGCCGCCCGCGCGGCCTCCACCAGGGTTTGATCGCCATCCACGCCGACCGCCTCGATCCCGCGTTTTGTCAGCTCACGCAACAACCAGCCCTCGCCGCAGCCGAGGTCGAGCACGCGTTCGGGTTGGCGGCCCAGCACCGCCAGCAGGATCGCCTGGTCGGTGACCTGTCGGCGGCTTTCAATACTGCCGCTGCGCACGGCGTCGATCCAGGATGAGGCGTTGTGGTGCCAGCTTTGCAGCACGGCGGATTCGGCAGCGGGCATCTCGACCTCCAGGCCTTGGGGCGGGCAGCACGAAGAGTTTTTCACACTACACTGAAACTGGATCGGGCCCCAGGGGCTGAGGTTATCCGTGTTCTGGCCGATGAATTGTGCGCAACGTGCAGCAGATCGATTGAACAGTGATGAGGATCAGTGCATGGCGAACACAGACGACGCAAAGTGCGCGCGGTTTTTGATCCGGTCGAGCGAGTCACCGAGGTCGATCTTTGGCCTGGCCTGGCAATGACCTTCACCATCAGCGTCGCCACCCGCTGGCCAGGAAGAAGAGCGCACGATGATCGCCGCGCCGGGATGCGCACCTGGGTGCGTGCGTGATAGCCGGTCGTGTTTCACGTTGATTTTTCCATTCGCTCTACAGTAGAAGGCCACCGCCCCATGAGCCAGACGGATCCCTTGCCTCCCGCCCCGGAACCGGGGCGCATCGCCCATCGCCAGTCCAGCGACAGCCAGCCCGGCTGGGCCCGCTGGCTCCCCGGCCTGCAAACGCTGCGTCATTACCCGATCGCCTGGTTGCGCCACGACATCATGGCCGGGCTGGTGCTGACCACCATGCTGGTACCCGTGGGCATCGCCTATGCGGTGGCGTCGGGCGTCCCCGGTATCTATGGGCTCTACGCGACCATCATTCCGCTGCTGGCCTATGCCTTGTTCGGCCCCAGCCGGATCCTGGTGCTGGGGCCGGACTCATCCCTGGCCGCGGTGATCCTCGCCGTGGTCCTGCCCCTGTCCGGTGGCGATCCGCAACGGGCCATCGCCCTGGCGGGAATGATGGCGATCGTCTCGGGAACCGTGTGCATCCTGGCGGGTATCGCGCGCCTGGGGTTCATCACGGAACTGCTGTCCAAACCGATCCGATATGGCTACATGAACGGGATCGCCGTGACAGTGCTGATCAGCCAGTTGCCCAAGCTGTTCGGGTTTTCCATCGACTCCGATGGCCCGCTGCACAACCTGTGGTCGATCGCCACCGCAGTGCTGGACGGCAGGAGCAACTGGACCACCTTTGCCGTGGGCGCTGCCACTCTGGCAGTGATCCTGCTGCTCAAGGGCAGCAAACGTGTGCCGGGCATCCTCATCGCCGTCGTCGGCGCGACGGTCGCCGTGGCTGTGCTGGACCTTGGCGCGCGGGCCGGGGTGGCAGTGCTGGGCTCGCTGCCGCAAGGATTGCCGGCATTCGCCCTGCCGTGGATCACCCGTGCCGACATCGTCCCGGTGCTGATCGGCGGTTGTGCCGTGGCCCTGGTGTCGTTCGCCGACACCAGCGTGCTGTCACGGGTCTATGCGGCGCGGACCCGCACCTATGTCGACCCGAACCAGGAAATGGCAGGGCTGGGTTTTGCCAATCTGGCCGCCGGATTCTTCCAGGGCTTTCCCATCAGTAGCAGCTCTTCGCGCACCCCAGTGGCCGAAGCCGCCGGGGCCAAGACCCAACTCACCGGCGTGGTCGGCGCGCTGGCAGTGGCCGTGCTGTTGATGGTCGCACCGAACCTGTTGCAGGACCTGCCCAGCAGCGCCTTGGCCGCCGTGGTGATTGCCTCGGCGATTGGCCTGATCGAGGTCAGCGACCTGCGCCGGATCTACCGTATCCAGCGCTGGGAGTTCTGGTTGTCGATCGTCTGCACCATCGGCGTCGCCGTGCTGGGTGCGATCGAGGGCATCGGCCTGGCGATTGTGATCGCCATCATCGAGTTCCTGTGGGACGCCTGGCGTCCTTATTCCGCGGTGCTCGGGCAAGCGGCCGGGGTCAAGGGTTACCACGACCTGCAGCGTTACCCCAACGCGAGCCTGATCCCGGGCCTGGTGCTGTTTCGCTGGGATGCGCCGTTGTTTTTTGCCAATGGCGAACTGTTCAACGACCGCGTGCTGCAAGCCATAGCCGACTCCCCGACGCCGGTGCGCTGGCTGGTGGTGGCGGCGGAGCCGGTGACCAGTGTCGACGTGACGTCCGCCGACATGCTGGCCGAACTGCACGACACCCTGCACGCGGCGGGGATCAGGTTGTGCGTGGCCGAAATGAAGGACCCGGTCAAGGACAAGCTCAAGCGCTTCGGACTGTTCGAGCGGTTTGGCGAAGCGGCGTTTTTTGCAACTATCGACGATGCCGTCGACAGCTACCTGGCGCTCGCGCAGGACAATCAAGGCTGAGCAACGGGTTGCCGCTCTGGGTTACATGCGGTGCATGCGAGGCTGGATCTGTTGCCGGGGCACAATTTCGGAGCCGGATCGATTGTTGCCCCCATCCAGGGTGGCCGGGTTCTGTGTGTTGGCAGGGTCAGTACTGCTCTGGTCGTGACAGGACGCACCGCTGAGGCAGATGGCGGTGGCGAGCAGGACAATCGGGCTCAAGGGCTTGAACATGGTCATCTCCGACGTTGGGTGGCCAGGCAAGGGGAGCCGGCGCGCCGTACCTTGAGCGTAGTCGATTGCATCGCCGGCCAGGCCCGGGTCGACCAAGGGCCGGGGCAGCACTAGGGCTTTGCCTGCCTCTACAGTTACCATGGGCGTTTTCTCAACGCAGCAGACACCCGCCAGGTGCCGCTATTGAAGTGGAATGAGCGTGATGGAGCGACGGCAATTCAGCGGTGGTATGAAGGGCAAGAATCTTCGATACCTGAAGCAAACCCCCAATGCCACGCCGGCAACGGTTCGTACCGGGTTTGTGCTGCTTGAGCATTTCTCCTTGCCGGCATTCACCCAGGCTCTGGACACTCTGATCACCGCCAACCTGCTACGTCCCGGGTTGTTCACGACCCGCACGTTCGGCCTGGGCGACGCTGAGGTCGTCAGTGACCTGGGGCTGGTCATTCGCCCGGATGCCCGTCTCGATACGGGTGCGATCAACGACCTGGACCTGTTGGTCATTTGTGGCGGATACCGCACCGAGCTCAAGGTCAGCGACGACTTCATCGGCCTGCTCAAGACCGCCGCCGAGCGGGGCGCCCACCTCGCCGGCCTGTGGAATGGTGCCTGGTTCCTGGGCAAGGCTGGCTTGCTGGACGGCTATCGGTGCGCGATTCACCCCGAACACCGTCCCGCCCTCACGGAAATCGCCAGGACCACCCACGTCAGCAGTGAGCCCTACGTGATCGATCGCGACCGGCTCACCGCGTCCAGCCCATCGGGGGCCTTCCACATGGCGCTGGACTGGATCAAGGGCCTGCACGACAAAGCCCTGGTCGAGGGCATCGAGGACATCCTGGCGTTCGAAGAGTCGCGCTACCGGCGCATCAAACCGACGGAAAACGTCTGCCTGAGCGCGCCGTTACGTGAGGTGGTGAAGCTCATGGATGCCAACCTTGAGGAGCCGCTGGAGCTCGAACAACTGGCGGTCTATGCCGGGCGCTCCCGGCGCCAGCTCGAGCGCTTGTTCAAGGAGCAGTTGGGCACCACGCCGCAGCGTTATTACCTGGAACTGCGCATTACCGAGGCCCGTCGCCTGCTGCAACACACTGAACTGTCCCAGGTGGACGTGCTGGTGGCTTGCGGGTTTGTCTCGCCGAGTCATTTCAGCAAGTGCTACAGCGCGTACTTCGGCTATCGACCTTCCAAGGAAACGCGCCTGGTCAAGTAAGGCACCCGTGCGCCCCTGCAGTTAAAACACGATGCCCAGTTTGGCCCCGTATTCATGCCTGGTCTGCTTGTCATACTGAGTGAAGTCAAACTGACCCTCAGGCTCATAGTTGAAATGGTTGTAATACAGGCTGGCAATAATTGGCAAACTGCCATGCTGGTTGAACAGCACGCTTAATTCGACATAAGGGTCGGTGCTGCTTTGCAAATCCAGGGTCTGGTTGGAAACACCTTGGATCTCCAGTTGTGCATCACCCTCCAGGGATCTTCGCGCACCGGCCTCAAGGCGCAGGACGGAATTATCGAACTGATGGTTATAGCCAATGGCGACTTTGGCGAAAGGCGTGCGGTTGGTCAGTTCAATATCGTATTTGTTATAGCCCGGATCAAAACTATTCCATTTGTAGCCAGCGCCAACCAGCAGGTCGAGAAAGTTGTTGGCATCCAGTGCCAGTCGCCAGCCCAGATCCAGGTCGGCCTGCAGGTCTTTGACCCGCTGCCCCTGTTTTTCCGAGTACTGGCCACTGATTTCGGCGTGAAACACCAGGCCGGCATGGCCGGTCAACTTATTGCCGTAGTTGAGGAACAATCCGCCTTCGGGCATGCGCTCGATGTCGTTGCTTTGCCCTTTGAATTCCAGTTCGTTGTAGCTACCCAGCAGACCCAGTGCAATAACCGGTTCAGTATTTGCGGCGGCTGTTGAATGGGGCGCAACAGTTGCCGCGACAACGGTGCAGGCAACAGCAAGCATATTTATTGTTTTCATAAGAACTCCAGCAGCGCGCCGCAGGTCCGTTATGGATTGCTCTTAAGACGAATGTAGTTGGTTTGCAGTCGGTCATTTATGACGGGGAGGGCACTGGCGACGAATGGTGGGTTATAGATGGATCCAAGTTGGCGAAGTGTGCGTATTTGTTGGCTTTTGTGATTTTAATTATTTTTCAATGGTGCTGAGTTGTGGGGTTTGTCGTTGCGGATGATTGTCGTTAGTTGGACTTTAAATTGGCGTCAAAATTTAAAATGGCATGTTTTCAAGTAACGTTTTTGAACACGTTGTTTATCAGGTCGAATACGTTGCTTTTTACCGCACGGTTCAAGTCGACCCAGGCCAGTCCGGTGGTGGCGCGATACTCGCCCAATTCCAGGGGCCGGGACAGCCAACATTTATGGTACCTGGCACACCGCCACCCAGGGCAAGCCGCAAGCGGGCGCCCGGCCCCGCAGGTGTGGTGGCCGTACGCAAAATGTGCGGGCAGCCAGATTCTCTGTGTGGGAGCCTGCTCGCGAAGAACGAAAGGACGCCGCGTTGAATCAGGCTTGGCGCGTCATCGTTGACGTCCATCGCGAGCAGGCTCGCTCCTACACAAGCCCTTACACCGCGGCCGCCGCGACGCGGCCCCGGCGCAGCCAGCCGATCAGGACGGCGGCGATCAGCAGAAAGCCCAGGTAGCCGAACAGCGGATACACCTGGCCCACCAGGCTGATGAAGCCCACCAGGCTACCCACGAAGGCTACGGCGCCGGCCACGGCCGAGCCAATGCGGAACTGGCGAGTGCCGGTAGGCAACAGCCGGGCCGAGAAGGAGTAGAGCGTGCCGACGGCGGTGTTGAGGATCATGCAAAAGATGATCAACGCCATCAGCAGCCCCAGCACCGGGGAGATCTCGGTGGCGATCGACAGCATCGGCATCGGCAGGTCCGCCACGCTGTCCAGGCGCGACAGCAGGCCCAGACTCATCACCAGCATCAGCATGCCCAGCGCCGCACCGCCCAGGATGCCGCCCCACATCGCCTGTTTTTCGGTTTTCGCCGCGCCGCCCATGATTGCCAGGATCGGTACCCCGGCCACTATGTTGTACGACACATAGAGCAATGCCCCCAGCAACCAATGGCTGGCACCGGCCTGTTGCTGGCTGGCCAACTGATCGAGCTGGGCGAATGCCAGGTCGCGGCTGGCCACGCCATACAGCGCCACTGCCACGGCGGTGAGAATCAGAAAGGGCGTCGCAGCACCGATCATGCCGATCACCTTGTGCACGTCCAGGCACACCACCGCGACCACGATCAGGGTCACCAGGACACTGCCGAGCACCGCCGGAATACCGAACTGCTGCTCCAGCAATGCCCCCCCGCCCGCCAGCATGACCACGGTCACGGCAAACATGAAGAAGGTGATCATCAGGTCGACAAAGGTCCCCAGGTAGCGGCCGCACAAGGCGTACACCACGTCCTTGTGGGAGGTCGCCTGCAAGCGACTGCCCATGCCGGCCAGCGCCATGCCGAGGAAGGTGAACTGCGCAGCGCTGACCACCGCGCCGAGCAGGCCCCAGACGCCGAAGTCGACGAACATCAACAACAGCTCTCGGCCCGAGGCAAACCCCGCGCCGACGATGACACCGACAAATGCACCGGCGATTTTCAGACTTTCTTTCATGACCAATTCCCTCGATCTATTGTTGTTATGGGCTACGTAGAGCCTCTGCGGGGTATTGCACGGATGCGGGGCCGGGGTCGGTCAGTCGGTTGCGCCGACCCAGGCCTGGACTTCGATTTCCACGTCGACGCCCAGCGCCAGGCCGGCGCTGACGGTGGAGCGCACCGGGAAGCCATTGCTGAAGTGACGCTGGTACTCCTGGTTGAAACCGGCGAAATGCTGCATGTCCGACAGCCAGACCGTGGCCTTGACCACCTGATCGAAGCCCACGCCGCATTCGCTCAGGGTTTCGCCGATGCGGGTCATCACGGCGGCGGTTTGCGTGGCGATATCGCCGCGCACCACCTCACCGTCGGCGCTCATCGGGATCTGGCCGGAAAGGAACAGGAAATCGCCAACCCGGATCGCCTTGGAGAAGGGGTAGGGCAGGGTGCTGGGGTAGCGCTGGAGCGTGTTGGGCATGGCACGGAACCTCGGTTGTTGAGTGAGTGATTAACGCAAGCGCGCCGGCGCCAGGCGCAGAGGGTCGACGCCTTGCTGGTGCAGGTGCTCGGGCAGGGGTTGGTCCAGCAGCAGGGCGCACGCCAATTGCGAGACGGCGGCGGCGGACTGGATGCCATACCCGCCCTGAGCCGCCAGCCAGAAGAACCCCGCGCATTGATCGTCCCAACCGACCACCAGGTCGCCGTCGGCCACGAACGAGCGCAAGCCGGCCCAACTGTGGCGCGGGCGACGAATCTGCAGGGAGGTGGCGGCTTCGATGTGATAGATCCCGGTGGCGATGTCCAGCTCTTCGGGCATCACGTCCTGGGCCGGTACGGGGTCGGCGTTGGCCGGCGAGCCCAGCAACTGGCCGGCGTCGGGCTTGAAGTAGAAGCTTTCGTCGATGCCGATCACCGCCGGCCAACGGGAGAAATCGGTGTCCACAGGGCCGTCGAACGTAAAGGCGCTGCGCCGGCACGGCTGCAGGCCGATGGGGGCTACCCCGCACAGCTGCGCCACCTGGTCGGCCCAGGCGCCGGCCGCGTTGACCAGGGTTCGCGCCCTGAGCTGACGACCGTCGGCCAGGGTCAGGGCCCAGGCATCGCCGTCCCGGTGGGCGGTACGCAGCTCGGCCTCACACATCAGCTCACCGCCGGCGCGGCGCATAGCCCGCAGAAAACCCTGGTGCAACGCGTGCACATCGAGGTCACGGGCATCGGTTTCGAGGATCGCCCCGCCGATGGCCTCGGCGCGCAGGCACGGCACCAGGGCCAGGGCTTGTTCGGCGTCGATCAAGGACACGTTGGCGGCGCAACGGCGCAGGCTGGCATAGGTTTGCTCAAGCAGGGGCTGTTGTTGTGGGCTGGCGATGTACAGGCAGCCCCGGGGTTCCAGCAGCGGGTGTTCCGTGAACCCTGCCGGCGGTTGTTCGTAGAACGCCCGGCTGGCTCGGGTCAGGGCTTGGATCTGCGCAGTTCCGTAGGCTTCCATGAACATCGCGGCGGAGCGGCCGGTGGCGTGATAGCCGGGCTGCGACTCACGCTCCAGGACCCGCACACTGGCCTGTCCTGCCAGGCGATAGGCCAGGGAGGCCCCCGCAATACCGCCGCCGATGATGACGAAATCGAAACATTCGCTGTCGTGCATGCCCAAGGACCTCCGTGGTGGGTGGGGGGAGAAATGACGAGGCCCGCACCGGCTGGATAAATTCTCACATAAGAGAAATGTAAGATATGAGAATTTTCCAGTCAAGCCATGACCTTGAGGTAATATCGCGCCACGCATCCGACCCGGCTCCCCAGGGCCGGAAAATTGGTATGACAGAGAGACTGCATGAGTTCCAGCCGCCCACCGCTCGCTTCGAATGCCCAGGCCCATCCGCTGATTGACCGAGCCCAGGTTGGCGCACGCCTGCGGGCGATCCGCAAACACCAGAAGTTGACCCTCAAGCAATTGTCCGAGCGTTCCGGCGTGGCCTTGTCGACCCTGTCGAAAATGGAGTTGGCCCAAGTCTCGGTCAGCTACGAAAAACTCGCCGCCGCGGCGCGCGCCCTGAGCGTCGACATCGCCCAGTTGTTCAGCCCGGCCAAAGACCGCACGGACCTGGTCCAACCGACGGTGGTCAGCACGGCCATCGACAGTGCCGCGGGCTACAGCACCGGTAACTACGACTACCATCCGATGGCCGGCGATTTCCCCGGGCGCAGCATGACGCCGATGTACGCGCGCATCTTTGCCCGGGAACTGACCCAGTTCGACGACTACATTCGCCACCCCGGGCAAGAGTTTGCCCTGGTGCTCAGCGGGCGGGTGCGCATCCAGTTCGAAACCGGCGAGTCCATCACCATCGGCTGCCGCGAAACCGCCTATTTCAATAGCGCCATTGGCCATATCTACCTGGCGCAAAGCGACGACGGGGCGGATGCCGAAGTGATGGTGGTGATGTCGGAGCGCTGAGCCTGCCTGGCGGTTATCGGCTGCCGGTACGCATGCGGTATTCGCGGTGGCCGGTGTGTTGGTCCGTCTGCTCGCTGACCACCCCAAAACCCTGGGCCAGATAGAACCGATAGCTGGCCTGGTTCTCCTGGTAGACCGACAGGCTCAGCTCGGTTCTCTGGCTTTTCGCGTGGGCGATCAACTGACTGCCAATGCCCTGGCCTTGAAAGGCCGGCGCCACAAACAGGGCGGCCAGGTTGTCGCCGTGCAGCGCATGGAAGCCGACGACCACCGCATCACGCTCGAACACGTAGACCTCTGAGGCCGGCAGGTAAAGCGTGCGCATGGCGTCGACCTGGGATGACCAAAACGTGGCCTCGATAAAATCATGGGCCTGGATTGAGGCCGACAGCCAGATAGTCAGGACCGCGTCGGTGTCCTGCGGGGTCCAGATCCGGATCATGTCAGAAGCGCTCATCCAGCAGGGCCGGCAGGGTGATGTCCTTGACGTAGCTGGCCGCGGACAGGCTCAGCACCATGCGCACCACCTGCACCACGTCGTGGACCGGAATCAATTGGCCCTCGCCACGCTGCTCGGCCACCTCGCGGGGCGTGCTGAGCGGGTCCTCGGTGTTCAGGTAGCCCAGGTTCAGGCAAGTGACCGCCAGGCGCTGCTGACGATAGCCTTCGCGCAGTGCGTCGGCGATACCGTGCAGGGCAAACTTGGAGGCGCCGAAGGCCACTTCCGGCCGGCCACTTTGCGCCAGCCCGGAGGTCGAGCCGGTGAGGATGATCCGCGGGTTTGGGCTTTTCAGCAGCAGGGGCAGCAGGCGCTTGATCAGCAGGATAGGCGCGGTGATGTTGCAGTTGACGATGGCTTGCAGTTGCGCATCGTCATCGGCAAGGAAGCGGTAGGCCGGATCGAAAGCGCGTTCTTCCCAGATACCCAGGTTGTAGATCAGAGTGTCCAGGCCGTCGGCAGCCACCGCCTGCTCGATGACCTGGATCGCCTCGGCCGGTTCGCCGAGATTGGCTTCGAGCCAGCGCACCTGCACACCGGCGAGGGGTCGCAGACTGTCTGGGCGGCTGCGTGAGACCCCGATCAGCGTGTCCCCCGGCTCCCCCAGGCCTTCGATCAAGGCTTTGCCCAATCCTTTGCTAGCACCGACCACCAGGGTTTTCATCGATTGTCTCCTTGACCCGACTGACGGAATGGAGCGCGGATGCAAACAGAGGTGGGGGGTATTGGCAATTGGCCGGATGTTTCCAGATGTTTACCTGGTCTTGGGATATAGCTGCTACGGGTGGTGGGGGTATGGGAGATTCAGGCCGGGCTTCTCCCCGGCATTTCAATGCCATGCTGATGCACCCGGCGGTACAGGGTTGCGCGGGAGATGCCGAGGGCCTGGGCCGTGGCCGTGGGTTTCCAGCGGTGACGGATCAGGGCGTCGATCAGGGCCTGGCGTTGCGGGCTGGCCTCCAGCTCCCGGGTATCCTCGGGCGCTGGGCCGAGCCGGCCCTGGCTGTGCAGGGGTTCGGGTAGATGGCCGGGCTGGATCAACGGCCCTTCGCACACCGCGCAGGCGTAGCGCAGCACGTGGCGCAACTGCCGCACATTGCCCGGCCAGCGGTAACCGAGCAGGCACTCCAGGGCGGCGCTGCCCAGTTGCAACGGGGTATCGCACTGGTTGGACTCTTCAGCGAGGATCCGGTTGATCAAGGCCAGGCGGTCACTGCGTTCACGCAGCGGTGGCAACTGGAAGCGCGCGCCCCCCAGGCGAAAGTACAGGTCCTCGCGGAACTCGCCGGCGGCCACCAGGCTTTCCAGGTCACGGTGGCTGGCGCAGATCACCTGCAGGTCCACCGCCTTGCGCCGTGAAGCGCCCAGGGGCGCCACTTCACCTTCCGCCAGTACCCGCAGCAGGCGGGTCTGCAAGGCCAGTGGCATGTCGCCGATCTCGTCGAGGAACAGCGTGCCGCCATCGGCCTGTTGCAGCAGGCCGGGCATGCCCTTGTGCGAGGCCCCGGTAAAGGCCCCGGCGACGTAACCGAACAGCTCGCTCTCGATCAGGCTTTCCGGGATGGCCGCGCAGTTGATCGCGACGAAGGGCTGTTCCCGGCGTTGGCTGGCCTGGTGCAGTTGGCGGGCGAAGACTTCCTTGCCCGAACCGGTTTCGCCCTGGATCAGCACCGGCAGGTTGCGGTCCTTGACCCGTACCGCCAGGCGCAGGCTCTCGGCCAGGCGCGGGTCCAGTTCGGCCGGGCTCACCACCAGGCGCTGGCGGCTGTGGTTGCTGCGCCGGGGTGCGCTCAGGCGCCCGTGCAAGGCCTGGGTGCCTATTGTGCTGTGCAGCAGGCACAGCGATTCGTCGCGGGCGGCCTGCAGCAGTGCGTGATCGAACACCTGGCCGATGTGTTCCGGCAGTCGGCCAACGCCGTGCAGCAGCCACTGGCGCGCCGCCGGGTTGAGCGCTTGCAGGCGGCCGTCGTCGTCCCAGGCCAGCAGGTAGTCGGGCTGGCTGTCGACGTAACCCGGGCTGCGGTGCGCCCGCAGCACCCAGTAGCCCTGGACGCTGTTCATGAAGAACGCCTGTTCGATTTCCCGCGCACTCTGCACCACCATCTGCCGGATCAGGTGCTGGGAACGGCGCTCGTCCGGTGAGCGCACCGCTGACACATCCAGCACCCCGAGCAACTCACCCTGCGGGTCGAAGACCGGTGCCGCCGAGCAGGTGAGGCCGATAAAGGCAGCCCGAAAGTGGTCACGCTTGTGCACCGTCACCGGGGTGCGGGCGGTGAGTACCGCGGCCACCCCGCAGGTGCCTTCTTCGCCTTCCGACCAGCAGGTGCCCAGGTACAGGCCGGCCTTCTGGCAGTCGTTGCGGAGGGTGCTTTCGACCCGGTAGTCGATGGTTTGGCCCTGGGCATCGGTGAGCAGCACGCAGTAGTCGGCATCCCGCACGCGGCCGTGGAGGCGGGCGACTTCTTCGCTGGCGATGCGCAGGAACAGCTCCGAGCGCTCGCGGCATTCCTGCAGCACGTTGTGCGAAAGGATCCGTGGCCCCTGCAGCGAGCCGGGGTCCAGGTGGTGTTGCTCCATGGAGCGGCGCCAGGAGTCGAGAATCAGGTCGGGCACAGGCAACTGCGGCAAATGGGCAGCGTTCTTCAAGACCCGGCTGACGCAATCCACGTGCGCCTTCGAGTGTACGGAAAGCATTGAGGCCTCCGGTTCCAGCTTCTTGTCGTTGTGCGGCCATTAAGCGCCGATCAATGCCCGCAGACAAGCGCCAGGGCGCGCACGGTCGTGAGTGAGACGCGACGTCTCACGGTCTCGGCGCCGGCCCGTGCAACCTGACATCCGGCGTCTCAATCGGGCCTGGCCTGAGGCTGCGAATCGAATGACGCAAAGGCTCTGCAACGGGCCTCTTCGGCAGTTATGGCAGAACTGGCACCGGCCTTGCTCTAGCCCTGGCAAGCCTGACAACAATAATTCGAGGTGCCTTATGTCCTGCCATTGCGGCTTGCCGCCTGAGCTGTCCCGGAGCGCTCCATGAGCCGCCCGCCGCTGACCGTGGGGATCATCGCCAACCCGGCGTCCGGGCGTGATGTGCGCCGCCTGACCGCCAACGCCGGGCTGTTTTCCAGCACCGACAAGGTCTCGGTGATCCAGCGCCTGCTCGCCGCCTTTGGTGCCACCGGCATCGAGCGGGTGTTGCTGCCCACCGACATGACCGGCATCGCCGCCGCCGTACAGAAGAACAGCCACAGCCGTCAGGCCCGCGAGAGCCACTGGCCGGCCCTGGAGTTTCTCGACATCACCTTGCGCCAGAGTGTCGCCGACACCCGCCAGGCCGCGCGCCTGATGGCCGAGCGCGGCGTGAGCCTGATCGCCGTGCTCGGCGGCGACGGCACCCACAAGGCGGTGGCCGGCGAGATCGGCGACATCCCCATGCTGACCCTGTCCACCGGCACCAACAACGCTTTCCCGGAACTGCGCGAAGCCACCAGCGCCGGCCTGGCCGGCGGCTTGTACGCCAGCGGACGGATTCCCGCGGCCATCGCCCTGCGGCGCAACAAGCGGCTGGTGGTGCGCGAGCCGAGCCGTGGCCTGTGCGAGATCGCCCTGGTGGATGTCGCGGTGTCCTCGTTGCCCTTCGTCGGCGCCCGGGCCATCAGCCGTGCCGCGGACCTGGCGCAAGTCTTCGTGACGTTCGCCGAGCCGCAATCGATCGGCCTGTCCGCCCTGTGCGGGCTGTGGTTGCCGGTGTCGCGGCAGGCACCGGGCGGGGCCTGGATGCGCTTGGACGGTCAATCCCCCGAGGCCCTGCTGGTGCCCCTGGCGCCCGGGCTGCTGCAAGGCTGCGGCGTGCTGGCGGCCGGCAGCCTGGAGCCCGGTGTCGCCCATGACCTGGCGCTGGCCAGCGGGACCCTGGCCCTGGACGGCGAGCGCGAGATCGAATTCAACGCCCACGACCGACCCACCGTCACCCTCGATGCCGGCGGCCCGCTGAGCATCGATGTCCATGCGGCCCTGGCCTATGTCGCGCAAGAGCGCCTGCTGGCCATCGGTCGTGAACATCCGCAACACCCCGTGAACCTTCAGTCCCAAGACACTCCTGGAGAATAAAAATGTCGACACCGCTGACTGCTGAAAAATTGCTGCATGCCTACCAGGTGATGCGCACCATCCGCGCCTTCGAAGAGCGCCTGCACGTGGAATTCGCCACCGGCGAGATTCCCGGTTTTGTCCACCTCTACGCCGGCGAGGAAGCGTCGGCCGCCGGGGTCATGGCCCACCTGGGCGATGACGACTGCATTGCTTCCAACCACCGTGGCCACGGCCACTGCATCGCCAAGGGCGTCGACGTATACGGGATGATGGCCGAGATCTATGGCAAGAAAACCGGGGTCTGCCAGGGCAAGGGTGGCTCCATGCACATCGCCGACTTCGAGAAAGGCATGCTCGGTGCCAACGGCATCGTCGGGGCCGGCGCACCGCTGGTGGTCGGCGCGGCCCTGGCCGCCAGGCTCAAGGGCACCGACAGCGTGGCGGTGGTGTTCTTCGGCGACGGCGGCTCCAACGAAGGGGCGGTGTTCGAAGCAATGAACATGGCTTCGGTGTGGAACCTGCCGTGCCTGTTCATTGCCGAGAACAACGGCTACGCCGAGGCCACGGCCTCCAACTGGTCGGTGGCCTGCGACCACATCGCCGACCGCGCCGCCGGTTTCGGCATGCCCGGGGTCACGGTGGATGGCTTTGACTTCTTTGCCGTCCACGAAGCCGCCGGTGCCGCCGTGGAGCGGGCCCGGGCCGGGGAGGGGCCGTCGCTGATCGAGGTCAAGCTGACCCGCTACTACGGTCACTTCGAAGGCGATGCCCAGACCTATCGGGCCCCGGACGAGGTCAAGCATTTCCGTGAGCACAACGACTGCCTGATGCAGTTTCGCGAGCGCACCACCCGCGCCGGCCTGCTGCAGGCCAGCCAACTGGATCGCATCGACCAGGAGGTCGAATCCTTGATCGAGAACGCCGTGCGCAAGGCCAAGTCCGACCCCAAGCCGAGCGCGGCCGACCTGCTCACCGACGTCTACGTTGCCTATCCCTGAACGCCCCCCTATAACAAGAATCGAGACCTTCATCATGGCGAGAAAAATCAGTTATCAGCAGGCAATCAACGAAGCCCTGGCCCAGGAAATGCGCCGCGATCCCAGCGTGTTCATCATGGGTGAAGACGTCGCCGGCGGTGCCGGTGCCCCCGGTGAAAACGATGCCTGGGGCGGTGTGCTGGGTGTGACCAAGGGCCTCTATCACCAGTTTCCCGGGCGGGTGCTCGACACCCCGTTGTCGGAACTGGGGTATGTCGGCGCGGCAGTCGGCGCGGCGACCTGTGGCGTGCGCCCGGTGTGCGAATTGATGTTCGTCGACTTCGCCGGTTGCTGCCTGGACCAGATCCTCAACCAGGCCGCCAAGTTTCGCTACATGTTCGGCGGCAAGGCTTCCACGCCGCTGGTGATTCGCACCATGGTTGGCGCCGGGCTGCGCGCCGCTGCCCAGCACTCGCAAATGCTCACCTCCCTGTGGACCCACATCCCGGGCCTGAAAGTGGTCTGCCCCTCGTCCCCTTATGACGCCAAGGGCTTGTTGATCCAGGCGATTCGCGACAACGACCCGGTGATTTTCTGCGAGCACAAACTGCTCTACAGCATGCAGGGCGATGTGCCGGAAGAGCTCTACACCCTCCCGTTTGGCGAGGCCAACTTCCTGCGCGATGGCAAGGACGTGACCCTGGTGTCCTACGGGCGCACCGTCAATACCGCGATGGATGCAGCCCGCAGCCTGGCCGGGCGCGGCATCGACTGCGAGGTGATCGACCTGCGCACCACCAGCCCGCTGGACGAAGACAGCATCCTCGAAAGCGTGGAGAAGACCGGGCGCCTGGTGGTCATCGACGAAGCCAACCCGCGCTGCTCGATGGCCACCGATATTTCCGCACTGGTGGCGCAAAAGGCCTTTGGCGCACTCAAGGCGCCGATTGAAATGGTCACTGCGCCGCACACCCCGGTGCCGTTTTCCGATGCCCTGGAAGACCTCTACATACCTGATGCGGCGAAGATCGAAAACGCCGTGCTCAAGCTGATCGAGTGGAGCAAGCGTTGATGAGCCAGATCCATACCCTGACCATGCCCAAGTGGGGCCTGTCGATGACCGAAGGCCGGGTGGATGCCTGGCTCAAGGAGCCGGGGCAAGTCATCAACAAGGGCGACGAAGTGCTGGACGTCGAGACCGACAAGATCTCCAGCAGCGTCGAGGCGCCATTTTCCGGGGTGCTGCGCCGCCAGATCGCCCAGCAGGACGAAACCCTGGCCGTCGGGGCCTTGCTCGGCATCGTGGTCGAGGGCGACGCCAGCGAGGCCGAGATCGACGCCGTGGTCGAGCAGTTCCAGGCGGCGTTCGTGCCCGGCGCGGACGCTGAGGAAGACCAGGGACCAAAACCGCAGAAGGTCGAACTCGATGGTCGAGTGATCCGCTATTTCGAGCGCGGCGAAGGCGGCATCCCGCTGGTGCTGGTGCACGGCTTTGGCGGCGACCTGAACAACTGGCTGTTCAACCACCCGGTCCTGGCGGCGGAACGCCGGGTGATCGCCCTGGACCTGCCCGGCCATGGCGAGTCGAGCAAGCCACTGCAACGGGGTGATCTGGATGAGTTGAGCGGCGTGCTGCTGGCCCTGCTCGATCACCTGGATATTGCCCAGGCGCACCTGGCGGGTCATTCCATGGGCGGCGCGGTGTCCTTGAATACGGCACGCCTGGCGCCCCAGCGCGTGCGTTCCCTGAGCCTGATCGGCAGCGCCGGCCTGGGCCCGGAGATCAACGGCGACTACCTGCAGGGCTTCATCGACGCGGGCAACCGCAATGCCCTCAAGGCGCCGCTGGTGCAACTGTTCTCCAATGCCGAGCTGGTCAACCGGCAGATGCTCGAAGACATGCTCAAGTACAAGCGCCTGGAAGGGGTCGACGAGGCCCTGCGGCAACTGGCGGCGACGCTGTTTCACGCGGGCCGGCAGCAGGTCGACCTGCGCGCCGTGGTGCAGGACGCCCGGCACCCGGTGCTGGTGATCTGGGGCAGCGCCGACGCGATCATCCCGGCGGCCCATAGCCAGGGTCTGGCAGCCCAGGTCGAGATCCTGCCGGGCCAGGCGCACATGGTGCAGATGGAAGCGGCCGAGCAGGTCAACCGCCTGCTCCTGGACTTCGTGCAGAGCCACTGAACGCGCTCCCGGTGACCGGCGACGGTCATCGGTGGCCTTTGTTTTCAAGGAGATTTCAACATGAGCCTGATCAATAACCCGCCCCGCAGCATGCGTGCTGCCGTCTGGCATGGCCGTCACGATATCCGCGTCGAAGACGTACCGCTGCCCGTGGCGCCTCCCGCCGGTTGGGTACAGATCCGCGTCCAGTGGTGCGGCATCTGTGGTTCCGACCTGCACGAGTATGTGGCCGGGCCGGTGTTTATCCCGGTGGACGCGCCGCACCCGCTGACCGGGATCAAGGGCCAGTGCATCCTCGGTCACGAGTTCTGTGGCGAAATCGTCGAAATCGGCGCCGGGGTGCAGGGCTTCAGTGTCGGCGAGCCGGTGGCTGCCGATGCCTGCCAGCACTGCGGCACCTGTTATTACTGCACCCACGGGCTGTACAACATCTGCGAGAACCTGGCCTTCACCGGCCTGATGAACAACGGCGCCTTTGCCGAGCTGGTCAACGTGCCGGCCAACCTGCTGTACAAGCTGCCGGCCAATTTTCCCGCCGAAGCCGGGGCGCTGATCGAGCCCTTGGCCGTGGGCATGCACGCGGTGAAAAAAGCCGGCAGCCTGTTGGGGCAGAACGTGGTGGTGGTCGGTGCCGGGACCATTGGCCTGTGCACCATCATGTGCGCCAAGGCGGCCGGCGCAGCCCAGGTGATCGCCCTGGAAATGTCCGGCGCGCGCAAGGCCAAGGCGCTGGAGGTGGGGGCCAGCCATGTGCTCGATCCCAAGGCGTGTGATGCCCTGGCCGAGGTCCGCCGCCTGACCGGGGGCCTGGGGGCTGATGTCAGCTTCGAATGCATCGGCAACAAGCACACGGCCAAGCTGGCCATCGACCTGATCCGCAAGGCCGGTAAATGTGTGTTGGTGGGCATCTTCGAGGAGCCCAGCGAGTTCAACTTTTTCGAGCTGGTGGCCACCGAGAAGCAGGTGCTTGGCGCGCTGGCCTACAACGGTGAATTCGCCGACGTGATCGCCTTTATCGCCGATGGCCGCCTGGACATCACGCCGCTGGTGACCGGGCGCATCCAGCTGGAGCAGATCGTCGGCCAGGGCTTCGAGGAACTGGTCAACAACAAGGAGCACAACGTCAAGATCATCGTGTCACCCAGCCGTCTCTGAAGCGTCCGGGGGCGGGCGATTGGCGATTGGCGATGGTCGGTGACGGCCATCGCATTTTTTTGCCCAGGCCGCGGCCGCGCAAAGGGCTGTTCTCCCGGCGCCATTCATCGTAGTTTACGCAGCCTGATAACAAGGACGTACGGGGTTGCAAGTGGGTGCCTTTCGTTTGTTGTTGGCCGTATTGGTCGCCGTTTCGCACATGGGCAAGACATTCGCCGGGCTCAACCCCGGAGTGGTTGCAGTGATTTCCTTCCTGATCATCAGCGGTTTTGTCATGACTTCGCTGATCGAGCGCAACTACAAGGCGCCGGAAAAAATCGGCCTGTTCTACCTGGACCGCGCCTTGCGCCTCTACCCCCAGTTCCTGTTTTACTTCGTGCTGTCCTGCGCGGTGATCTACGTTCTGTTGCCGGGCACCCCCCAAGCGGCCGAGCTGACCCTGGGCAACATCGCCGCGAGCCTGGCGATCGTGCCCCTCGGGTTCTACATGTTCGGGGCGGCCGGGACGCATATCCTGCCGCCGGCCTGGTCGCTGGGGCTGGAGATGTGTTTCTACCTGGTGATCCCGTTCCTGTGTATCTACCGAGTGCGGGGCGTCCTGTTCGTGCTGTCGGTCGCGGTGTTCATGGCCGCCGTGCTGGGTTACATCAATACCGACCTGTACGGCTACCGACTGTTGCCGGGCGTGCTGTTCATGTTCCTGTGTGGCAGTTACCTGTACAAACCCGATGCCAAGGGCCTGGCGATCGGCGCCAGCACCACGGTCGTCGCGGCCGTGCTGTTCATGGCCATCATGGCCGGCTGGATCGAGCGCCGGCCGTTCAACGCCGAGGTCACGCTGGGCATCGCCCTGGGCGTGCCTGCCGTGTACCTGCTGACCAGACTCAAGTTTCATCGGTTTGACGAGTTCCTCGGCAACATCAGCTATGGCGTGTTTCTCAATCACTTTGTGCTGATGTATGGCCTGCGGGCCTTCTGGCCGGTGGCCTATGACGGGACTCTCGTTACCGCCGTGCTGGTCCTGTCGTTCCTGTTAAGTGGGGTTTCCTACTACGGGGTCGAGCGCCCGGCGCTGAAGTACCGGCATGCGCTGCGGTCCGGGCTGCAGTCCGGCGCAGCCCAGGCCCGTGACCACGGGGCAGTGGCGTAGAACCCGAGGCGGGCGCGTTACGCTGGGGACCGCCCTGCGAGCTGGGCTTCAATCAGTTGGCACAGGGTTCGCACCGCAGCCGGCATGGCGCCTGCCGGGGTGTTGCCAAAGCCCAGCAATAGCCCATGAGGCGCAGCGGTCGGGCGCGTCACCCACAGGCTCGACAAGGACCCTGCGCCAATCTGCCGGCGGCGTGCGGCCAAGGTCAGTGCCTGGTCGTCACAGCCCTCTGGCAGGTGCGCCAGCAGGTGCAAACCGGTGGTGGCGGTCACCACCGAGAGCAGCCCGCTGGCCTGGCTTTCCAGGGCTTCGAGCAAGGCGGCGCGGCGCTCGCTATAGAGTGCCTTGGAACGGCGAATATGACTGCCCAGGTGACCATTGCCGATGAAGTCGGCGGCCGTCGCCTGCAATGACTTCGGCACCCGATGCCCACTGCCGTTGCGCACCCGTTGCAGCACATCCACCAGCCCATCCGGGGCCACCAGGAAACCCAGGCGCAGGCCGGGAATCAGCAGCTTGCTCAAGGTGCCGACATAAATCACCCGGCCGTTGTGGCCATCCAGCGCCTTGAGTGCGGTGGTGGGTCCACAGTCATAGCGGAACTCGCTGTCGTAGTCGTCCTCCAGGATCAGCGCATTGGCTTCGTCAGCCCATTGCAGCAGAGCCAGGCGCCGGGCCAGGCTCAGGGTCACGCCGGTGGGGTATTGGTGCGAGGGCGACACCAGTGCCAGCCGGGCATCGGGTGCCAGGCGACGACCGGCCTGGACGTCCAGGCCCTCGGCATCCACCGGCACGCCGACGGTTTCCAGCCCGGCCAGGATCAGGCTGCGGTACGTGGCGTCGTAGCCGGGGCTTTCGACCCAGGCCCGCTCGCCCCGGTCGGTGAGGGCGAGCGCGGCGATGGAGACCGCGGCCTGGGCGCCGGGGGTGATGATGATCTGCTCGGCGCTACAGACTACGCCGCGAGCCACCCCCAGGTACTCTGCCAGGGCCTGGCGCAAGGGCAGCGAGCCCTGGGGATCGCCGTAGGAGGAATGAGTCGGCAGCCGGCCCCGCCAGAATCGCCCTTCGAGCCGGCCCCACAGGGCGTAGGGGAAGGCGTCCAGGGCCGGAAGGCCCGGGGTCAGCGGCCAGTCGGGGTGCGCCAGCGACATGGAGTCCGGCCCGGCCAATTGCCGGGCGCGCAAGGAACCGCCCAGTTCCGCCGCGGGGGCGGCAGGCGAGGGCGGCGGCCGGGCGTTGATCCGACTCGCCACATAGGTGCCGGCCCCTTGCCGCGCCTCACAGAAGCCCTCGGCCAACAGTTGCTCGTAGACCCCGGTCACGGTCATCCGTGACACCCCCAGCTCCTGCGCCAGCAGGCGCGAAGCCGGCAGGCGGATGCCGGGTTTCAAGGTGCCGTCGGCCACGCCCTTGCGGAAAAACTGCATCAGTTGCTCGCGCAATGACAGCGGGCTGTCGGGGCTGGGGACAAAGGCGTTCCAGACCGGGTAGGCGGTGGCGCGGGTCTTCATGGGCACAGGTCGGCTTAAGAGATAAGTGGTCTAACTTATCTGCTGGAAGTGGATATTTCAAACAGTCCATTTTGTCCCGATACTTGAGCCACTGTTAGCCCAGCTCTCCAGGCCTGGCCTGGTGGCGCGCCCGTTTGAAGGTCAATCACGGATGAAACATAGCGCTGTTGCCTTACCCCTTAAATCCACCGATCTGCTGCACCCGATCGTGGCGGCCCTGATCTCGGTGATCGTCAATTACGGCGGCACCTTCATTCTGGTGTTCCAGGGCGCCAAGGCCGCCGGGCTCAGCCCTGAGCAAACCGCCTCGTGGATCTGGTCGATTTCCATCGGGGTCGGCTTGACCGGGGCCTGGTTGAGCTACCGCTACCGCGAGCCGATCATCACGGCCTGGTCGACCCCCGGCGCGGCCTTTCTGATCACGGTGCTGCCTAACACGCCCTACGCCGAGGTCATCGGCGCCTACCTGCTGTCGGCCGCCGGTTTCGTGATACTGGGGCTGTCGGGCTACTTCGAGCGGCTGGTCCGGCTGATCCCGCCGGGGATTGCCGCGGGGCTGCTGGCGGGCATTCTGTTGCGCTTCGGCATGGGCGCGTTCGGTGGGGCGAGTGTCGATCCGCTGCTGGTGGGCGTGCTGATTGTCAGCTACGGCGTGCTGCGCCGCTTCACTGCCCGCTACGCGATCGTCGGCGTGCTGCTGATGGGCGTCGTGTTGTTGCTGGGGATGGGGCAGGTCAGCTTCGACAGTGTCGAGTTGAGCCTGGCGGCGCCGGTCTGGACCACGCCTGAGTTTTCCGTCAATGCGCTGCTCAGCGTCGCCTTGCCGTTGTTTGTGATCACCCTCACCGGGCAGTACATGCCGGGCATGCTGGTGCTGCGCAACGACGGATTCACCACCAGCGCCAACCCGATTGTCACGGTGACGGGCCTGGGTTCACTGCTGATGGCGCCGTTTGGCTCCCACGCGTTCAACGTGGCCGCGATTACCGCGGCCATCTGCACCGGCCCCGAATCCCACGAAGAACCGGGCAAGCGCTACATCGCCGGCCTCGCCTGCGGGCTGTTCTATGTGCTGGTGGGGGTGTTCGGCACCACCTTGGCTACCTTGTTCGTGGTCCTGCCAGCCACCTTCATCAGCACCCTGGCCGGCCTGGCCTTGCTGGGGGCGATCGGGGGCAGCCTGGCGACGGCGGTGAGCGATGTGCGGGGGCGGGAAACGGCGCTGATCACCTTTTTGGCGACCGCCGCCAATGTCACCTTGCTAGGGCTGGGCGGGGCGTTCTGGGGGTTGTTGCTGGGGCTGGCGATGCATGGCTTGATCCATGCCGGGGTGCGGGTCAAGCGCGGGTAAATGTTGATGCACCGTGTGGGAGTTGCTGCTAGGCGGCTCCCACACGGCAGCCCATCAGTGGTGTTTGTTTTTGTGCTTGTTCTTGTGTTTGTGCTTATGGCTGTTGCCGCCGGAGCTCTTGTGATCGTCGTCATCGGCCAGGTTGTTGCCGACGGCGCCGCCCGCGGCACCGCCAAGGCCGGCGCCGATGGTCGAGCCGGTGGAGCCGCCCAACTGGTTGCCGATCACCGAGCCACCGGCTGCGCCCAAGCCGCCGCCGATCGCGGCTTCATTCTTGTTGCCTTTGGGGGCGGCGATAGCGCCGCCCGCGGCACCGCCAACACCTGCGCCGATCGCTGCGCCAGTGCTGCCGCCGATCTGTTGGCCGAGGACGTTACCCAACGCACCCCCCAGCCCGCCGCCGACGGCGGCAGTACCATCTCCGGCAGCCATGGCGCCTTGGGTGATCAGAATGCCTAGAGCAAGGGTAGACAGGGTCAATCGCATGATGGGGGTCTTCCGTGTGTTCACGCTGTTGGGGGGAACTTGAAAATGTAGAGGGCGCGGCGCCGATAAAGTTCGACCCGCGCCCGTTCACACCTCAGTTGTCGTATCCCAGGTTTGGCGCCAGCCAGCGCTCACTCACACTCAGTTCCTGGCCCTTGCGGGCGGTGTAGCTCTGCACCTGATCCTTGTCGATCTTGCCCACGGCGAAGTACTGCGCCTGCGGATGGGCGAAGTACCAGCCGCTGACGGCCGCTGCCGGGAACATCGCATAGTGCTCGGTGAGGAACACGCCGCTGCGGCCGGCCTTGAGTTCCGAGGCTTGCGGGTCGAGCAGCTTGAACAGGGTGGACTTCTCGGTGTGATCCGGGCAGGCCGGGTAGCCGGGGGCCGGGCGGATGCCGCTGTACTGCTCCTTGATCAGCGCCTCGTTGTCCAGCACTTCGTCCTTGGCGTAGCCCCAGTGTTCCTTGCGCACCTGTTGGTGCAGCCACTCGGCGCAGGCCTCGGCCAGGCGGTCGGCCAGGGCCTTGACCATGATCGAGTTGTAGTCGTCGCCGGCGTCCTGGTAGGCCTTGGCCACTTCCTCGGCGCCGATCCCGGCGGTGGTGATGAAACCGCCGACGTAGTCGGTGACGCCGCTGTCCTTGGGCGCGACGAAGTCGGCCAGGGAGAAGTTCGGCTTGCCATCGGTCTTGATGATCTGCTGGCGCAGGTGGTGCAGGCGGGCAATCGGCTTGCCGTCGTCGCCGTAGACTTCCAGGTCGTCATCATGCACCTGGTTGGCCGGCCAGAAGCCGAACACCGCGCGGGCACTGATCAGCTTCTCGTCGATCAGCTTGGCGAGCATTTCCTGGGCATCGGCATACAGCGCGGTGGCGGCTTCACCCACCACTTCATCCTGCAGGATGCGCGGGAACTTGCCGGCCAGGTCCCAGGAAATGAAGAACGGCGTCCAGTCGATGTACTCGGCCAGGACTTTCAGATCAATGTTGTCCAGGACCTTGGCGCCCGTGAAGGTCGGCTTCACCGGCTCATAGCGGCTCCAGTCGAATTGCGGCTTCTTGGCAATCGCCGCCGCGTAACTCAGACGCTCGGTGCGGGCACTGCGGTTGGCGGTGCGCTCACGGACCTCGATGTATTCCTCGCGGGTTTTGGCGACAAAACCGGCCTTCAGTTCCTTGGACAGCAACTGCGTGGCCACGCCCACCGCGCGCGAGGCGTCGGTGACATAGACCACCGCGTCGTTGCTGTACTTGGGTTCGATCTTCACCGCCGTGTGGGCCTTGGAGGTGGTCGCGCCACCGATCATCAGCGGCAGGTGGAAGTCCTGGCGCTGCATCTCGCGAGCGACATGGACCATCTCGTCCAGCGACGGGGTGATCAGGCCGGACAGGCCGATGATGTCGCACTTCTGCTCCTTGGCCACCTGCAGGATCTTCTCCGCCGGCACCATCACGCCGAGGTCGACGATGTCATAGCCGTTGCAGCCCAGGACCACGCCGACGATGTTCTTGCCGATGTCGTGCACGTCGCCTTTCACGGTGGCCATGAGGATCTTGCCCTTGGCCTCTGGCTTGTCGCCTTTTTCCAGCTCGATGAACGGGATCAGGTGGGCCACGGCCTGCTTCATGACCCGGGCGGATTTCACCACCTGGGGCAGGAACATTTTGCCGGCGCCAAACAGGTCGCCGACGATGTTCATGCCGGACATCAGCGGGCCTTCGATGACCTCGATCGGCCGGGCGAAGGACTGGCGCGATTCTTCGGTGTCTTCGACGATGTGGGTGGTGATGCCCTTGACCAGCGCGTGTTCCAGGCGCTTGTTGACGTCCCAGCCGCGCCACTCCTCGGTCTCGGCTTCCTTGACGCTGCCATCGCCCTTGTACTTGTCGGCGATGGCGAGGAGGGCGTCGGTGCCGTTCGGGGTACGGTTGAGCACCACGTCTTCCACGGCTTCGCGCAGCTCGCTCGGGATCTGGTCGTAGATCTCCAGCTGGCCGGCGTTGACGATGCCCATGGTCAGGCCGTTGCGGATCGCGTACAGCAGGAACACCGAGTGGATCGCCTCGCGCACCGGGTTGTTGCCACGGAACGAGAACGACACGTTGGACACCCCGCCCGACGTCAGGGCGTAGGGCAGTTCGTCACGGATATAGGCGCAGGCGTTGATGAAGTCGACCGCGTAATTGTTGTGCTCCTCGATGCCGGTGGCGACAGCGAAGATGTTCGGGTCGAAGATGATGTCTTCCGGCGGGAAGTCCACTTCGTTGACCAGGATGTCGTAGGAGCGCTTGCAGATTTCTTTCTTGCGTGCTTCGGTGTCGGCCTGGCCCGCTTCGTCGAAGGCCATCACCACCACGGCGGCGCCGTAGCGCTTGCACAGTTTGGCGTGGTGAATGAACTGTTCGACGCCTTCCTTCATGCTGATGGAGTTGACGATGCCTTTGCCCTGGATGCACTTGAGGCCGGCTTCGATCACTTCCCACTTCGAGGAGTCGATCATGATCGGCACGCGGGAGATGTCCGGCTCACCGGCAATCAGATTGAGGAAGGTGACCATGGCCTTCTTCGAATCGAGCATGCCCTCGTCCATGTTGATGTCGATCACCTGGGCGCCGGCTTCCACCTGCTGCAGGGCGACTTCGAGGGCTTCGGTGTAGTTGTCTTCGCGAATCAGTCGGGCGAACTTGGCGGAACCGGTGATGTTGGTCCGCTCGCCGACGTTGACGAACAGCGAGTTGCGATCGATGGTGAACGGCTCCAGGCCCGACAGCCGGCAGGCCTTGGCAATCTCCGGAATCGGCCGTGGGGCGTAGCCGGCAACGGCCTTGGCGATGGCCTCGATGTGCCCCGGCGTGGTGCCGCAGCAGCCGCCGACGATGTTGAGGAAGCCGCTCTGGGCGAACTCCTCGATGACCCGGGCGGTTTCTTCCGGCAGCTCGTCGTACTCGCCGAACTCGTTGGGCAGGCCGGCGTTGGGGTGCGCCGAAACGTGGGTATTGGCTTTGTTCGACAGCTCTTCGAGGTACGGACGCAGCTCACTGGCACCCAGGGCGCAGTTCAGGCCGACGGAAATCGGCTTGGCGTGGGCGATGGAGTTCCAGAAGGCTTCGGTGGTCTGGCCCGACAGGGTGCGACCGGAGGCATCGGTGATGGTCCCGGAAATCATGATCGGCAGTTCGAAACCGAGCGCCTCGAACACGCCCTGCACGGCGAAAATCGCGGCCTTGGCGTTGAGGGTGTCGAAAATGGTCTCGATCAGTATCAGGTCGGCGCCGCCCTCGATCAGGCCTTTGGCGGCCTCGGTGTAGTTCTCCACCAGTTCGTCGAAGGTCACGTTGCGGTAACCCGGGTTGTTGACGTCCGGCGACAGCGAGCAGGTGCGGCTGGTCGGCCCGATCACACCCGCGACGAAGCGCGGCTTGTCCGGGGTTTCCAGGGTCTTGGCGTCGGCCACCTTGCGCGCCAGGCGGGCACCTTCTACGTTCAGTTCGTAGGCCAGGCCCTGCATCCCGTAGTCGGCCAGGGATACCTGGGTGGCGTTGAAGGTGTTGGTTTCCAGGATGTCGGCGCCGGCATCCAGGTAGGCCTTCTCGATCGAGCCGATCACGTCCGGGCGAGTCAGGACCAGCAGGTCGTTGTTGCCCTTGACGTCGCTCGGCCAGTCGGCGAAGCGTTTACCGCGGTAATCCTGCTCCTCGAGCTTGTAGCTCTGGATCATCGTGCCCATGCCGCCATCGAGAATCAGGATACGTTCTTTGAGGGCTTGCTTGAGAACGTGGAGGCGAGCACTGCGATCGGACATGGGGACTACCTGGTCAGGCGATTACGAAGGGCCGGAATCATAACAAACCTGTGCGCTATTGGGGCATGAGCAGGATTTGCATGAATATCGCTCATGTTGAAGCCGGGGCCGGACCGGTAGAATCGCGAGGTTTTTTCATGATCGGGACCAGGGACATGCCGTATCGCGTTTTCATCAGCCTTTTTGCGCTGCTCATCAGCAGTGTCGCCACCGCCCAGGCGCCGGCGATGTCTTACACCCGGGACATTCAACCGATCTTCACCGAAAAGTGCGTGGCCTGCCACGCCTGCTACGACTCCGCCTGCCAGCTCAACCTGGGCAGTGGTGAAGGCGCGGCGCGGGGCGCGACCAAGTTGCCGGTGTACGCCGGCGACCGCAGCAAGGCGGCGAATCCGACGCGGCTCTATTACGACGCGTTCGGCAAGGCGGCCTGGCAACGCAAGGACTTCTATTCGGTACTGGATGCCCAGGGCAGCCAGGCCGCGCTGATGGCGCGCATGCTCGAACTGGGCCATCAAACCCCGTTGCAACCCAACGCCAAACTGCCAGAAGAAATCGTCCTGGGCTTGAACCGGGCCAACATGTGCCCGCAGCCAGGGGAATTCGACACTTATGCCAAACAGCACCCCAAGGAGGGCATGCCGCTGGCGGTGACCGGCCTGACCACGGCGCAGTACCAGACCTTGCAACGCTGGCTGGCGTCCGGGGCGCCCATCGACGAACAAGGCCTGGCCCCCAGCGCACAGGAAGCGCTGCAGATCGTGCAGTGGGAAAACCTGCTCAACGCCCCGGGTGCCCGGGAAAGCCTGGTGGCGCGCTGGCTGTATGAACACCTGTTCCTGGCCCACCTGTATTTCAAGGATGGCGAGCAGGGCCACTTCTTCCAGTGGGTGCGTTCGCGCACGCCCACCGGCCAGCCGATCGACCTGATCAACAGCCGGCGACCCAACGATGACCCGGGGACCCAGGTGTATTACCGCCTGTGGCCGGTGCAAGGGGTGATTGTGCACAAGACCCACATCACCTATCCCTTGAGCCCAGGGAAGATGGCCCGGATCAAAAGCCTGTTCTACAGCGGCAACTGGCAGGTCGACGCCTTGCCGGGCTATGGTCCGGAGCGCCGTGCCAACCCGTTCGTGACCTTTCAGGCGATTCCGGCCCAGGCGCGCTACCAGTTCATGCTCGATAACGCCGAATACTTCGTGCGCACCTTCATCCGTGGGCCGGTGTGCCGCGGACAGATTGCCACCGACGTGATCCGCGACCACTTCTGGGCCTTGTTCCAGTCACCGGAACACGACCTGTACATCGTCGACCCGAACTACCGCAGCCAGGCCACGCCGTTGCTGGCGATGCCCGGGCAGAACGACGATGTCGGCAGCGTACTGAGCCTGTGGCATGCCTATCGCGACAAGCGCAACGAGTACGAAACCCTGCGCCAGGACGCCTACGCCGATGCCCCGGCGCCGAGCTGGTCATCCTTGTGGGCGGGTAACGACAACGCCTTGTTGAGCATCTTTCGCCACTTCGACAGTGCTTCGGTGACCAAGGGCCTGATCGGCGACGTCCCGCAGACCCTGTGGCTGTTCGACTTCCCGTTGCTGGAGCGCACCTATTACCAGTTGGCGGTGAATTTCGACGTGTTCGGCAACGTGTCGCACCAGGCCCAGACCCGGCTGTATTTCGACCTGATCAGGAATGGCGCCGAGCAGAACTTCCTGCGCTTGATGCCCGCCGACTCCCGTGATGATTACCTCGACGACTGGTATCAGGACGGCGGCAAGTTCAAGATGTGGCTGGATTACGCCAGCATCGACAACGACACGCCTACCGCGCTCAAGCTTGCGCCGAAGGACCCCAAGCGCGACTTCGTCCAGCAGTTGCTGGTCCGCTATGGCGACCTCAACGCCCAACCGGACCCGATCAACCGCTGCAGTGGCGCCTACTGCTCCCGGCCGAACATCGACCCGGCCCTGCAGAATGCCGAGCAAGCCCTGAGCCGCCTGACGTCCCGCCCGGCGGCAGGGTTGAAGGTGATCGAGCAGATGCCGGAAGCGACCCTGCTGCGCATCGAAACCGCCGATGGCAAACGTGAGGTCTACAGCCTGTTGCGCAACCGCGCCCACAGCAACGTGGCGTTCATGCTCGGCGAGTCGCTGCGCTATCAGCCGGGGCTGGACACCCTGACCCTGTCGCCGGGGGTGCTGAGCAGCTATCCGAACTTCATGTTCAACATTCTCGCCAGCGACGTGCCGGAGTTCGTCGAAGACATGGAAAACGCCAAGGACGCCCACCGCTTCGAGCGAATCGTCGCGCGCTGGGGCATTCGCCGCAGTCACCCGCAGTTCTGGGTGTATTTCCATGATATGAGCCGCTACCTCAATGAGACCGATCCGGTGGAAGAGGGCGTGCTGGACATGAACCGCTACGAGAACCTCTGACCCACAGCTGCTGCAGGAACTGGCAAGCCGGCGCCTGCAGCAGGTGTTTTCGACAGGGCTTTATCCCGACAAAAATACTGGGACTTTGTCCGGCGCCATGATTGGCGTAAACTGCGCCCAAGCCTGCGAGGAATTTCCATGACCGCCATTACTATTACCGACGCCGCCCACGATTATCTGGCTGATCTGCTCTCCAAGCAGAACACCCCGGGGATCGGCATTCGGGTCTTTATCACCCAGCCTGGCACCCAGTACGCCGAAACCTGCATTGCCTACTGCAAGCCGGGCGAAGAAAAACCTGAAGACACCGCGCTGGGGCTCAAAAGCTTCACCGCCTATATCGACTCGTTCAGCGAGGCCTTCCTCGACGACGCCGTGGTCGACTACGCCACCGACCGCATGGGTGGTCAACTGACCATCAAGGCGCCGAACGCCAAAGTGCCGATGGTCAACGCCGACAGCCCGATCAACGAGCGCATCAACTATTACCTGCAAACCGAAATCAACCCGGGGCTGGCCAGCCACGGCGGTCAGGTCAGCCTGATCGACGTCGTGGACGACGGCATTGCGGTGTTGAAGTTCGGTGGCGGCTGCCAGGGCTGTGGCCAGGCGGACGTGACCTTGCGCGAAGGCATCGAGCGCACCCTGCTGGAGCGCGTTCCCGAGCTCAAGGGCGTGCGCGACGTGACCGACCACACGCAGAAAGAAAACGCCTACTACTAAGGTGTTCGCTGCGACATGAAAAAACGGCGCCCGTGAGCGCCGTTTTTTTATGGTCAACCCGTGTGGCAGCTGCTACAAACCCTCAGGGCCGGTACAGATGGGCATGCCCGGCCCGATACAGCGATGACTCGCTGAAGGTGTCCGCTGCCAGCACCCGGCCCACCAGGATCAGCGCCGTGCGCCGAAAGCCCTTGGCTTGGACCTTGTGGACGATGTCATCGAGGGTGCCCAGGACCCAATCCTGATCCGGCCAACTGGCCTTGTGCACCACGGCAATCGGGCAGTCGGCGCCGTAGTGGGGTAGCAGTTCGGCGACGATCTTCGCCAGGTGGTTGACCCCCAGGTGAATCGCCATGGTCGTGCCGTGCCGTGCCAGGCTGGCGAACTCCTCGCCGGCGGGCATCGTGGTTTTATCGGCGTAGCGGGTCAGGATCACGCTTTGCGCGAGGTCCGGCAGGGTCAGTTCGACCCCCAGCAACGCCGCACAGGCTGCCGTGGCCGTGACGCCGGGGATGATTTCGAAGGGGATGCCCAGGGCGCGCAGGTGGCGGATCTGCTCGCCAATGGCCCCATACAGGCTCGGGTCGCCGGAATGCACCCGCGCCACGTCCTCACCCTTGGCGTGGGCGTGGCTGATCAGCTCGATGATCTGTTCCAGGTGCAGTTCGGCACTGTTGACCACCTGGTGCGCCTGGTGGCCCTGGAGCACTGCTTGGGGCACCAGCGAGCCGGCGTAGATGATCACCGGGCAGTTGCGAATCAGCCGTTGGCCCTTGACGGTGATCAGTTCCGGGTCGCCGGGACCTGCGCCGATGAAGTAGACGGTCATGGCCGGCTCCTGTGAAAAAAGGACAAGGCAAGGCTTCAGATGAAGTTTGCTCATGATCGAAGGGGTGGATTATCGGGATTTTACGAAGCGCAGGCCAATGCAAAGGTGGCCTGGGCGAATTTCTGCCGGGAAATCAGCAGCGTCGCCGGGGTCTGGGCCAGGTGTTCGGCCAGGGCCAGCGCGGCGCTTTCAGCCACGCCATAACAACCGGTGCGCTCGAAGGCGATTTGCGACTGGTGACTGAGGCGGGCTTGATACTGGGCCAGGTGTTCGCTGCTGAAGTAGATCAGCGGCAGCGCCAGTTGGGCGGCCAGTTCAAGCAGGCCGGGCTCTTCGCGCTTGAGGTCGATGCTGGCCAGGGCCTTGATCGAGTGCAGGTCGATCTGGTGCGCCTGCAGGGCCTGATCGAGTAACGCGCGCAGCGTGCTCATCGGGCAGCCGCGTTGGCAGCCCAGGCCGACCACCAGGGTCGGCGCTGCGCGGGTTTCACTCATGCCGGGAACGGGTCTGTGCTTTTGCGGCGGAACAACCAGGCGCTGAGCAGGCCCAGGGCCAACCAGAACGCCACGTTGGTCAGTTGCGAAGCGATCTTGAACTGCGTTTCCAGCTCTTGCGGCGCGAGCATCGAATGCACCGCCGGTTGGGGCGCGCCAATCACATGGGGTACCGCCAGGATGGCAACGCCCAGCAGTTTGAGCAGCCAGTTGCGGCCGAACGCGATCAGGGCGATACCGGCGGCGGTCGAGGCCGCCGTAGCGATCCACCACATCTGCCGTTGGCCCAGGTCGGCCGCGGCGGTGCCCGGCAGCTCCGGTGGCAGGCCGAGGGTCGGTGCCAGGACGAAGGTGGCATAACCGGCCAGGCCCCAGAGCAGGCCCTGGGACGTGCGGGTCGGCGCGCGCAGGGTGTAGAGACCGGCCAGCATCAGGGCAAAGCCGACGGCCACCACCAGGTTGCCGCCCGTGGTCGACAGCACACGCTGCCAGCCGTCTTCCGGCTCCCAGGCTTCGCCGTCATGGCTGTGGGCCGCGGTGCCGGCGGCGTGTTCATGGACCTCAACCGCCGTAGGTGCGGATTGTTCGTAAGTCTCGGCCTGCAGAATCAGCGGGGAGACCCAGAAACTCTGCAGCAGTGTCAGCAGCAGGGCGGCCAGCAGCCCACTGAAACCTGCGGTTTGTGCAATACGCTTGATCATCTGGGCAGGTCTCAGTGGCACGGGAAGGCGGCGCTGTGGCGGGTATCGTGGGCCGCGTTGTGCACGGCCTCGATATGGGAGAACCCGGCGAAGTACACCAGGCACACGCCCAGGATCGATGCGCCGATGGCGGCAACGAGGCGTTGGCCCAGTGTGGTGGTGCTGGCGGTGGCGTGGCGGGTGCTGGTGATGGTCGACATGGCGCTTCCCTCTGGTCAGTCAGGGGTGAATCGTGCGCATGCCAACCTCCGCGAGCCGGGCACGCAGAGACTTGAACAGCGCCCGCCCACCGCGGGTTTGTTAGCTATGTGTTGCGGGCCGGTCTCCGGGCTCACGAGGGGCGGGCCGTGGCCACGCCTGCAAGAATCGCCTTCCCATGCCGTACGACTGGCACAGTGGCTCGGACTCTTCGCTCGCTTACCGTTGCGGGGGCAGCACCGGACTGACATGGCTTTGCAGTAAAGCACATGATTCACCGGTTTCCCGTTTCACCCTGTGAAGGGCACCCGTAACAAGGTGTGTAGGAGAGCATGGGCAGGGGATTGGCGTCAATTGGCATGGGTTCTCAACTCGGGGTCCGAGTCGCCTGCATCGCGGGCAAGCCCGCTCCCACATCTATGGTTACCCCCTTTTCTGCAATACTGTTTCTGATGTCGTGTTTGGCTTGCTTTCATCTATTCGGCGTCTGAGTGGGGGAGCTACCCCGCGCCTCGATGAGAATCGATGCC
>NZ_CAXAQF010000018.1:0-146819 GCF_963970735.1 Pseudomonas sp. RA_35y_Pfl2_P32
CAACTTCAACCACTTGCGCTTCCGATCACTCGGTAGCTGGAGGCGAATTCTACAGCGTTACACGCTGCTGTCAACACCTCTTTTTCAACTCCTTTCGTGCTTCGATGAACTGAAGCAACCTGCTGCCGAAAACTGCTTAACCCATTGTTTTGCAAGGAGTTTTCCGTTTCGACTGCGCCGGAAGTGGGGCGAATTATAGACATTCAGAATCTGCCGTCAACTGCTAATTTGGTTTTTCTATCAAAACCCCAGAAACAGGCCGCAAAACCACAGAAACCAGCTACCAGGCCGCCCCATCTTTCAAAACCTTCTCTATATAGAGAAGATACCTCCCCTCTCCCCACGCAGGACAGCCCATGCTTATCGTATTCAGCGGCCTACCCGGCACCGGAAAAACCACGATTGCCACTATCCTGGCCAGCAAGCTGGAGGCCGTCTATCTGCGGATCGATACGATCGAACAAGCCATCCGCAACGCAGCAGTCCTTGCGCAGGATGTAGGGACCAGCGGCTACCTGGTTGCCAACGAGCTTGCCCTAAGTAATTTGCGTCTTGGCCACAACGTCATAGTCGACTGCGTCAATCCGGTATCGGCAAGCCGCAACGCCTGGTGCAAAGTCGCAACCGACGCCGACTCCGCACTACTGGATGTAGAGGTGATCTGCTCCGATCAAGATGAACACCATCGGCGCGTCGAAACCCGCACGGCCGATATCCCCGGGCACACACCACCGACCTGGGCGTCGGTACTGGCGCATGACTATGAGCCGTGGAATCCGCCCCCCTTCTACATAGATACAGCCCAGCTCTCACCAGAAGACGCTGCATCCCACATCATCCGCCACCTGCACCTCAGCCAGGCACGACTACCGCTGAAATGAAAAAGCCCCGCCAGGCAGGGCCTGGCGGGGCTTTTTCATTTCAGCGGCATGATTACCTCGCCCCATAGACGAGGGAGCACTGGAGACAATCGATATCAACTGACGACATTCAATGTGAGTGGTGTCCCAGGGCAGGTTCGAACTGCCAACC
Organism: Pseudomonas sp. RA_35y_Pfl2_P32; assembly: GCF_963970735.1. Lineage (NCBI taxonomy): Bacteria > Pseudomonadati > Pseudomonadota > Gammaproteobacteria > Pseudomonadales > Pseudomonadaceae > Pseudomonas > Pseudomonas sp. RA_35y_Pfl2_P32. The sequence goes on from NZ_CAXAQF010000018.1 coordinate 1,033, forward strand.
TTCCCCTTAGGAGGGTCAATTTACAACCTGGCAGGCTTGATACAGCCCAGCAATTACTGGGCTTCTCGTCCGGTTGCGTCCGTAAAAACGGCGCCGTATAGTTCTTTTTGCTGCCACGGTGCTGTCACGGAGCTGTATTGCTTGAAAACGAAGATCACCCAGAAACTCATCAACAGCTTGGCCACTGAGCCGAAGGCTTACCGCGTGCATGATACTGTACAGCCCGGCTTATTCATCCGCGTGCTGCCGAGTGGGCATAAATCGTACATGGTCACCTGGGGCCGCAACAAGAATGCCACCCTCGGCCGCGTCGGAGTGGTGACGCTCGATCAGGCGCGCACCGAAGCCGCCCAGTATCTTGCCGATGCGCACGCCCATGGCGAGCCGTTGGCCATCGCTCAGGGGCGGAAAGGTGCCGCCCTGCCCTCCTTGCGCCAGTTCATCGACGACACTTATATGCCTTGGTTCAAAACGCACCACAAAGGGCATGAGAAAACCCTGCACACGCTCGACAACAACTTCGAGGCGATCATGTCTCAGCGTCTCGACTCTATCACTGGTCGCGATCTTGAGCAGATCCGCACTGGATGGATGCTGTCAGGCAATAAGCCATCAACGGTCAACCGCAAAATGGGCTCGATCAGCGGCGTGTTCAGCCGGGCCGTTGAATGGGAGTACATCTCCGCGCATCCGCTGACCAAGCTGAAACAGCTCAAGGTCGACTCCATGGGGCTAGTCCGCTATCTGGATGCCGATGAGACCAAGCGCCTGCGCGAAGCGCTGGACGCGCGCCAAGACGAAGCGCGGGCCGAGCGTGAGACTGCGAACAAGTGGCGGGCAGACCGCGACAAAGAATTGATGCCGAGCTTGCTGGAATTACCCTTCACCGATCACCTGAAGCCCATGGTGCTGGTGTCGCTGAATACCGGAATGAGGCGCGGCGAGCTGTTCGACCTGAAATGGTCAGAGGTGAACTTCCCCACTAAGACGATCACCGTTGCCGGCTCCACCACCAAAACGAGCGACACGCGGCATATCCCGATGAACAAGGAAACCTTCGGCGTGCTGGATAATTGGAAAAAGCAGGTAGGAAAGTCTCGATACGTTTTCCCGAGTCAGGCCGGTGGCCGCCTGGAGGATGTTAAAAGTGCCTGGCTCAATCTGCTGGAGCGCGCCAAGATCGAGGGCTTCCGCTGGCACGATATGCGTCACGACTTCGCGTCACGCCTGGTAATGGCCGGCGTACCGCTCAACACGGTACGGGATCTGCTGGGGCACGCCGATATCAAGATGACACTTCGCTATGCCCACTTGGCGCCGGAAACAAAAGCCGCGGCGGTTGAACTCATTTAGCCAGAGATTGAGCCCGCATACTTTTGTAATCGGCATAGCCCGGCTGAAGCGGCTTGTTGTTTGCCAGAAACCTCACATATTCCTCAACAATTGGCCACTCCTTCTCTACCAAGGCAAGGTTCACCCGAGGCTGCATTCGCGGCTTGAACCCAAACTTCTCTGTCGAACCGTTCAAATCCCCGAAAACATCGAACTCCCCATCGAAATACTTATCGCCATTGATAAACATAGCGACCATCGCTAACTCCTCTCCGGCGAAATCAGGCCCGAGCGTTCCTGCGCGTAGTTTGTAGAGAGTTTCATTCTCCGACCAGATCGCAGTGAATGCGACCATGAAACTGATTTTTCCCAGATCCTTTTGCGGAGTTTTAAACGGGTTCGTGATGGTTCGGTCGTTCATCCCATTCTCAAGGCATGACTCTAGGATCTTCACGATTTTCTCGTTGCTAGATGCCGCCAGCAGTTCAAGCGCAGCTTTAAGGTAGGGGTCGACCCTCGCCGATAGAACAACCTTCTTCGAACGATTTGCCATTTACTCGCCTCTCGATGTCTACAAACTTTTTGCTTGCAGATAATGTTACTTACAAATAGGATGTTTACGTCCGGACCAGTATCGTACAGTCCGCCCCACCGATCAAGGACAAGCTAATGAACAACCCCGAACACATCGCACCTCTTGCAGTTAGCGTGGAAGACGCTGCCCGCGTGGTTGGCTATTCAAGATCAGGAGTTTATGAGCTCATCGCTTCTGGCGACCTTAAGGCTTTCAAACTCGGACGGCGTCGTCTGATTTTGATGACTGAGCTCAAGGCTTGGATTGAACGCGCAGCAAAGGAAGGCGCCCGGTGAACGCGGTAGCGGTCGAGGGAGCAATATTGGCTGGGATGCTCCCTAGAAGACTGACTCTAGGACTGGCTTTAGCAGAAAGAAGTGTCGAGTCAGTGTTCGTACCACTGACCCGACTGTCACATAGCAAATCTGGGCAGACCGCAATGCAACCGCCTAAGCATATCACCATCCATTTGGTAGACCATAAGGGCGCAGTCCTCGGCAGCCGCAGCTTGCCGAAAACGACACGTTTGATTGACCTTGAGGCGCTCCGCTTTCATGGTGCCTATAGAGTGGAAGTACCGCGTACTACCTGCACTAAGCAAGATATGTACTCCGCTGAATGGGCAGGCTACAGCGCTCAGAAAAACAAAAATGAGGACTTTAGAATCACAGGGGAGGTTCAATGAACAACGCCCTGAGCTTCACCCTTCCCGAAGATCTGCTCTGCGTGGACAAAGGCGCCGAAGCCGGTGTGCCGATCGACGCCATTACCTGCGCAATTGCTCGCGCCGACTCGGTGCTGACCCTGCTCGAGGACCACTTCGACAGCGACAAACCACGCCTCGCCAATCACGTACTGGCGGCGGTTATTTGGGACGTACGCGGCACCTTGGGCCTGATCAAAACCCTCACATTGCACGGCGATACCACCTCTGTTCCTGTGGACCAGAAAGGCGGTGTGCTATGACGCCAGCCACCACTCTCGGCCGCGCCGCGTTCTCACGCGTCAATAACACCGGGCAAAAGCTGTTCCGGGTGAATGCCGGCATTCCAGTTGAGGACGCGCTGGAAACGATATCGCTGCTTCAGCACTACGCCAATCAACTCACCCTCGATGCCGCCATGAGCGATCAGGGCGAACGCTTCAGTTGGCCTGCGTTCTACCTCGGCGAAATGGCAAAGGCCCTGATCGACGATGTGAACGATGCCCTGTTCCTACCGAGGGCCGATGCATGAGCCAGCGCACGAACAACGCCACGAAACGACCCAGCTTCGCTAACGTGAAAGCGGCTTCTCTCAACGACATCGAACGCGTCCTTGCACACTGGTTACCCAGCGGTAAGCGCGTGGACGGCGGCAAGGAATACACCGCTCCCAATCCGACCCGCCGCGACAAGCGCGCCGGCTCCCTCAAGGTCAACTTGAGCAAAGGCACCTGGGCGGATTTTGCCACCGGTGACAAAGGCGGCGACCTGATAGATCTGGTGCGCTATCTGGATGGCGGCAGCGACGTCGAAGCCTGCAACAAGCTGGCAGATCTGCTCAAGGTCTCACCGGGTACCGCGCAGTCGAAACCGGCCTCCAGCAAAGCCAAGGCGCCCGAGTGGATCGCCGTGCAACCGATCCCGGCCGAGGCCATGAGCAGATGCCCGACGAAACATCGACAACACGGCGCTCCATCCAACGCCTGGATTTATCGTAACGCTCAAGGCCAACCGATCATGGCGCTCTATCGCTTCGACCTGGGTCCGGATGAGGACGGCAAACCGCGCAAGGTGTTTGCACCCTTGACCTGGTGCCAACGCACGGATGGTCAAACGCAGCAATGGCGCTGGCAGGGGCTGCCCGAACCACGCCCTCTGTTACGCCTGGATGAACTAGCACAACGGGCAGAAGCTCCGGTGGTTCTGTGCGAAGGCGAAAAGGCAGCCGACGCGGCGGCGGAGCTGCTGCCCAACTACGTGGCCACGTGCTGGCCGAACGGTTCGAATTCCTGGCACAAGGCCGATTTGTCTCCGCTCAAAGATCGGTCCGTGGTGTTGTGGCCAGACAACGACGCGAGCGGCAAAAGCTGCATGAATGCCGTCGCCGAACAACTGCAACAGATCGGCGCCGCGTCGGTGCGCGTGATTGCCCTCGACGTGTTCCAACGCAAGCCCACCCTCAAGAATGACCATCCGACCTATGCCAAAGGCGGCCAATGGGATGACGGCGCCGACGCGGCCGATGCCCAAGCGAAGGGTTGGACGGCAGGTCATTTCGCCGAGCTGGAGCGCAGCGGTGAACTGTTCGGTGTTGAGTCGGAGAAAGCACCGGCCGAACTACCCGAAGCCAAGGTCAAGCCGACGACCAAGCGTGCTGCGAAACCCAAAAACGATCTGTTGCCCGGCGGCTTCCGTCTGACGCCAGAAGGTGTGTTTTATTCCGGTGACGATGGTGAAGCACGGCCGGTGTGCTCGTCGCTGGAAATCCTGGCCCGTACCCGCGACGCACAGGGTCACAACTGGGGACTGCTGGTCGAGTTCGACGATCCGGACGGAGCGAAAAAGCGTTGGAACATTCCGGCACGAACCATGACCGGCGACTTCGGCAAGGACGTGCTCGGCCCGCTGGTGGATATGGGCTTGCGGCTGGCTGGCAGTCGCTCCGGACGCAATGCCCGCAACGACCTGCAGAGCTATCTCGGCGGCTTCGACAGCGCCCAGCGGGCACGACTGGTCACACGCTTGGGTTGGCACGACAGCGCCTTCCTACTGCCCGAACAGCAGGTCGGCTCGCACCCTGAACACCTGCACTTCTATGAGGCCGGCGCACAACTGCCACCCATCAGCGAAGCCGGCACCCTGGAGCAGTGGCAAGAGCAGATCGGCGCCTTGTGCATCGGCAACCACCGCCTGGCGTTTGTGGCCAGCGTGGCGTTTGCCGGACCGCTGCTGCACATGCTGGGCCATGAGTCGGGCGGCTTTCACCTGTATGGAGACAGCTCGGGCGGCAAGACCACCCACCTGCAAGTGGCTGCCTCGATCTATGGCGGTCCGCGTCTGGTGCGTTCCTGGCGCTCGACAGATAACGCCTTGGAGTCCATCGCCGCCGCGCACTCCGACGGGCTATTGGTGCTGGATGAAATCGGCATGTGCGACCCGCGCATCATTGGTGAAACGGTATACATGCTCGGCAACGGCACCGGGAAGGCGCGCGCTAATGATCGAGGACAAGCAGGCCGACAGGTGCAGGAGTGGCGCTTGCTGTTTCTCTCGACCGGTGAGAAGACCTTGGCGCAGCACATGGCCGAAGCGAACAAGGAGCTAAAGGCCGGCATGGAGGTACGCATGCTCGCAGTGCCAGCGGATGCCAGCAAAGGCCTGGGCATGTTCGACGTATTGAACGGTTTTGATGATGCGGCGACCCTCTCCGATGCCCTCAAAGCGCGGGTGGCGAAGTACTACGGCACACCGCTCACCGCCTTCCTATCGGCCCTCTGCGACCCCGCCAAGCGGCATGGTTGGTCGGCCATCCTGCGCCACACCTTGGAGAGGTTCGTCGCCAAAGCGCTGCCTGCCTCGGCCAGCGGTCAAGCACACCGCGCCGCTACTCGTTTCGGCCTGGCTGCCGCAGCCGGAGAGCTGGCCACAGCAATGGGGATTACCGGCTGGCCTGATGGCACGGCCACCGCCGCCGGCCGGGTGTGCCTCAGCGCCTGGCTGAATGAGCGCGGCGGTGCTGGAAACTTCGAAGGGGACGCGATTCTGGCGCGGTTGCGCCAGATCATTGAGCGCTTCGGCGAAAGTCGCTTCACTCGCTGGGAGTCGGCTGCCGCAAAGATCGACGAGCATGGCCCGCGCACTATCGACCGACTGGGCTTTCGCAAAACGCTGGAGCACGGTATGGGCGACACCATGCACACCACCAACACCTACTACGTCCTGCCCGAGGCGTGGAGCTCCGAAATCTTCAAGGGCATGAACATCAGCGCCGTGAACAAAGAGCTGTTGCACCGCGGAGTGTTGCAACCGGCCACCAATGGAAAGCCGTACAGCTTAATTCGTTTGCCGGGGCTAGGTCCCCAGCGCTGCTACGTGGTGAAAACTATCTTGGGAACGGATGAGAACGAGGTCCAGGCAGCCTAACGACCTCCTACTGATCGAGGTAGCGCCGGCTCATTCCGGGCCTCGCCAGCCGCTCAGCCCACCCACAATCGAATTGCACAGGACAAAGCACATGAACGATATCCAAGTAATGAAAGACCGCCGCGAAAAATTGACAGCCGAAATGGAGGGCATCCGAAACGAGTTGCCTCCCTTCGAGGCGGCGCTTGAAAGTCCCGAAATCATTGAGCAAGGCCGACAGCGGGAAGTGCGGGATGAAATCAACGACCGAAATAGACAAATCAGTTCGCTTGATCTTCAGATCCACATGCTGAATCAGAAGCTCCATCGGCGCGAAACACTGCTCAATCGTGAAAGCCTGATGGCGGGGTATATTGAATCCATGGCGAACTGGAAGGCGGACGAGCAAGAGCTCAACGAAAAACGCCAGAGCCTCAGTACGCGCTTGGAACAGATCCGACAGCAAGCGCAGGAGGAGATGGCAAAAGCTCGACAGGCCGAGACAGTAGCGGCAACAGCCTATGCGCAAGCTGTCGCCTGGGGTGATACGGAAGGCGAGAAAGCCGCCAACACCGATGCTCAGAAAGCGGCCAAAAACCTCTCTGCGGCGTCTGAACACCATCGTCGCCAACAACTAATCATCACGGCGCTGGAGCAGGAGTTGGTCACGGTCGACCAACACATCACCGAAGCCCAGGAGAAACATAAAAACATCGAGAGCAAGGCCCTACAAGTTGCGCACATGGCGCTGGAAGAAAAGTGGAATGAGGCGGCTCAAGCGCTGCTCGACGCGGGCGGTAAACTCTGGGCTGCACGCCGGTTTATAGACCGGGACCCGGTTGCGCTGTTTAAGCTGGAAATCCCTGAGCAGGGTGAAAACTTCGGTAGTTGGAAGTGGCAGCAATTGTCGGATCGTTCGCGTCAGCACAGCGTGCAAGACGTACTGGCAATGTAACGATTGATCTCCCTGAAACAGCCTGCGCGTGTGGGCTGTTTAGAAATATCACTAGGATGAACATCTTGAACGATCCAATACAGAACAGCTCAGCCATATCCGAAACGCTTAAAGCGCGAAAAGCCCACCTGACCGCCCTACTCAAGATCGTGGATACCAAAATCGGAAAATGCACAGCGATGCAGAAGTTCACCATCACTGCGATCAAGGCAGAAATGGGGCTAATCGAGCAAAAGCTGAAAAACCGGTGATGAGGATAAGCGGAAGCTCGCGAAAGCTTCCGCTGCATTCAAATTCCGCAGGCAGCTTCTGGCCAAAAGCAGCCCGTCAGGATCATGGCAAGCACAGCTGAACAGTTAAGGTGTGGGGGCTCACTATCCGACTTATTCAGGGAAAATCTTTCCCGCCGTTCGGGTACCGACACCTGCAGATGCGGCCCACAGCCATGCGGCAGCCGTTTAGAACACCATACTTTCCGATGGCTTGTATCGCATAGTTTGAACAGGAAGGCTCAAATCGGCAGGCATCTCGCAATCGAGAGGGAGCAACTCGCTGATAGCAGCGAATTGCTGAGACGGCGCAAAGCTTGATCATCGGGGCTTGCGCAAAGAAATCACGTAATAGTGGTTCAGCACGTTTTTCTTCCCCATTAACGCGTCGAAGCATCCCGGTTTGACTGAAACGCCAATCGTGTCAATCCGATAGAACTCCCACCCATCCTCAGCATGAGTGTTGACCACATTTTGTAGATAAACAGCGGCCTCGTTCCCCCGGTGCTCCTTCGCACGAACTTCAATGTTGGGCGGTACTTGAACCATTTTGTAGATGTACATCCGTGATCACCTTATGAATGCTTGTATTCCCCTGAATACAAGCTTTCGCTTTATATATTGTTCCGAGCCGGATGAACAACCCGAATCGCACGCTCCCGGATCGGCCAGAAAAGCAAGCTCTCGCCTGGGCGCCTTCCGGGCATAGGCTGCCAATCGTGTAAGGCAGCTTTCGGCCAAAAGCAGGCGGTCGGATGCGTATAGGAAATCAGGGGCGATTTTGTTTTATTTGCACGGGAGCATTAACTTATTCACTCGGCCGAGCCTCCGCATAGCAGCAAGCAATGAGCGTCGGAATACAAAGAGGCTGCATGTCCGCAGCGCTTTTCCGGTCCATCGCGGCTCCAAATGCCTTTCAGCATCTGGCAATTCCGCGTATGCCTACGTCCGAAAATTCGTTGCTCGCCACTGCAGTTTGGCTTGCGGTACAGTCAGCGTTGCCTGTTAATCCAGCGCACGGGTTGTCACCACGTCTAACCAGTGGTTCAAGTCGCTTGCTCCGCTCACTGGGACGGCGTTCCGCCGCCCCTTAACCAAAAGTTATGTACTAATCTGAGACCATGTGTAATGAAAAAAAGACGTCAACATTATGTTTGGAGGCATTACCTTAGGTCGTGGTCTAGCAATGATCAAATCTGGTGCCATCAAGATGGGAAAACATTTTTATCAAACCTCATGGGTGTGGCACAAAAACGAGATTTCTATAAAATAAGTGAGCTCACTGAAAGTGATATACTAATTATAAATAAAACGGCTATTGAAATCACAAAAAACAAAATGCTAAAAGAGGCGAATGCAGGCTGGATAAATGCATTTCAAAAGCTATTCACGATAAAAAAACAATTATCTGCGAGCGAGATAAACCGCCCAAGCCTTGATGAGTTGTTTGATGAGCTAGCCATAAATATTGAAGAGGATCTCCATTCAGCAATTGAAGCTGGAGCCATAAAACATATAGACAAAATCCTGCGGCAAGACACTAGTCTTTTCCGTAACGAAGAAGAATACATGAACTTCTCCCACTTTATCTGCGTCCAGTACCTGCGCACAAATAGAATTAAAGAAAATGCGATAAAGAACACCAATAGTCTTTTCCCAGGCATGATAGAAAGAACATTTGGCGTATTTAGACACATATACGCAACAAATATGGCGTGGTCGACCTTCGCAAGAAGAGAGGAATTCAAGCCAGCATTGCTTATTAATAACACCGAGACTAATTTTATAGCCGGAGATCAGCCTATAATTAACACCTATGCAGCCAGCGCAGGTTGGTCGACGCCGGTAACGGAAGTTGAGTTTTACTATCCGTTCTCGCCTAAGATAGCCATGATAATTTCAAGTAAAGAGCAATATAAGAGCGGCGATACATTTGAGCAAAATGCTGAGCAAGTACATATGTTTAATACAGCAATAGCAAAATCAGCGCACAGTCAAATTTACGCACAATCTTGTAGTGATTTAACTCCATACACTCATGAAATGTCTAGGTGAGTTGGTCGCTACGCTACTAAGCTTGAGTAAAATTGAAAGAAATTAAATTAGTAGCCAAACACTAGCGAACTTTGATCTCTGAGAACACTGTTGGTAACTGCAATAAAGCTTGAGCAAGAGTTTCTGGGTTGCTTTTGAGAACTTTATAATCGATGATATTTTTCCCAACCATTACTTTTTCAAGACCATTAGCAATAAACTTTGACACCTCTCTATCAGCATAGCCTTGGCCGTACAACCACATGTGAAACTCATCTGAAAGACCAAGCTTGAGCTGATTTTGAAGTGAACGTGCATTGGCTAGGATCGTATCGTTCAGAGACCTACCCTCAATTATATCTGCGAGGCTACCTATTATCAGCATTCCGTCATAAGAAAGCGCTGTGCAGAAGTCAACTATGTGCTCTTGAGTGATACTATAAAGTCTCGATTTAGCTTGGATTTTAATGTTATTGGTTTTTGCATACGTAAAAATTTCGTGATAACTTCCCCCCTTGCACCATAATTTCGCTATCTCAACACTCTTGTCATCGGGGCGAATATTGGAGACTATTTTTGTGTTTGCAAATTTGCAGAGTAGTGGCCAGCAACTGTCTAGCAGCTCTATTGGCGATTCACAAAACTCCAACTCCCATAGATTGTCATCAATCCAATGCTCGATAAAAATAAGCTGATCTAGGCCTAGTAGAGTTCTTCCATAATACGAAAATTTTTCTGGGGGGAGAGATTGAAGGCGTCTATGAATAATCGAGAAAATCTCCAACAACCGCGCTCTTTCGGTTTCTTCCGCCAAATAATATGCAAGAGTATCTTCAGCCAAGCTTAAAAAAGCTTCGAGCTGGAGTAAAGAGTTGTCATCCTTTAACAACGAGAGAAAGTAGCTCTCAATTGCATTCAGCGTTTGCTCCTTATAATCCATCTCAGCCAGAAGATCAGTAACCTCAATATTATTAATGACCCCCCACTGCACCCACTGAGATCGACGAACAGCAGGTTGTTGAATGAAATTTAAAAGATCATCAGTTGCGTGCTCGAACTTAAACGGCACTATGATTTCACTCAGGCTACTTATACATGCTTCCGAATTATTGAAGTCCAATAACTTTAAAGTTCTAATCCACTTAGGTCGCCCCTGCCACGAATGGCGCTTATCATAAATCTTAGGGTCAGTGAAAATTATACTTCCTTCTGTGTGATAACCAGACCGCCCGGCTCTACCAATAAGATTTTGAAATTCTCTCGTAGAAATCCGCCGCCCTGCTTGCATGGTGCTTGATACAAGCAAATACTTAATTGGAAGGTTCACCCCTTGCGCCAGAGTGGACGTGCAGACCACTAAGTGTGCAACCTTTCTGTCCATCGCCCATTCGACCGAGATTCGCAGGCCGTTTGGGACGGCTGAGCTATGAGGTAATACGCCTAGCGGGATGGCTTGAGAAAAAATATGACTTTCTGAGAAGTGTAGATTGGATAAAAAAGCAATTTTTGACAGCTCTTCATGATCCGATATGTCGCTTGGTTTTGGAGTAGAAAATCCACGATCATAAATGTCCACAATTGTTGTGCAGAGGGTCGTTATTGACCTTTTATCACCGCAAAATATAGCGACGGGACCTTGATGGCAAAGTTTTAGTCCTAAGTAGCAGGAGATTGTAGAAGTTTTATCTCTGAGGGGGAATATAAAGTCGTCTTTTTCTCCGTCTCTGCGCCCAAGGTTTACCTGCTGAATTATCTGCGGAACGTACAATCCGCTGTCGAATTTATTATCTCTCCCTAGATAGCTTAACTGGCCCATTTCGGTAATCCAGCTGAGGAATGCAACACTTTTAATAGAAGGCAACCAATTACTACCTTGGATGTATTCACCTGCTTCGCCATTAAGCCACTCGCCAATAGTCTTTGCGTTGGACATCACAGCAGAAATCAAGACTTTCTGAGCATCCTTCGGTACTGCATCTTTAAGCGAAGCGATGAGAAGTTCGTAGGTTACCCCACGTTTCCCGCTATCAAATTGATGCCCCTCATCGAAGACGAGCAAGTTGATTTTTTCTGCTAGAGCTGGTTCGTGGCGCAACAAGTAAACCAGCTTCTCAGGCGTAGAAACGATTATGGTGTGGTCGTATTTCCCCCTGTAGGCTTCTCCTAACAGAAACTTCAGAAACTCCTGTTCTTCCTCATCAACGTTTGTGATGTCTCGAAGCTCATTGACGTTGATTGAGTCGTGTTCGAAGCTCTGTAAAAAGCCATAGGTGATTTCACGGCATAATGCTCTAAATGGCGCGACTACAACCGCAAGCTTTGCCCTCCCGGAAAGAAATGCACTGCGAATAATAAGCTCAGCTGACTTAGTTTTGCCGGCGCTGGTAGGCATCTGCATCACAGCAGACACCCCCTTCAAAACACCTAGCTCGCCCACGAGCCTTTGGCCAGGCCAAAATTCTTTCATGAAGCGGTCGTTGGAAAGAGCAGACCTCCATTGATCCACGCTAAGTCCAGTATATTTCGGAAGACAAACTAGTGACGAGTTATGCATCTTCCGCTTGACTAATGCAGTGATGGTATCTGCAATTAATATTTCGCGATCTGTGCCACTGGAGTAGATTAGATCTCGAAAAACGGACAGTTCCTCTTCTACATCCCATGCGTCGGCCTCCATGTTTATAAAGGCTCGGAAGGCTAACGCAGTGCTTTGTATCTGTTCGTTATATTGACTGATCGGGCTTAAGGTGAAATTTTTACTCAAATCCGATCTTAAAAGCCATACTAGAAACAGCTCTAACTTACTGTCTGTTAGATGCCCCAGCGAATCAGGTATGGAGCGAGCCAAAACCAACGAGCTTCCAGGCATGTCAGCAAGATAATATGACGCGGAGCTTAGAATTTTCAAATATTCGTCTATCTCAGGTGTCAACCTGGCGGTGCTCATAGACTCAAAATATTGACCAGCTAATATCAATTGCTCTTTTAAAATCTCTCTGTATTCGTATCGGTCGTCATTTTCCCTAGACTCCGAAGCTGCCAGTTCACCAAGAATACCCACAGTAAATACTAAAAGTCGTTTCGGGTCCTGAGGCAGGTCAATGTGAAACTGTTCCTCGATGCCAAACTCGTACTGCTTCGCTTTAGCGCGGGTTACGTCGAGGATAATTCGAGCTCTGACCTCAAGCTTCATCTGCTGCTCTCCGATAAAGCTCATGTATAAGCGTCATCAGCTGGCTGCCACTTATAAGTAGAAGTTCGAGTTTGTCTGCGCTTGGATGGTTAATGGTGGCTGAAGTAGACACCACGGATTCGTGCATTGAGGATTCTGTATAAACCGCTGCGGCGCCATACCTCCGCTTGCACGGGTGATCTGGCTCTCTTTGAAATCGATCTACGATTTGCAGGCCATCCGAGTCCCTTCGATCATAAAGTTTTTGCCTCATGGCGCTCAACGACTCTGCAATTCGAATTTCATCCTTTATAGAATGATCGATTGCGTCTTGAAGGACATTAGCCCTCGCCGACTCACTTGCTTTAGCTTTTACTTCAAAGATAAGCATTTCGTCGTTGTCACTAATAATATCTGGTGATTTTTTGAAGGCAATAACGTCAGACCCTTTGGTTGATTCATTAGCAATCGCCTTGCGATCATACCGAGTTCTAGGGACCTGATAGTTTCGTATAAATTGGAGATAATCAGCTACCAAAATCTCCGCAAAATCACCTGCTCTTATGCTCGGACCAGGAGCAATCGAAACATGAGGAAATTTTTCGGTTAGCAAGTATTCGGATTTTGTTTTTAAAGGATTCTTCAGAAACTGAAGCTCGTCATCCTGACAATAATGGTTCCTGAAATGCTTTGCCCATGCCGACATTATTTCGTGGCTTAAGGCGTCATATTCTAGTTTGAAAGTCGGGATCGGCTTGCCACACGCAGATGTTAATGTACCGACTTGTTTGAGCCAGGAAAGATGGGTGGCCTCTAACGTCATTTCACATCCTATGTGCATGCTCAAGATTTGCATGTGATGTGTCCACGGAACAGAGCTAAAGCTGTGCACGAACCACCACAATCTTTGGAGGCTAGACGAGGGTGGTTCCTCAATCAAGAGCTGATGGTCCCACAGCCCGAGATAAGTCAAATAGCGGCGTCCGCTTCTGGCCGTTAGCTGTCGCTTGCGAACGCCCACTATTGGCCGATTACGGCCTACGGTTTACCCAATTCTTTAAACGCTGCTGTAACACCTATTTGGCTTGTAACACCCAATGCACGTGAAGGATGAATGGTGTGTGACACAAATAAAATACAATAAATTCAATTAGTTAACGTAGATCGTAACACCCGCAACACCTGTAACACGTCTTTCGACCCCCACACCCCATCAGTGATAGCGCCGCCAGCGAATGCAATACTGGCTTGGTATCGACTAATGCAGACTTCGAACACTGTGTCACCGAACGGCAGAACGCTTGAGAGGTGCCGTCGACCAACAACGAACAGGGGGAGATGCAGCGACCGGGGCAACCGACATCGCCTGGGACCTTGGGGGATGTTCGGTGGGTACGGGGTCGGAAACTCGCGTGATCGTATTAGCGGAAAAGTGCACAGCTCAGTGAACAGGTGAACCTGGTGAGCGGCTGTTCATCTGTGCATTTGCCCAATCACTTGGCAGCTCGCTGGGGACCCTGGGCATTTCGGATGGGTACGGGGCAAGGAACCCGCGTGTTCGTGTTAGCGGCTGGATTCTTGAGGTTGGTTGACAGGTTGACGAATTGACACGGTTGACGAACCCCATGCGTGCGTTATCAGCAACACAAAGGGGCATCTTTACCAACACGGTAACGATGCCCCTTTTTCGTCAGGATTCTTTCAATTTCAACGTTGAAATTTCAGTAAGGTGGGGTGCCTGTCACTAACAAAATCCCGCGGGTTTCCTACCCCGTATCCCTAGAATGCCCCCAGGGTCCCCGGCGAATTTGGGCGTACCATTTTGATGCAGCATCGCTACAGGCCACTTAATGCATTGCCTTTACAGCAAATCACGTCTGATCATTGCCCGATGTAGGCCCATCACATACGTCCAACCACTTGGCGGTTCAGTATTCATGTAGCCGGGTAGTGATATCCGAACTAGCTGCCACACGGTGAGGCATCGGATGCTGTCAACCAACAAGGACGCTCTCACTCGCTGGATGAGTACCCACAGCTAGGCAAGGGGGCGCACCTTCAAAGCCGTGTTACGGGTGTTTCGGGTGTTACGAATAATCCTAAAAATTTGAAATTAAAGGATTTTTCATGCGTTACACGTTCGCACAGTGTTGTCAAAAGGGAGTGTTACGGGATTGATAGGTGTTACACCCAAGCATAACCGGGTGGCGACATAGGAGTGCTAACCACACAGCGAGGCATTCGATGCTGCCAACCAAAAGGATCGCTCTCTCTCGCTGGAGGACTTCCTATAGCGGGGCAAGGGGACGCACTTCCAAAGCCGTGTTACAGGTGTTGCGGGTGTTACAAACATCTCTAACCTAATGAACTTAAAGGACTTTTCATGCGCTACACGTTCGTACGGTGCTGTCGAAAGGAAGTGTTACAGGATTGAAAGGTGTTACGCCTGAGCATGCCTATCCAGATACAGGCTTATTTTGCCCTTCCGTGCTTTTCGCTTGATAAGTAACACCCATAGTGCAACAGCATTAGTAGAACGCCCTAACCGATGAAGGCACCCATCATATTCATCCGCGCATACCTCCGAGCTTCCACCGAAGAACAATACGCCGGCCGCGCCCGTACCTCGCTCGAGCAATTCGCCAGCGATCACAACAAGGTCATTGCGAGCGTGTATCTGGAGAACGCCAGCGGCGCCACCGCAGACCGGCCTGAGCTGCTGCGCCTGCTCAAGGATGCACGCAAGGGCGACGTGTTGCTGGTGGAGTCGATAGACCGCCTATCCCGGCTCCCTGCGGAGGATTGGCAAAAGCTCAAGGCCGCGATCGACTCCAAGGGCCTGCGCATCGTCGCGCTCGACCTGCCGACCAGCCACCAGGGAATAGAAAAGGCCAAGCCGGCCGGCAAGTACCTAGGCCGCCCGGTGGATGAAAAGCTGCACAAGCGGGTCAAGGAATTGCTAGACGCCGGCCTGGGTATACGAGCTACGGCCAGACACGCGAACTGCTCGACGACCACAGTCTTGAGAATCAGAGATATCTAAACCTTCGCTTCAGCTTGCTCAGAGGGAGCATCATTTGCTGCAACAGAAGGCGTGGCTGCGGCTTTCTTTCCTTGAAGAGCGGAAGACGCCATTGAAGTAACCTTTTCAACGAACCCAGGTACAGTTTTTACGGCATCTTTGACAAGCTCCGAAGCGAGGAGCTCATGCCAAGGACTACCAAAGCTATTACTTTCGACCAGTCGAAGCGGCTGCTCATCCAGCCGGGACAATGCAGAACTGAGCAATTGCTTCTCAAGGTCTTTATCTATCCGTGCCGCTTCTCGGCGGTATCCCTCATAAGCGCGAGAGATGGAAGCTTTGAACGCATAATCCTCTGATAGCCGGAAACGTTGACCAATCTGCTTTGTCGAAAGCCATGCGAACCACACCGCCCCACTCACCGAGAGCCCTGCCAGAACCAAATTGACGGACAGTATCAAGCTGTGGTCGCCTGGGAGAGAAAGTAAATCTGCGATTCTATCCATCCGGTTAAAGCTGAAGATGCTTCCGGCAACCAATGCGGCTACGAGCCCTGCTACCCACAACCCTACCGAGTTATTTAGCGCCTTAGACCGTTCTGAAAATGCTGCTGCCAGGCCAGTACTAGTTGCTGAAGCGTAAGCTGTCTCGCAGCGCGCCAAAACATCTCGGGCACTTTCGGACAATTTCGCGAGTTCATCCTTTGCTGACTCAGCTGCGTTTCTAGCCTCTGATACATGATCACGATCGAGAGTAGCATTACGCATAAGCGCTTCGATTTGAGCCCGCGCTTCCTTCAATGAATGAAGATCGGTCGGTAATTCTTCCGCGGCGGAGTGAGCAGCTTCAATTCGCGAGACCATTTGATCCAGAAGTGTCGACCGCTCTTTTAGCTCGGCCAGCTTGGATTCCATGGATCGGGCGCGGCGCGTCGAGTCCTGAATTGAGCGCTCAATTTCCTCACTCGGCATGGGGGCAAAATCACGCTCCAGCGCCTTCCATAAGCCATCGAGCGTTCTGGAGTAAGCCCAGGTAGCGACTCCGGCATTTCCATGCATTTGAGGGATGGTGTCCGTTGCCAGGTGTTGCAGCCTGATAACGTAATGACTCAGAAGCGGGTAGCTGTCTCCAACCTCTTCGGGTGCACGCTCGTCAATCGCCTGGATAATGGCGCGAGCCTGCTGTTGGAGCTCAGATACGCTGACCAGAGGGAATGACCAGTTAGACTGCGCCAGCCCTAGCGGTTCGGAGCTTGTAATAACTGCGCCTAGCTTGTCGATTATCGCTTCAAGCTCGCCGGTTAATTCCTCAAAAACCTGATGCATAGTTCCTCCCTGAGCAGAACGAAAAAGCCCCGTTCGGAGATACCTAACGGGGCATATTTTTTGGCTTTTTGCTGCCACCATGCTGTCACGGAAAAACTAAGTTGTGAGGAGAATGGCTGAAAGCATTGAATTATATGGCGTCCCAGGGCAGGTTCGAACTGCCAACCTTCCCCTTAGGAGGGGGATGCTCTATCCAATTGAGCTACTGAGACACAGACCGCCCGCAGACACTACGGCACGATGGACGGCGAGCATGTTAACGGGCAGCCCCGCGTTTGTCATGTCGTCTGTAGGGCTTATTGAGTGTAGGCAACGACCCGCTCACGCTGAACGGGGTTTTTCCACGATACCTTCACTCACAAGCAGCACCAGCAAGCGAGCCAAGGTTGTTGATAACTGAGCAGAATTATCCAGCAGGAAAATGACGCCGGACCCATCCTCCACCGTACCGCGGGTAAACAAGGCATTACGCGCCAGCCTGGACTCTATCTCTTCACGACTTTCACGCCCTCTACGCTCAAGACGCTCACGCAGGACCTCGGTGTCCACCGTCAACAGAATGGGCAACAACTGTGGATACCGCTGCCTCGCTATAGGCAAATGAGCTCTGGAACCGTTGACCAGCACATGCCGACCTTCCGCCAGCCACCGATCGATCTGCACCGGAATTCCGTAATCCAACCCGTTGGCATGCCAACTCAGGGCAAACCCGCCCTCACGCGCCAGTTCGGCAAATGCCTGCGGTGTGAGCCCCAGGGCAGCCTCCCCCACTGACTCTGCCGAGCGGGTGATCACTCGCCGTGCCACCACACAGTCGAGTTGCGCCAGAGCATCGCGGGCCGCATCGATCAGGCTGTCCTTGCCAGAGCCGGACGGCCCCATGAGATAAACCAGTCTGCCACTCACCCGCAATATCCCCTCATGGTGCATTCACCCCTAGTAAATCGGCCATTTGCCACTACTCTGAATACAAAGAGGAGCGGTGCACAAGCCTACACGACTCGCACAAAAGGACGCGTAGCCCCTGCCCGTCGGGCAAAAGGGCGAGACCAGGCACCCGGAGCGGATTTAAGTTTTCAAACCAGTCCGCATTTCTGATAATTGGTGCTGGCATAACGCCTGCCTCAGGCTCAATATTTGTCACAGAATTGACGCCAAGGATCCGGCATTTTTGAGGCATGATGCGGACCTCTTATCAATTCAGGTTGAACATTTGGCTAGCTTGCTTGTCCTAAAGACATCCTGCGGCCAATTCCGAGAACCGCTCCCCTGAACTAACCGGTTAAATATATGCGCCCATTGAAACAGGCAATTTATTCCAGCCGTACGGCTGACAAGTTCGTCGTACGCCTGCCAGACGGAATGCGTGAACGCATTGCCGAGGTGGCACGCAACCATCACCGCAGCATGAACTCAGAAATCATCGCGCGCCTGGAACAGAGTCTTATTCAGGAAGGTGCGCTGGGCGAAGAGTTGAGCATGCGCCTGGACAGCCCCGAGCTGTCACTACATGAACGTGAATTGCTGCAGCGCTTCCGCCAGCTCTCCCACCGCCAGCAGAACGCTCTGGTGTCGCTGATTGCCCATGATGCCGAGATGGCCGCAAACCCATCCTGAAGACATCCCGAAAGCTCAAGCCAGCCTCGCGCTGGCTTTTTTTTGCCTGAGATCCGCCCAGGCAACTTCGCGATGATTCGAATAGAGATCATCGATCTTCAGCCAGTTTGATTAATGGACAGTGCGCGACGCGGCCCTTGGGCCGGGTCGCGCAGCAAAGACTTAGAGCAGGAAGATGGTTGCAAGGCCAAGGAAGATGAAGAAACCACCGCTATCCGTCACAGCCGTGATCATCACGCTGGCGCCCATTGCCGGATCACGCCCAACGCGCGCCAGGGTCATCGGAATCAGCACCCCCATCAGCGCCGCCAACAGCAAGTTCAGGGTCATGGCGGCCGTCATCACGACACCGAGCGACCAACTGCCGTACAACAGGTAGGCCACTACGCCAATCACCCCACCCCAGACCAGACCATTGATCAGGCCAACCGCCAACTCCTTGCGCATCAGGCGCGAGGTATTACCAGTACTGACCTGGTCCAGCGCCATGGCGCGCACAATCATGGTGATAGTCTGGTTACCGGAGTTGCCACCAATACCGGCAACAATCGGCATCAGCGCCGCCAGGGCTACCAGCTTCTCGATAGACCCTTCGAACAGACCGATTACCCGCGAAGCAACAAAAGCAGTAATCAGGTTGATGGCCAACCACGCCCAACGGTTACGCAGGGACTTCCACACCGAAGCGAAAATATCCTCCTCTTCACGCAGACCCGCCATGTTGAGGACTTCGCTCTCGCTCTCCTCACGAATCAGGTCGACCATCTCGTCGATGGTCAGGCGGCCGATGAGTTTGTCGTTCTTGTCGACCACCGGGGCCGAGATCAAGTCATAACGCTCGAACGCCTGGGCCGCGTCATAGGCATCTTCGTCCGGGTGAAAGCTTACCGGATCGCTAGCCATGACTTCCGAGACCTGTTTGTCCGGATCGTTGACCAACAGACGCTTGATCGGCAAGACGCCCTTGAGCACACCGTCGTAGTCGACCACGAACAATTTGTCGGTATGTCCCGGCAACTCCTTGAGGCGACGCAGGTAGCGCAGGACCACCTCGAGACTGACGTCCTCACGGATCGTCACCATCTCGAAGTCCATCAACGCACCGACTTGCTCCTCGTCATAGGACAACGCGGAGCGCACACGCTCACGCTGCTGGCCATCAAGGGTCTCCATCAGCTCATGGACGACGTCTCGCGGCAGCTCAGGGGCCAGGTCAGCGAGTTCGTCGGCGTCCATCTCCTTGGCGGCAGCCAGGAGCTCGTGATCGTCCATGTCGGCGATCAGGGTTTCACGGACGGAGTCGGACACTTCAAGCAGGATGTCGCCGTCACGCTCGGCCTTGACCAACTGCCAGACCGTCAGGCGATCGTCCAGTGGCAATGCTTCAAGAATGTAGGCAACGTCGGCGGAGTGCAGGTCATCGAGCTTGCGTTGCAACTCGACGAGGTTCTGCCGGTGGACCAGGTTCTCGACCCGGTCATGATGAGGACCTTCCTGACGGTGAGTCAGATCTTCGACCACCCGCTGGCGCTGCAGCAGCTCAATGACTTGAGCAAGGCGGTCCTGCAAGCTTTCTTGAGTCTTTTTTACTTCTACTTCGGTCATAGGCGAACTCCACTCCCAGCAGCGGGGCACGCCGGAAGGATCAATCAGTCAATTCATGATTGGAAAAACGGGGTACTGAGTAACTACTGGGTAAGTCCATGGAGGTATTCCACAAGCCCCGGCGGGGCTGACGGGCGCAATGATACACCGCCTGACGGTTTTAAACGTTAAAAAATCATGGCTGAAACAAGCGCTTGCAAGACAAACCTGAGCACCATCCTGATCCATGAGAGTGCGACGACTTATCCCGAAAAGAAAACACAAGGTCATCGCAAAATGCCCGACTAACCTTGGAATGGATCACCAGGGAGGGTGCTGAATGCCACCGCGGATACGCTGCTTTTTACTGACCGCCCTGCTCTGCCCGGCGGCCGGCGCGCAAGTGATGACCGTGCAGCGCTGCGAAGCCGCCGACGGCCGCATCACCTTCACCAGCATGGCCTGCAAGGCGGGAGAGCGCCTGAGCCTGCAGGAGGTCCGTACCTACCTGCCCGGCAGCAACACCGAGGTACATCTCGAAACGGCAGTCCTGCCCGAAGCCGAACACTTACAAGCGCCCGACATGACGCTCAAGGTAAAGGACGTGCAAAGCGCGCAGAGTAAATTTGGAGAGCAAGGATGGGCTCGGCAAAAAGCCAAATCCCAGACAGCAAAAAGCCCGCGTTAGACGCAGGCTTTTTGGTGTTTGGTGCACTCGACAGGATTCGAACCTGTGACCGCTCGGTTCGTAGCCGAGTACTCTATCCAGCTGAGCTACGAGTGCAATTGTACTTTTAGACCAGATCACAACTGGTTGAAGCCAGGTTACCTGCATGACTGCAAACAACCCTTAAATGGTGCACTCGACAGGATTCGAACCTGTGACCGCTCGGTTCGTAGCCGAGTACTCTATCCAGCTGAGCTACGAGTGCAATGTGTGCTTTTAAACCAGATCACAACTGATTGAAACAAGGTTGCTTGAATAACTTCAAACAACCTTTAATTGGTGCACTCGACAGGATTCGAACCTGTGACCGCTCGGTTCGTAGCCGAGTACTCTATCCAGCTGAGCTACGAGTGCATTTGTTGCCGCGCATTATAGTTCGTCGAATCTTTTTTCCAAGCACTTTTTCTAGTAATTTCAACAACTTACCGAAAAAGCCTGATTACAACGCTCTACACAAATAATGGCGGAGAACGGGGGATTCGAACCCCCGACACCCTTTTGAGGTGTACTCCCTTAGCAGGGGAGCGCCTTCGGCCACTCGGCCAGCTCTCCGCAACACGGGGCGTATCTTAACCAACCTTTTCCCCGTTTGCAAACATAAAAAGCGATAAAAATTAATGGCTTGGTTCTTCGTCCTTCTCTTTCTTTATACGCAGGTAGATTTCCTCACGGTGTACAGCTACCTCCTTGGGTGCGTTAACGCCTATACGCACCTGATTTCCTTTGACGCCGAGCACCGTTACGGTGATTTCGCCATCACCAATAATCAGGCTTTCTGCACACCGACGAGTCAGAATCAGCATACCTTTCTCCTCACGCATTTCAGTTCAGGGACAACAGTCTGCAAAAAAAAAGCGCTCGAGCAGCGACCGGAACGATCGCAACTCTACACGCTTAAGTATTGACCAGCGTCTGCAAAAGAACAGCCTTGCCCACGCCACTCAAAAAATAAAG
Organism: Pseudomonas sp. RA_35y_Pfl2_P32; assembly: GCF_963970735.1. NCBI lineage: Bacteria > Pseudomonadati > Pseudomonadota > Gammaproteobacteria > Pseudomonadales > Pseudomonadaceae > Pseudomonas > Pseudomonas sp. RA_35y_Pfl2_P32. Next base: position 22,703 of record NZ_CAXAQF010000018.1, read on the forward strand.
GGCGCGGTCAGACCGCGCCCCTCGGGACCACATCACTCGCCTTGGCGAGCCGGTGCGTCCAGTTCGAACGCCGTGTGCAGTGCGCGCACAGCCAGTTCCAGGTACTTCTCTTCGATCACCACCGACACCTTGATCTCCGACGTGGAGATCATCTGGATATTGATGGTTTCCTTGGCCAGGGCTTCGAACATGCGGCTGGCAACACCTGCGTGAGAACGCATGCCAACGCCAACGATCGAGACCTTGGCGATCTTGGTGTCACCCACCACTTCACGGGCACCGATCTCGCGAGCGGTGTTTTCCAGCACGGTCTGTGCCGCCTGGTAGTCGTTGCGGTGCACAGTGAAGGTGAAGTCGGTGGTGTTATCGTGCGCAACGTTCTGCACAATCATGTCGACTTCGATGTTGCCGGCACTGATCGGGCCGAGAATCTTGAATGCCACGCCCGGGGTGTCTGGCACGCCACGGATGGTCAGCTTGGCTTCATCGCGATTGAAAGCGATGCCGGAAATGATCGGCTGTTCCATGGTTTCCTCTTCATCAATAGTAATGAGGGTGCCTGGACCCTCCTTGAAGCTGTGCAGTACGCGCAGCGGGACGTTGTACTTGCCGGCGAACTCGACCGCGCGGATCTGCAACACCTTGGAGCCGAGGCTGGCCATTTCCAGCATCTCTTCGAAGGTGATCTTATCCAGGCGCTGAGCCACGGACACCACGCGCGGGTCGGTGGTGTACACCCCGTCCACGTCGGTGTAGATCTGGCACTCATCGGCCTTCAGGGCCGCAGCCAGCGCCACGCCGGTGGTATCGGAACCGCCACGCCCCAGGGTGGTGATGTTGCCGTGCTCGTCGACGCCCTGGAAACCAGCCACCACAACCACGCGGCCAGCCTTCAGGTCACCACGAATCTTCTGGTCATCGATCTGCAAGATACGCGCTTTATTGTGCGCGCTGTCCGTCAGGATCCGCACCTGGTTGCCGGTGTACGACACCGCTGGCACGCCGCGCTTGATCAGCGCCATGGTCAGCAAGGCAATCGTCACCTGCTCGCCAGTGGAGACAATCACATCCAGCTCACGCGGAACCGGTTGCTCATCGCCACTGATTTGCTTGGCCAGATCGATCAGACGGTTGGTTTCGCCGCTCATTGCAGACAGCACGACCACCAGGTCATCGCCGGCATCGCGGAATTTCTTAACCTTGTCAGCGACCTGCTCGATTCTCTCGACAGTGCCGACCGAGGTGCCTCCAAATTTCTGTACGATCAAAGCCATTTCAAAGCCGCCTCTGCCCATGAAGGGCGCCCATTAGTCACTCAAACAGCAGCCGGACCCACCACTAGACGAGAGGTCCGGCATACAGCCTTAAATACCCTGTTCGACAAACGGTACGGTCAGAGCCAGGGCCGCGTCCAGTGCGCCAGCGTCAGTACCACCGCCCTGCGCCATGTCCGGACGACCACCGCCCTTCCCGCCCACTGCCGCAGCGGCTTGCTTCATCAAATCACCGGCTTTGAGTTGGCCAGTCAGGTCTTTGGTCACACCGGCAACCAGTACGACCTTTTCCTCATGGACACTGCCGAGCAGGATCACTGCGCGGCCGAGTTTGTTCTTCAACTGATCGACCAGCGCCAGCAGCGCCTTGCCATCCTGACCGTCGAGACGCACGGCCAGCACCTTCACGCCCTTGACGTCCTGGGCCTGAGCCGACAGGTCGTCACCCGCCGCACTGGCGGCCTTGGCTTGCAACTGCTCGAGTTGCTTTTCCAGCAGACGGTTGCGCTCAAGCACAGCCGACAGCTTGTCGATCAGGTTGTCGCGGCTGCCCTTGACCAGGTTGGCCGCTTCCTTGAGTTGCTCTTCTGCAGCGTTCAGGTAGGCCAGCGCCGCTGCGCCAGTCACTGCCTCGATACGCCGTACGCCCGAAGCCACACCCCCTTCGCTGATGATCTTCAGCAGGCCGATGTCGCCCGTACGGTTGGCGTGGATACCGCCGCACAGCTCGACGGAGAAATCGCCCCCCATGCTCAGTACACGCACACTGTCGCCGTACTTCTCGCCGAACAGCGCCATGGCGCCTTTTTGCTTGGCGGTGTCGATGTCGGTTTCTTCGGTCTCTACCGCCGAGTTCTGGCGAATCTGGGCGTTGACGATTTCTTCCAGCGCCTTGATCTGCTCAGGCTTGATGGCCTCGAAGTGGCTGAAGTCAAAGCGCAGGCGCTGACTGTCGACCAACGAACCCTTCTGCTGGACGTGCTCGCCCAGCACCTGGCGCAAGGCCGCGTGCAGCAAGTGGGTCGCCGAGTGGTTCAACGCAGTGGCGTGACGCACCTCGGCATCGACGTGGGCTTCAACGGGTGCACCGACGATCAGACTACCTGAGGCCAGCACGCCGTGGTGCAGGAAGGCACCGCCGGTCTTGGTAGTGTCGCGCACGTCGAAACGTGCAGTGCCGGCCTGCAGGTAACCGCAGTCGCCGACCTGGCCACCGGACTCGGCGTAGAACGGGGTCTGGTTGAGGACGATCACGCCCTCGTCGCCTTCGCTCAATACGTCGACCGACTGGCCGTTCTTGTACAAGGCAACGATTTTTGCCGAACCGCAGGTATCGGTGTAGCCGGTGAACTCGGTGGCCACGTCGACCTTGACCAGGGTGTTGTAGTCCAGGCCGAACGAACTGGCCGAACGTGCACGCACGCGCTGGGCTTCCATCTCACGCTCGAAACCGGCCTCGTCGATGGTCAGCTCGCGCTCGCGGGCGATGTCGGCGGTCAGGTCCATCGGGAAGCCGTAGGTGTCATACAGCTTGAACACCACGTCGCCCGGCACCACGGTGCCTTTAAGCTCGGCCAGGTCCTGCTCGAGAATCTTCAGGCCATGCTCCAGGGTCTTGGAGAACTGCTCTTCCTCGGCCTTAAGGACGCGCTCAATGTTGGCCTGCTGCTGCTTGAGTTCCGGGAAGGCTTCACCCATCTCGGCCACCAGGGCCGCGACGATCTTGTAGAAGAAGCTGCCGGTGGCGCCCAGCTTGTTGCCGTGACGGCAGGCGCGACGAATGATCCGGCGCAGCACGTAACCACGGCCTTCGTTGGACGGCAGCACGCCGTCGGCGATCAGGAAACCGCAGGAACGGATGTGGTCGGAAACGACCTTGAGCGAAGACTGATCGCCATTTTCGCAGCCGATGGCTTGCGCCGATGCCTTGAGCAGGTTCTTGAACAGGTCGATGTCATAGTTGGAGTTGACGTGCTGCATCACCGCACTGATCCGCTCCAGGCCCATGCCGGTATCCACCGACGGCGCTGGCAACGGATGCAACACGCCATCGGCGGTGCGGTTGAACTGCATGAACACGTTGTTCCAGATCTCGATATAACGGTCGCCGTCTTCTTCCGGCGAACCCGGTGGGCCGCCCCAGATGTGGTCGCCGTGATCGTAGAAAATCTCGGTGCATGGGCCGCACGGACCGGTATCACCCATGGTCCAGAAGTTGTCGGAGGCGTAAGGCGCGCCCTTGTTGTCGCCGATGCGGATCATGCGCTCGACCGGCACACCGATCTGCTGGGTCCAGATGTCATACGCTTCATCATCGGAGGCGTAGACGGTCACCCAGAGTTTTTCCTTGGGCAGCTTCAGGACACCGGTCAGGAAGGTCCAGGCGAAGGTAATCGCGTCGTGCTTGAAATAGTCGCCGAAGCTGAAGTTACCCAGCATCTCGAAGAAAGTGTGGTGACGAGCGGTATAACCGACGTTTTCCAGGTCGCTGTTCTTGCCGCCGGCGCGTACGCACTTCTGGCTGCTGGTGGCGCGGGTATACGCGCGCTTTTCCTGGCCCAGGAAGCAGTCCTTGAACTGGTTCATCCCCGCGTTAGTGAACAGCAGGGTTGGGTCGTTGCCCGGAATCAAAGAGCTGGAGGCTACACGGGTGTGGCCTTGCTCTTCGAAGAAGCGAAGGAAGGCTTCACGGATTTCTGCGCTTTTCATTAGGTTCTTCCACGGAGGCTGCGGCCAAAGGCCTGTGCGATTCGTCAACGGACGAAGCGACGGCAAAGGGCCGCATTATATCGGCCCTGCGCGCGCGGTACAGCGTGTTTATACGTTAGAAACCGTCAATTGGACGGCCTGCAAGGTCATTTACCGGAAAACTCGACGAATGTCGCGACGACCTGGTCGATCTGGTCCCGGCTGACATCCATGTGGGTGACCATGCGCAAACGGGCGGCGGCGCTGAGTTTAATCCCCCGCTCCCCGGCAAAAGCCTTGATTGCGTCGGCTTTATCGCCGATTTGCAGGTAAACCATATTGCTATGCACCGGTTCGACAGCAAAGCCAGCCGCGCGCAGGCCCTGCGCCAGATAATCGGCGTTGGCATGGTCTTGCGCCAGGCGCTGCACATGGTGATCCAGCGCATACAGACCGGCCGCCGCCAGGATGCCCGCCTGGCGCATACCGCCGCCGACCATCTTGCGCAGGCGCCGCGCCTTGGCGATCAATTCAGATGAACCACACAGCACCGAGCCCACTGGCGCGCCCAGACCTTTGGACAGGCACACCGACACCGAGTCGAAGTGCTGGGTGATCTCCCGCGCATCCACCCCCAGCTTGACCGCCGCGTTGTACAACCGCGCACCGTCCAGATGCAATTGCAAGCCATGCTCCCGGGTAAAGCGTCGCGCCTGCGCCAGGTACTTCAGCGGCAGCACCTTGCCTTGCATAGTGTTTTCCAAGGCCAGCAAGCGAGTGCGGGCAAAGTGGAAGTCGTCCGGCTTGATCGCCGCCGCTACCTGCGCCAAGTCCAGCGTACCGTCGGCCTGGACCTCCAGCGGCTGGGGCTGGATCGAACCCAGCACCGCGGCGCCACCGCCTTCGTATTTGTAGGTGTGCGCCTGCTGGCCGACGATGTACTCCTCACCGCGCTCGCAGTGGGCCATCAAGCCCAGCAGGTTGCTCATGGTGCCTGTCGGCACGAACAGCGCGGCGGCAAATCCCAGGCGCCCGGCCAACTCGGCCTCGAGTCGATTGACCGTGGGATCCTCGCCATAGACGTCGTCACCAGTGGCCGCCCCGGCCATTGCGTCGAGCATCCCTGCAGTAGGTTGGGTGACGGTGTCGCTGCGAAGATCGATAACACTCATGAATCAGGCCTCGGTAGACGGGGGAAAATCCCTTTCAGGAATGAATTACTGCGGGCATGCCGGGTATTTATCAACCCTTGCACCTGGAAAAGGCTGTAGGTGCCAGGCGAAAAAGTCGATGACAATCATCAGATAGCAGCAATGCACAAGTGGGAAATATGTGTTAAAAACGCTGCGCCGCCAGACAATCTGGCAGCAAAACGTTCTCAGGGCGGGGTGCAACTCCCCACCGGCGGTAATTGCGCGCAATGCGCATAGCCCGCGAGCGCTTGGTGTCGCCGCAGCCCCTGGCTGCGAATGATGGCAAGGTCAGCAGACCCGGTGTGATCCCGGGGCCGACGGTCATAGTCCGGATGAAGAGAGAACGGGATTGGCGCCAAAGGGCCGTCCACGGGCGACGTGCAGTCAATGCACGTGTATCCGGTGCGTACCCTTAAATCCCATTCGATTCATAACGCCCTGTTTTTCACACAAACAGGAGTCAGAACAGATGCAACCCACCGCAATCGACAGCAAAAGCAAAAACCATCAGGGCGAGCGCGTAGCGTTTATCCAGGCCTGCTGGCACAAGGATATTGTTGACCAGAGCCGTAAAGGCTTCGTCAGCGAGATGATTGCCCAGGGTTACCAGGAATCGGAGATCGACTTTTTTGAAGTCGGCGGCGCCTTTGAAATCCCGCTGCACGCCAAGCTGCTGGCCAAGTCCGGGCGTTATGCCGGCATCGTCGCGGCCGCCTTGGTGGTCGATGGCGGCATCTACCGTCACGAGTTCGTCGCCCAAGCGGTTGTCAGTGGCCTGATGCAGGTCCAGCTCGAAACCGAAGTGCCGGTGTTCTCGGTCTCCCTGACGCCCCATCACTTCCATGCCGGCGAAGAACACCAGAAGTTCTTCTTCGAGCACTTTGTGCACAAGGGCCAGGAAGCGGCGAAGACCTGCGCCGATACCCTGCACAAGATCCGCGCGCTGCGCCGTAACGAGCCTCGCGCAGTAGCCGTTTAAGCCAGGCAAAACCTGTGGGGGCAGGCTTGCTCCCACAGGCTTCAGAGGTTGAATCAGGCCAGGTTTTCACCCGTGGTGGGCACGACCAGAATGCCGGCCCGCAAGCCATTCTTCACCTTGGGGTTGGGGAAGATGATTCGGGCACCCTCCTCCTCGATGATCCAGCGCGTCTGCGCGATGTCCTCAGCCAGCACATAACCCACGTCCAGCGGTGAGAAGTTCTCGATATCCACCGGCAGGTTCAGCGTGAAGCTGTCGCTGTGCTTGATGATTTCCCGCGCCACGCTGAACAACTGCAGGCCGTCCAGGCCCGCGTCTGCCAATGGTGGCTCGCTGCCTTCGATGATCTGCTTCAGGCGGGTTTCCAGGCGCGAAACATTAACCCCCTCGTTCTGTCCGAATGGCCGGGCCTTGCCCAGTTCCAGGGTGAAGGCTTCAGCGCCCAGCTTGTCGTAAGTGTAGGAACTGAACACGATCGACGGCTTGTTCTGCAACAGCACCGCCTCCATGCCTGCCGCCCGCAGCCGGACCAATTCGCGACGCGAGTGCTGGCGGCCTTCTTTCCAGGGGTACAGGGCAAACTGTTCGATCTTCGAACCACGGATGGCGGTGTGCAGGTCGTAGTGCAGGCGCTCGCGATCCGGCAGGCTGAAAAAACTGGCCGCCAGGCGCTCCAGCTCACAAGCACGCAGCGCCTCGCAGCCACTGCTTAGTTCATGTCGGCCGTTGAACAGCCGATTGACGTCCTGCTCGACAAAACGCTCGCCGCGGCGCATGGCCTCGGGGTTGCCGAACAGGAACAGAATGCGTGCGCACGGCTTCAACTCACCGCGAGCAATGTCGTGCAACAGGCGATCGAGCAATTCGATCGGCGCCGTTTCGTTGCCGTGGATGCCGGCGGACAACAGCAAGTCCAGGCCATTGTCGCGAGCTTGCGGTGGCCGGACCTCCAGCGCACCTTCACTCAGCCAGCGCATCCGCACGCCTTCGACAGTCAGTTGAGTCTTCTCCGCCGGTTCACGGCCGGCGAGGGTCAGTTCAAGCAGTTTGCCGAGGGCGAGCATAGAACGATTTCCTTAATGGTCGTGATTGCAATCCGGGCCATGCACGTGGTCTTCGTCGCCGACGTCAGCCGGTTCCATTTCCAGTTGCAGGCTTACCAGATTAGTCGCCAATGGGCGCAGCAGCAGGTTGGCGTATTCCGCATCGCCTTCTTCGACGTCAACGCCGATCAGCAGTTGGCCGCGGCCATCGTGCTGGATCCACAGTTCCTTGCCCTGCCAGATCACCGCCACGCGGGTGCAGGAGGTTTCCAGTTGAGTGCCGTCGGTGTCTTCAAGGATCAGCTGCAGGGTATCGCTCATTTTTTCGCTCTCATCTGGAGATAAAGCAGCGCGCCCGACTCATCAGGAGCCGGACGCGGGCTTTCAATTGATCTGGAATGGATAAACCGCGCCCAGTTTAAGGATTTGCGTCAGTTCATCCAGTGCCGCCCGGCACTCAAGCAACAATTGTGGGTCCGCCAGATCGTTTTCGGTCATGCGGTCACGGTAGTGCTTTTCGACCCACTGGGTCAGCGTGCCATACAACGGCGCGGTCATGATAACCCCTGGGTTGACGGCCGCCAGCTCGGTTTCATTCAACGCCACGCGCAAGCGCAGGCAAGCCGGGCCACCGCCGTTCTGCATGCTCTGCTTGAGGTCGAAGACTTTCACCTCACGGATCAGCCCACCGGAACTGATCAGGGTCTGCAGGTACTGCCAGACGCGCTCGTTGTTCTGGCACTCTTGCGGCACGATCAACAACATCGAACCGTCCGCCTGCGACAACAGCTGGCTGTTGAACAGGTAGGAACGCACGGCGTCCTCGACCGAGACTTGCGCACGCGGTACGCAGATCGCCTTGAACTGACCGCCACGCTTGGCGAGCTTGGCCGACAGTTCAGCCAGCATCTGCTCGGTGTCCAGGAACGCGTCCTCGTGATAGAACAGCGCCTCGCCGTTACCCACCGCAATCACGTCGTTGTGGAACACGCCCTGGTCGATCACCGCCGGGTTCTGCTGAGCATAGACCACACCGCCATCACTCAGGCCGTGCAAGCGTGCGACCGCTTGCGAGGCTTCCAGGGTCTGGCGTGCCGGGTACTTCTGGGGCGCGGGGTAACGGGGATCGAACGCGCTGCGGCCGAACACGAAGAACTCGACCCCGGCTTCGCCGTAGTCACGGCAGAAACGGGTGTGGTTGGCCGCGCCTTCGTCACCGAACTGCGCCACGGCCGGCAGGGCCGCGTGATGGGCGAAGTGCTTCTGGTCGGCGAACATCGCCCCCAGCACGCGACTGGTGGTCGGGTGCTCGATGCTGCGGTGATATTTGCAGTTGAGGTTGGCGGCAGTGAAGTGCACACGGCCATCGGCAGTGTCGGCACTCGGGCTGACCGTCGCGGCGTTGGCCACCCACATGCTCGACGCCGAGCAACTGGCGACCAGCAAGGGCATCGCCTCTTTGGCGGCCTGCTCGATCACTTGGGCATCGGTGCCACCAAAGCCCAGGCTGCGCAATGCGCCGACATCCGGACGTTCCTGCGGCGCCAATACCCCCTGGACAAAGCCCATGTCCATCAGCGCCTTCATTTTCGCCAGGCCTTGCAGCGCCGCTTCCTTGGGATTGGAAGACTGCTGGCTGTTGCTCTGGGACGCAACGTTGCCGAAGGACAGACCGCCGTAGTTATGGGTCGGCCCCACTAGACCGTCGAAATTGACTTCATAGGATTTCATCAGCGAGGCTCCACGAGAATCTGTTGTTATAGGCTCAGGTAACAATTCTTTTAGGCCGCGGTGCGGCCATCGCGGGCAAGCCCGCTCCCACAGGTTCAGCAGTGATCACACGTTGTTGTGTTCAACGCAGGCCGTGTGGGAGCTGGCTTGCCAGCGATAGGCATCACGCCATCTTCACGCCGGGTGTCAGGGCGGCAGGCATGGTCAGGTTCGGTGTTTCCAGCGAGGCCACCGGGTACGCGCAGTAATCCGCGGCGTAGTAAGCGCTGGCACGGTGGTTACCCGAAGCGCCGACGCCACCAAATGGCGCGCTGCTCGCAGCACCTGTCAGTTGTTTGTTCCAGTTAACGATACCGGCCCGGCTCTGCAGCCAGAACTGCTGGTAGCGCGCCTCGGAGTCCGACAGCAAACCAGCCGCCAGACCGTATTGGGTGTTGTTGGCCTCGCTGATAGCCGCCTCGAAATCGGTGTAGCGAATCACCTGCAGCAGCGGCCCGAACAGTTCTTCGTCAGGGCGCTCCGCCACGGCGCTCACATCCAGGATGCCCGGCGTCAGCAACGCCGCGTTGGCCTGTGGCTGGGTCATTTCCAGCAAGCTCACCGCGCCATTGGCCAGCAAGTGTTCCTGAGCGTCCATCAAGGCTTTGGCCGCAGCCAGGGAAACCACCGAGCCCATGAACGGTGCCGGTTGTTGATCGAACGCGCCGACATCGATGGTCGCGCTGACCGCCACCAGGCGTGCCAGCAGTGTGTCGCCCCAGGCGCCTTGCGGCACCAGCAGGCGCCGCGCGCAGGTGCAGCGCTGGCCGGCAGAAATGAAGGCCGACTGAATAATGGTGTAGACCGCCGCGTCGAGGTCGGCGACCTGATCGACCACCAGCGGGTTGTTGCCGCCCATTTCCAGCGCGAGAATCTTGTCCGGACGCCCGGAGAACTGTGCATGCAGGTGGTTGCCGGTGCGGCTGGAACCGGTGAAGAACAGACCGTCGATCCCCGGGTTGGCGGCCAGCGCGATCCCGGTTTCACGGGCGCCTTGCAGCAGGTTCAACACACCTGCCGGCAGGCCGGCTTCGATCCAGCAACGGACCGTCAATTCGGCGACTTTCGGCGTCAGTTCACTCGGCTTGAACAGCACGCTGTTACCGGCCAACAAGGCAGGCACAATGTGCCCATTGGGCAAGTGGCCAGGAAAGTTGTAAGGCCCGAAGACTGCGACCACACCATGGGGCTTGTGCCGCAGTACAGCGGTGGCGTCGCCCAGCGGGCCGCTCTTCTCACCGGTACGTTCGCGGTAGCTCTGCACCGAGATGGCGATCTTGTTGACCATGCTGGTCACTTCAGTCGCCGCTTCCCACAGTGGTTTGCCGGTTTCTTCACCGATGCAGTGCGCCAGCTCGTCGGCGTGGGACTTCAGGCTGGCGGCAAAGGCCTCCAATACACTGATGCGTTCTTCCAACGTGCGCCGGGCCCAGGCTGGAAACGCCTGGCGCGCAGCCTGCACGGCGCTTTCAACCTGGGCAATGGTGGCGCCCTGGCCCGACCACAGCACGTGCTGGGTCACCGGGTTCAGCGATTCAAAGGCCTCGCCCTGCCCCGCCAGCCACTCACCTGCGATGTATAGCGAATTCATTATTTCGACTCCCGAGCAGCAGACAACGGCACGGCGCGCACTTGATCGCCGGCGTTGAGTTGAAGACGTTTGGCGGTCAGTGGATCGACCACCAGGGTACCGGCCGCAAAACGGGCGGGCGCGGCAGTGATGCGGCAGTCTTCGCGCTTGCGGTTGTGAATCAGGAACGGCGTGGCGTCATCCCCCGGGGTGCCGATGGCCAGCACCAGCGCCTGGCTGTCACGCACCGCGCGGATCTTGCCGGTTTCGCATTCCACTGCCGGGCCGGCGTCGAAAATATCGACGTAACCCTGGTAGCTGAAGCCCTCGCTCTTGAGCATGGCCAGCGCCGGTTCGGTGTCCGGGTGGACCTGGCCGATGACATTGCGCGCGTCTTCGGAAAGGAAGCAGGTGTAGAGCGGAAACTTGGGCATCAACTCGGCAATGAACGCCTTGTTGCCCACACCAGTCAGGTAATCGGCCTGGCTGAACTCCATCTTGAAGAAGTGCCGGCCCAGGCTTTCCCAGAAAGGCGAACGGCCAGCCACGTCGGAGACACCCCGCATCTCGGCGATGATCTTGTTGCCAAACAGTTGCGGGAACTCGGCGATGAACAACATCCGCGCCTTGGCCAGCATGCGGCCGTTGAGGCCGGTGCGGTAATCGGCATGCAGGAACAACGAGCACAGCTCAGAGTTGCCGGTCAGGTCGTTGGCCAGGAACAGCGTCGGGATCTCGCGGTAGATGTTCAGCTCTTGCGAAGCGCTGACCGTCAGGCCAACCCGGAAGTTGTACCAGGGCTCACGCAGACCCACGGCGCCAGCAATGGCGGAAATCCCCACCACGCGGCCGTCGTCATCCTCGAGCACGAACAGGTAATCGGCGTCGCCGCGCCCCGCTTCGCCGCGGAAGGTCTTTTCGGCCCAGCCAACCCGGTGCGACAGGCGCTCTTCGTTGGCCGGCAAGGTGGTCAGGCCGGTGCCAGTGCTGCGGGCCAGCTCGATCAGGGCGGGTAAATCGCTGCTGCGTACGGGACGAACGATCATGCTATCTCCTCAAACGGACGGTCGGTAACGGCCACCCGCAAAACTCGCTGCTCTTAAGCCCTTTTCAGGCGTTCAAGCGTTAAACCGCCACCAGGCGCACGCTGGCACCCTCGCCGACGCCCAGGGCCTCGGCGGCGTCCAGATCCAGGACCACCGGTTTGCCCGGCGCGTAGTCGAGCTCGAGCATGACCGCGCGGTAATCCTGCAACTGGGCATTGGCCACCAGGTACTGCCGGCCAGCGCCCTTGACCGGCTCGCCGATCTTCACCGGCACCACTCGGCTCTGGGCGATCGAGCGGATCCCCGAGACACGTGCATGCAGGGTCGGGCCACCGTCGAAGATGTCGATGTAATGATCGGTCTCGAAGCCTTCGCGCATCAGGATGTCGAAGGTGATCTGCGCCCGCGGGTGCACCTGGCCCATTGCCTCTTGTGCGGAGTCCGGCAGCAAGGGCACGTAGATCGGATAATGCGGCATCAACTCGGCCAGGAACGTGCGGCTCTTGAGCCCGCACAGGCGCTCGGCAGCGGCGTAGTTGAGGTCGAAGAAGTTGCGACCGATGGCGTCCCAGAACGGTGAGTCGCCCTGTTCATCGCTGTAGCCAACGATCTCGGTCACCACCGAATCGGCGAACCGCTCCGGGTGGCTGGCCACGAACAGCAGGCGTCCGCGGGAGTTGAGTTCCGACCAGGCCGACCCCACCAACTCCGGCAGCACGTAGAAGCTGGTCAGCAGGCTGTTGCCGGTCAGGTCATGGCACTGGGAGAGCACGTGGATCTTGTTGTGAATCTTCAGCTCGCGGGAGGCGTGCACGAAGGTTTCATTACGAAAGCTGTAGAACGGTTCCGAATAACCGGCCGAGGCAACGATGGCCGAGCAGCCCACCAGCTTGCCGGTGGTGCTGTCTTCGAGCACGAAGAAATAGCTCTCTTCACCGTTGAAGCTGACTTCGGCGGCGAACGAGGCTTCGCTCGCGGCGATCTTGTCGCTCAGGCGTTCAACGTCATCCGGCAGGGAAGTGACACCAATCGGGCTGTCCGCAGCCAGACGCTGTACCTCGCCCAGATCAGCCATTTGCGCAGGGCGCATCACCAGCATGGTGTCACTCCTTTTTCTAAAACTCTTTGAGGAAAATAAGCCGGCCCCTTGTAGGAGCGAGCCTGCTCGCGATGGTGTGTCAGACACCACGGTGTCGACTGACACACCATCGCGAGCAAGCTCGCTCCTACAGAAAAGCGGGTCCGGCATAAAAATTGGGTTCGACGCCTCAATGGTCAGGCGCCGAAGGGTCTATCAGGCTTGTGTCAGTTTGGCGGCTGCGCGTTCGAAGCGGTCCAGACCGGCATCGATATCAGCGTCTTCAACCACCAGGCTCGGGGCAAAACGAATCACGTCCGGGCCGGCTTGCAGGATCATCAGGCCTTCTTTTTCAGCGGCGTTGAAGATGTCCTTGGCCTTGCCTTTCCAGGCATCGCTCAACACGCAACCGATCAGCAGACCCAATCCACGGACCTGAGTGAACAAACCGTACTTCTCACCGATCTGCTCCAGGCGCGCCTTGAACTTGTCGTGCTTGGCATTGACTCCATTCAGCACTTCAGGGGTGTTGATCACGTCGATTACCGCTTCAGCCACCGCACAGGCCAGCGGGTTGCCGCCGTAAGTGGTGCCGTGGGTGCCGACGACCAGGTGCTTGGCCAGGTCTTCGGTGGTCAGCATGGCAGCGATCGGGAAACCACCGCCCAGGCTCTTGGCACTGGTCAGGATGTCCGGCGTCACGCCGTAGTGCTGGTAGGCGAACAGCTTACCGCTGCGGCCCATACCGGTTTGCACTTCGTCGAACACCAGCAGGGCGTTGTGTGCGTTGCACAGTTCACGGGCCCCTTGCAGGTACGCCAGCTCGGCCGGCAACACCCCGCCTTCGCCCTGGATCGGCTCCAGCACAACTGCGCAGGTCTTGTCGGAAATGGCGGCTTTCAGCGCGGCCAGGTCGTTGTAAGGCACGTGGCTGATGCCCGTGATCTTCGGACCAAAACCGTCGGAGTACTTGGACTGGCCACCGACGTTGACGGTGAACAGGGTACGGCCGTGGAAGCTGTTGAGCGCGGCGATGATCTCGTACTTCTCGGAACCGAAACGATCATGGGCGACCCGACGGGCCAGCTTGAGCGCGGCCTCGTTGGCTTCAGCGCCGGAGTTGCAGAAGAACACGCGCTCGGCAAAGGTCGCGTCGATCAGCTTATGGGCCAGGCGCAGGGCCGGCTCATTGGTGAACACGTTGGACACGTGCCACAGCTTGTTCGCTTGCTCGGTCAAGGCACCGACCAGCGCCGGGTGGGCGTGACCCAATACGTTGACGGCAATCCCGCCGGCGAAGTCGATCAGCTCGCGACCGGACTGGTCCCAAACGCGGGAACCTTCACCACGCACAGGAATGAAAGCGGCAGGCGCATAGTTGGGAACCATTACCTGGTCAAAATCGGCGCGTTGTACCGCAGCGTGCTCAACGGACATCGGAGTCTCCTGATGAGAAACACCCGCCTGAAACTGGCGAGCGATGAGGGGATTGTAAGGACAGTTTCCGGCTTGGCCTTGCCGCCAAGCGACAACTTCTTATAGCGCAAAACCCGCTTTTGACCGGGTTTACGGCAATGCGACAAATAGCGTCGCAAAGGCGCAGTTTAAACTGCCTGCGCAGGTTTGCGGCAGGCATGACTGAATCTGCTTCGGTGGTTTTTTGAGCCCGCTGTTCATTACGCGATGCCTTGCAGCGGCTATTCGGGATTGGCGGGATACCTATCAAAGCCACAGGGCTCACGCCATGCATCCGAACACTGGATAAGCCCTTGCCCCACCCTCCACGACTCGCCCCCCCCTTTGCGTCACCGCCAAGGCGTAAGTTCTGAAGGATGTAGGCAACTATCAGGGATCTGGTGGGCGCGCCCAGGGCCGCGACCGACGGCTGACCGAGACGCCTTAGCCGCGCTCCGAAGGCACCGACGACAGCTCGAACGGGCTGCTGCTGCGTCGCTGGTTACGGTCTTCGCGCGGCGTGGCGCCGAAGAAGTTGCGGTAGGCACTGGAGAAGTGAGGGCCCGAGGAGAAACCACAGGACAGGCCGATCTGGATGATCGACTTGCTGGTCTGCATCAACATCTGTCGTGCCTTGTTCAGGCGCAGCTCGAGGTAGTACTGGCTCGGCACACGATTGAGGTACTGCTTGAAGATCCGCTCCAGCTGCCGACGGGACACGCACACATGCTGGGCGATTTCGTCGGTGGTCAGCGGCTCTTCGATGTTGGCTTCCATCAGCAACACTGCTTGCGTGAGCTTTGGATGACTGGAGCCGAGGCGATTCTGCAAGGGAATGCGCTGACGCTCGCCGCCCTCACGAATCCGCTCGACCACCAACTCTTCCGACACCGCACCGGCCAGTTCCGCCCCGTGATCACGCGCCAAAACCGCCAGTAACAGGTCGAGCACCGACATCCCGCCACACGCGGTCAAGCGATCACGGTCCCAATCGAACAGATGACTGGTGGCAATTACCTTGGGGAAGCGCTCGGCAAAATCGTCCTGCCAACGCCAGTGCACCGCGGCGCGGTAACCGTCGAGCAAGCCCAGTTGCGCCAGCGGATAGACACCGGCCGACAGACCGCCAATCACGCACCCGGCGCGCACCAACTGCTTGAGCGCACTGCTCAGGGCCGGCGCCAGCGCGCTGGGCGGCTCATCGGCGACCAGGAACAACTTCTGGAAATTTTCCAGCTTGCCGCTCCAGGCCTCGCCGGGCAATTGCCAGCCCCCTTCGCTCGGGGGTTCGGCCTGCAGGAACACCAGTTCGTAAACCACTTCCGGATGCACGCGCTGAGCAACACGCAAGGCCTCCTCGGCCAGCGCCAGCGTCAAGGCTTTAGTGCTGGGCCAAATCAGGAAACCAATTCGATGGGCAGTCATGGCGGGCAATCCGAAAACAAAAACATGTTAAAGCCGAAGGCGGCAGCATCCAAATTAGACCATCTGGCGCGCGGTGCGCAGCATGACCTAATTTGGTGCGTTACGGCAGCGATTACTTCAGGCTGCCGGAGAGGAATTGCTGCAGGCGCTCGGACTGCGGATTGACCAGCACTTCGCGCGGGTTGCCACTTTCCTCGACCACCCCTTTGTGCAGGAACACCAACTGGTTCGACACTTCCCGGGCAAAGCCCATTTCGTGGGTCACCACCACCATGGTCCGGCCTTCCTGGGCCAAGGCCTGCATGACCTTGAGCACATCGCCCACCAACTCCGGGTCGAGGGCCGAAGTCGGTTCGTCGAACAGCATCACCTCAGGCTCCATCGCCAGTGCCCGGGCGATCGCCACGCGCTGCTGCTCGCCACCGGACATGTGCCCTGGGTAGGCGTCCTTGCGATGGGACACGCCGACCTTGGCCAGGTACAGCTCGGCCTTTTCCCGCGCCTCGGCCTTGGACATGCCCAGCACGTGCACCGGTGCTTCCATGATGTTTTCCAGCGCCGTCATGTGCGACCACAGGTTGAAATGCTGGAACACCATCGACAGGCGCGAACGCATGCGTTGCAGTTGCTTGGGATCGGCCGCCTTCATCGCGCCGTCCTTGCCGGCCACCAGCTTCAACTCTTCGTTGTTGAGCAGGATCTTGCCGGCATGCGGCTGCTCCAGCAGGTTGATGCAGCGCAGGAAGGTACTTTTGCCGGAGCCACTGGAGCCGATGATGCTGATCACATCGCCTGCCGCTGCCTTCAGGGACACGCCCTTGAGCACTTCGTGACTGCCATAGCGTTTATGCAGGTCTTGGACTTCAAGTTTGTACATGCTGTCGGTTCTCACAAAAACAGTCAGTCGTTGAGCAAGCGCCCGTGACGCAGCGCTTCGCGCCCCGCCACCTTGGCCAGCCAGAAACCGGGTTGGGCATACCGCAGCCGTTCCACGGCAAACAGCACGCCGGCCGTACCAGCACACACGGTGCTGACCCGATCAGCCAAAGGATCAATCACTTCAAAAATCTCGTCACCGGCCTCGACCCACTCGCCCGGCTCACGCAAGAAGCTGACCACGCCCGGGTGGGGCGCAAACAGCAACTCGGTGCCTTCGAACGGCAGGCCTTCGCAGGCTTCGTGCACCGGGGCCGGCCATTGGCCCTTGATCAGGCCCTGCTCGGCGAGGAACGCCAGGATACCCTCGGCGTGACGCTCGGCCTGGGCACGCCCGGTGTCCGCCTGACCGCCCAGCTCGAGGGTGGTCGCCAGGCACGCCAAGGGAATCTGCGCCTGGGGGAACTGCCGGGCCAACCGCAGCCATGGCAACGAGCAGGCTTCATCAAACGAGCTGCCGCCGGAGTCTTCCGCCAACAACCCGACCCGCACATTCAAGTGTGCGGCCAGCGAGCGCCACTGCGGCCAGTGCTGCGGCAAGGCATACATGTGCAGCGCAGCTTCGGCGTCACAATGCAGGTCCAGCACCACGTCGGCGGTGCAGGCATGGCTCAGCAAGATCCGCTGCATGCCCTGCAACTGGCTGCTGGGCGCAGGCAGTGCGGCCAGCGCATCACCCATGGCCTGGCGGATCAACTGGACATTGGCGTGAGGGTCATCGCCCAGGCGACCTTCGAGCTGCGCGGCCACCGGCCCACTCAGCTCGACGAAATCGCGATTGAAGTTCTTGCCGCTGCCCGCCTCGAAGCGACCTTGATGATTGCCTTGCAACAGCTGCCCAAGGCCCAGGGGGTTAGCCACCGGCACCAGTTCGATCACCCCGTTGAGGGCGCCCTGGGCCTCGAGTTCGCCCAAGCGCTTTTTCAGCTCCCAGGCCGTTCGCATCCCCGGCAACTCGTCGGCGTGCAGGCTGGCCTGGATATAGGCCTTGCGCTCGCCGGCGCCGAAGCGGAACACCGAAATATGGCGCTCGCTGCCCAAGTGGCTCCACGGCAACTGATGGTCGATACGTTCCATATCAGTGCTTCCGCGGGGCCAGGTAGCCCAGCCAGCGGCGCTCGGCCATCTTGAACAGGCGCACCAGGATGAACGTCAGGCACAGGTAGAACACGCCGGCGGTGATGTAGGCCTCGAACGGCAGGTAATACTGGGCGTTCACGGTACGCGCGGCACCGGTGATATCGATCAGGGTCACGATGGACGCCAGGCTGGTGGTCTGCAGCATCATAATCACTTCGTTGCTGTACTGCGGCAGCGCCCGGCGCAAGGCCGACGGCAGCAGGATGCGCTTGTACATCTTGAAGCGCGACATGCCCATGGCCTTGGCCGCTTCGATCTCGCCATTGGGCGTGGCCCGCAGGCTGCCGGCGATGATTTCGGCGGTGTAGGCACTGGTGTTGATGGCGAAGGCCAGGCACGCACAGAAGGTCGCGCTCGACAGCCACGGCCAGAAGATGCTCGCGCGCACGGCTTCGAACTGGGCCAGCCCGTAGTAGATCAGGAACAGCTGCACCAGCATCGGTGTGCCGCGGATCACGTAGGTGTAGAGCCAGGCGGTCATGTTGATGACCGGCTGCTTGGACACCCGCATCAAGCCCAGGGGCAAGGCGCACAGCAGGCCGAAGAACAGCGACAGCCCGAGCAGTTTCAAAGTGGTCAGCAGGCCGCCGAGGTACAGCGGCAGTGCCTCCCAGATGACGTTGTAGTCGAAGATCATAGATCAGCCGCCCTTACGCCTACCGAGTAGCGCTTCTCAAGGTGACGCAATGCCAGCAACGAGACGCTGGTGATCACCAGGTACATTGCCGCCACCGCGAGGAAGAAGGTGAAAGGCTCGCGGGTGGCATCTGCCGCCTGCTTGGCCTTGAACATCATGTCTTGCAGACCCACCACCGAAATCAGCGCGGTGGCCTTGGTCAATACCAGCCAGTTGTTGGTGAAGCCAGGAATCGCCAGGCGAATCATCTGCGGCACCAGGACCCGGAAGAACACCTGGAAACCGCTCATGCCGTACGCCATGCCTGCTTCGGCCTGCCCCTTGGGGATCGCCATGAAGGCACCACGGAAGGTTTCCGACAGGTACGCACCGAAGATGAAACCCAGGGTGCCGATACCGGCGGCCAGCGGGTTCAGGTCGATGTAGTCGTCATAACCGAGCAACGGCGCCACGCGGTTGAGCAGGTCCTGACCACCGTAGAAAATCAGCAGGATCAGCACCAGATCGGGAATCCCGCGGATTACCGTGGAATACAGATCGCCCAGCCAGGCCAGCCAGCGTACCGGCGACAGGCGCAACGCGACCCCGATCAGACCCAGAACAATGGCCAGGGCCATGGACGACAAGGCGAGCTGAAGCGTCAGCCATGCGCCATCGAGGATGACAGCCCCGTAGCCTTTCAACATGATTCAGGTCCTCGAAAATTGGGATGAAAAAATGGCGCAAACCTCAGAGATCCTGTTGCTTGCGCCATTTCGGACTTACCGCTGCGACGATTTACTTGCCGTAAATGTCGAAGTCGAAATACTTGTCCTGGATTTGCTTGTACTTGCCATTCTCGCGAATGCCAGTGATCGCGGTGTTGATCTTGTCTTTCAACGCGTCACCCTTGCGTACGGCGATACCCACGCCGTCGCCGAAGTACTTGACGTCGGTGAAGGCCGGGCCAACAAACGCAAAGCCTTTGCCAGCGTCGGTCTTCAGGAAGCCGTCATTCAACAGGGTAGCGTCTGCCACGGTGCCGTCGAGGCGACCGGCAGCCACGTCCAGGTAAATTTCATTCTGCGAACCGTACGGCTTGATTTCCGCACCCAGCGGGGCCAGGACTTCACGGGCGAAACGCTCGTGGATCGAACCACGCTGCACACCGATGTTCTTGCCCTTGAGCTCGGCCAGGTTGTCGCCCACCTGAGTGCCGGCCTTCATCACCAGGCGTGCCGGGGTGTTGTAGTACTTGCTGGTGAAGTCCACGGACTTCTTGCGATCTTCGGTGATCGACATGGACGACAGGATGGCGTCGATCTTACGCACCTTGAGTGCCGGGATCAGACCGTCGAACTCTTGCTCGACCCACACGCACTTGACCTTCATCTCTTCGCACAAGGCGTTGCCGATGTCGTAGTCGAAACCAACGATGCTGCCGTCCGGCGCCTTGGAAGCGAACGGAGGGTAAGCCGCCTCGATACCAATTTTCAGAGGCTTTTCATCGGCGAACGTTGGCAGGGACAGCACGGACAGTGCCAGGGCGCCAAGAAGCACGAGTTTCTTCATCTTAGGACTCCATCGGTATAGGGCGAAAACGGCAGAGTGAGCATCAGCCCAATATGCGAATGGGTTAAACGTGAAAAGCGTTGCTGCGTCCTGGTCGACGCACGTTGATTTCAACGCGGACAACGACGAGCGAGTGATCGGCATTCTAACGACAGGCCCGAAGTCGATATTTCTTCAATGCGACAACAAATTACAGAAGCACCGAGAAATAGGTTCGAGCACATTGACAGCCCTTGGCGTTTATGCAAGAGCAAAAGACATTGAACCGATCTATGCTGCAAATTGCGGGCCTATTATTGGCAAACCCTTCTAATCCGGCAAGCGCAGCGTAATATCATATTTTTCATACCCGCCTTAAAGGCCCTAAAACGGGGCCTTACGTTTCCCATCGCCCCGAAATTCAGCCAGCGGTTACACATTTCAGCGCCGGGGTAACGCTCGGAAACGTCCCACAGGCAGGTCGATATTTATTCGCCCGCTACTTGCACAGGCGCTGGTCGCTCGAGCACTACGAAAAAGCCCCGCTCGGCGCAATGCCGGCGGGGCTTGGGTGACTCAAGAAGCGCGCTTACGCGGCGTTCATGGTCTTGTGGGTGTCGATCAGGTGCTGCACCACACCCGGGTCGGCCAGGGTCGAGATGTCACCCAGGCCGTCGTACTCGGCCGTGGCGATCTTGCGCAGGATGCGGCGCATGATTTTCCCCGAGCGGGTTTTCGGCAGCCCCGGCGCCCACTGGATGACATCCGGCGAGGCGATCGGACCGATTTCCTTGCGCACCCAGTTCTTCAGCTCCAGGCGCAGCGCTTCGTTCGGCTCTTCACCCCCGTTGAGGGTGACGTAGACATAAATGCCCTGCCCCTTGATGTCGTGCGGCACACCGACCACGGCGGCCTCGGCGACTTTCGGGTGAGCAACCATCGCGCTCTCGATCTCGGCGGTACCCATGCGGTGCCCGGAGACGTTGAGTACGTCATCCACCCGGCCGGTGATCCACCAGTAGCCGTCTTCATCGCGACGAGCGCCGTCGCCGGTGAAGTACATGCCGCGGAACGTCTTGAAGTAAGTGTCGACAAACCGGTCATGGTCGCCGTACAGGGTACGGGCCTGACCTGGCCACGAATCGAGGATCACCAAGTTGCCTTCGGCGGCGCCCTCGATGATGTTGCCCAGGTTGTCCACCAACGCTGGCACCACGCCGAAGAACGGACGCGCCGCAGAACCCGGCTTGAGGGCGTGAGCCCCCGGCAGCGGGCTCATCAGGGTGGCGCCGGTTTCGGTCTGCCACCAGGTATCGACGATCGGACAACGGGAGTGTCCGACGTTCTTGTAGTACCAGTCCCACGCTTCCGGGTTGATCGGCTCACCCACCGAACCCAGCAGGCGCAGGCTGCTGCCATCGGCGCCTTCACAGGCCGCCGTGCCCGACGCCATCATGGCGCGGATCGCGGTCGGTGCGGTGTAAAGGATGTTGACCTTGTGCTTGTCGACGATCTTCGCCACCCGGGTGACGTCCGGGTAGTTCGGCACACCTTCGAACAGCAGGGTGGTCGCGCCATTGGCCAGCGGGCCGTAGACGATGTAGGTGTGGCCAGTGACCCAGCCGACGTCGGCGGTGCACCAGTAGATTTCCCCCGGACGGTAGTCGAACACCCGCTCATGGGTCAGCGCCGCGTACAGCAGGTAGCCGCCGGTGGTGTGTTGCACGCCTTTTGGCTTGCCGGTGGAACCGGAGGTGTAGAGGATGAACAACGCTTCTTCAGCGCCCATTTCTTTCGGCGCGCAAACGGTGCCCGCGACTTTCATCAGGTCTTCGTACCAGATGTCCCGATGCGGGTTCCACTTGATGTCGCCACCGGTGCGCTTGCACACGATGACTTTCTGGATGCTGCTGGTTTCCGGGTTGGTCAGGGCGTCGTCGACGTTGGCCTTGAGGGAAATTTTCTTGCCGGCGCGCAGGCCTTCGTCCGCGGTGATCACCACCTTGGATTTGCAATCGATGATCCGGCCAGCCAGGGCTTCCGGCGAGAAACCGCCGAACACCACCGAGTGAATAGCGCCGATCCGGGTACAGGCCAGCATGGCGACCACGGCTTCGGGGATCATCGGCATATAGATAGTCACCACGTCGCCGCGGTGCACATCCTGGCCACGCAAGGCGTTGGCAAACTTGCAGACTTGTTCGTGCAGCTCGCGGTAGGTGATGTTGCGGCTTTCGGCAGGGTCATCGCCTTCCCAGATGATCGCGATCTGGTCGCCGCGCTCGGCCAGGTGCCGGTCGAGGCAGTTGTAGGAAACGTTCAGGGTGCCGTCGGCGAACCATTTGATGTCGACATGGTGGTCGTCGAAGGAGGTCTGCTTCACCGTGGTGAAAGGCTTGATCCAGTCGAGGCGCTTGGCTTGTTCGCGCCAGAAGCCGTCCGGGTTGACGACCGACTGCTGGTACATGGCCTTGTAGGTCGCCTCGTCAGTCAGGGTATTGGCCAGAACCTCGGGACGAACGGGATACAGAGAAGCCGCACTCATCTTTCTTTACCTCGGTGAAATAGTTGTTTTTGTATGACCCCGTTGTAGCCCGAGGCGGGCCTATAGAACCATTCGACGATGGTAGTAACAAGCCCCTACAAATCGTCCAGACTCCCCGGCGCATTGCAGCACGAACGTCCCAGACAACCGCCTGTTCCGGGGATTGTTACAAGATCTGTCAACAGTGTTTATCAAAAGCGCGTCTATATGAATCTGCCCCCCACGCCTAAAATCTGCCTCGCCAACCCGGCAATGTGATTAACCCAGTTGCAGCCCCCACGAAGGCAGTTAATTCACAGTATTTAAATCCAGATGTACACGCAGCCCTACAACGGCTGCGTGACCCCTCTCGACCTCAGAAAGGTAAATTTCAAATGAAAGCTTTATTGGTTCTGGCCCTCAGCAGTCTGTGCGTTACCGCCATGGCAGACGAGGCCCCGACTGATGTTGCAGGCAATACCGTCGCGGTAGAGGAATACACTTACTCCACACACCTGGATATCGCCAAAGTTATCTCCATGAGCGAAATCCCGAGTGTTTGTGAAGTTGTGCCAGCACGCATGGAATATGAAGACTCGAACGGTCAACGGCATATTCTGCGTTACAGCGTCATGGGCAATGGTTGCTCTAACGGCTGACTCACCCTCGCACTTCACACTACTTTTCGAACACCGGCCGCAGGAAATCGTTCTTGCGGCGAGCACCCGATCTGGAGCCAGCGGTTCCACCCTCTATAGGCCTGTACTGATTGGCCAGGCCTGAGGATAAACACATCTAATTATTCGATTTATTTGAGCGTTTATTTGCGCTTTTTAATCAAATTCATCCGAGTAGTATCAGCTTCAACCCCACACAACATCCTCAACACCTCGGAGTCACCCTCATGAAAACTCAACTGATCCTCGCCCTGACCCTCTCCGTACTGGCCGCCAACACCTTCGCCGCCGACGGTTATGACCGCACGATTGCTGCCGATGGTTTTGATCGCACCGGTTCCGCCACCCTCGCTGCTGATGGCTTCGATCGCACCGGTTCCGCCACCCTCGCCGCCGATGGCTTCGACCGCACCGGTTCCGCCACCCTCGCCGCCGATGGCTTCGATCGCACCGGTTCCGCCACCCTCGCCGCTGATGGCTTCGACCGCACCGGTTCCGCCACCCTCGCCGCTGATGGCTTCGATCGCACCGGTTCGGCCAACCTCAGCTAAGCGCTGAATCTCTGCTCACAGCCCGGCCTCGGCCGGGCTTAGTTGTTTTTAGCCCGCGATAAAACTGACCCGGACCTTCAGCCCCGCCTGTGCACCGTCGTGCAGGGTGATGTGGGCCAGGTGCGCGCGGCAGATTTCCCCGACAATCGCCAACCCCAGGCCAGACCCTGCGACCTGTTGGTTACGGCGGTAGAAACGCTCGAACACCCGGTCACGCTCCTCCAGCGGAATCCCCGGCCCGTCATCTTCAACCTCCAGCACCGCCGGCGCGCTGACGCGCAGGATCACGTTGCCACCTGCTGGCGTGTGGGCCAAGGCGTTGTCCACCAGGTTGCTCAGCAACTCGTTGAGCAGTGTCGGCTCACCGCGCAACCACACCGGCTCGTCAGCTTCCAATGCCAAGGCGACACCCCGGGCATGGGCCAGAGGCGCCATGGCCATGCCGAGTTCGCGCGCCAGTTGGCTCAGGTCGAGCAACTGCGCCCCGCCCTCGGCTATCGCCCGCGCGCCATTCTCGACGCGGGCCAGGGAGAGCAACTGATTGGCCAGGTGCGTCAGGCGATCGGTACCTTGGGCGGCGCTTTCCAGGGTGCTGCGCCAGGTCTGCGGTTCAGTGGCGCGCAAACCCAGTTCAAGGCGCGCCTTGAGCGCTGCCAACGGGGTGCGCAACTCATGGGCGGCGTCGGCAATGAACTGCGCCTGGCGCTCGAACTGTCCACGCAAGCG
Source organism: Pseudomonas sp. RA_35y_Pfl2_P32 (assembly GCF_963970735.1). Classification (NCBI taxonomy): domain Bacteria; kingdom Pseudomonadati; phylum Pseudomonadota; class Gammaproteobacteria; order Pseudomonadales; family Pseudomonadaceae; genus Pseudomonas; species Pseudomonas sp. RA_35y_Pfl2_P32. The sequence continues at coordinate 46,945 of NZ_CAXAQF010000018.1, forward strand.
CTCGGTGAAATGGTTGAGGGCGCGCACCAGGGGCCACAATTCGCGTTGCACCTGGACCAACGGCAGCGGCCGCAAGTCATCCGGCTGGCGTTCTTCCACCGCGGTGCGCAAGCGTTCCAGCGGTCGCAAGGCGGCACTCACGGCAAACCACACCAGGAGCAAGGCGCCCCCGGCGAGCATCCCCAGGCGCAGCAACGTATCGGCCATCAGGCTACGGGCCATGCGCACCCGCGCCTCGTCGGTTTCCGCCACGCGAATTTCCGCCATGCCGTTCATGTTCGGTTCGCTCACCGCCTTGAGCAGGCTGACCACCCGCACGTTCTGGCCCTGGTAAGTGGCGTTGTAGAAGCGCGCCAGCGCCGGATAGTCGTCGGTGCGCGGGGTGCCGGGGGGCGGGCCCGGGAGGTTTTCGTAACCGGAAATCAGCTTCTGGTGGATGTCGTTGACCTGGTAGTAGATGCGCCCGGCGCTGTCGTAGGCGAAGGTGTCCAGCGCCACATACGGCACATCGGCGCTGAGGCTGCCGTCACGCTGGGACAGCCCGGCGGCGATGGTCCGCGCCGAGGCCAGCAAGGTCCGGTCATACGCGGTGTCGGCCGCTTCCCGGCCATTCCAGTAGGCGCTCAGGCCGCTGGCAATCATCAGCACCACCAGCAACAGCGCGAGGTTGCCCAGCAGCCCCCAGCGCAGACTTCTGGGCTTATGCATCACGGTTTTCCAACAGGTAGCCCAACCCCCTGAACGTGACGATGGCCACTGAGTGCCCATCGAGTTTCTTGCGCAGGCGGTGCACGTAGATTTCGATGGCGTCGGGGCTGGCTTCCTCGTCGAGGCCGAACACCTGGGAGGCCAGTTGCTCCTTGCTCATCACCCGGCCAGGACGGGCAATCAGCGCCTCGAGCACGGCCTGCTCGCGGGAGGTCAGGGTCAGCAGTTCGTCACCGAGGCTGAAGCGCCGGGTGTCGAGGTCATACACCAGCCCCCCGCAACGCTGCTGGCGTTCGCCACCCAACACGCTGCGGCGCAGCAGGGCCTTGACCCGCGCTTCAAGCTCGGTCAATTCGAAGGGTTTGGCCAGGTAATCGTCGGCGCCAAGGTTAAGCCCGTGGACCCGGTCCTTGACGTCGCTGCGGGCGGTCAGCATCAGCACCGGGAGGTTTTTGCCACGGCTGCGCAAGCGCGCCAGCACTTCAAAACCGTCCATGCGCGGCAGGCCCACATCGAGGATCGCCACCGCGTAGTCCTCGCTGCTCAACGCCAGGTCGGCCGCCACCCCGTCGTGCAGCACATCCACGGTCAGCCCTGTGCTCTTGAGCGCCTGGGCGACACTTTCGGCCAGCTGCAGATGGTCTTCGACGAGAAGCACGCGCATGGATCTTTACCTCAGGTAGGGATGGTCGACGCCATTCTTCGGCGCGGAGTTTACAGCCGCATCCGCCGCTGTGAAGCCCGCAACCGGTGAAAGTATTCTGAAAGGTTAGCGAAAGGTTGGCCCGCTAGAGTCCAGCCACGGACCGTTTCGACTGCCGTGACCTTGAGAGTAGTGAACGAAAAACGCCCCGATGCGTTTTCGCCCCAATAAGAACAATAAATGGAGTGCTTCACGATGCTGTCTACACAGCCTCAGGCTGACCTGCCTGTTCGTTTTTCCCGCCTTGGTACCACCGCCCTTGCCAGCCATGCCGCCTGCTTCGAAGACAGCAGCGCGACCCGGGAAACCCGCAAAGCCCGTTACGACTACGACTTCGCCCTGCGCCTGCGCAATGCCACCTATCGTTCGAACTATTCGGCCCGCGACGCTGATGAAGTGCGGGTGCTGGTGAGCGACCGCGTTGCCCTCGGGTAATGGATTCAAGCCGCAACCGTGCCACTTCAATAACAACTCCTGTGGAGACGACCGATGACTTTTTCCCTGCGTAACCTTGCTCTCGCCGCCAGTTGCCTGCTGGTGACCGCCCCCCTGCTCGCCGCCGACAACACTGAACCCAAGCGTCCGGAATGCATTGCCCCGGCGTCGCCAGGCGGTGGTTTCGACCTGACCTGCAAACTGGTGCAAAGCGCGCTGGTCAACGAAAAACTGCTGTCCAAGCCGATGCGCGTGACCTACATGCCCGGTGGTGTCGGCGCCGTGGCGTACAACGCAGTCGTCGCCCAGCGCCCCGCCGATGCCGGGACCCTGGTGGCCTGGTCCAGCGGTTCGTTGTTGAACCTGGCCCAGGGCAAGTTCGGGCGTTTTGATGAAAATGCCGTGCGCTGGTTGGCGGCGGTCGGCACCAGTTATGGCGCCATCGCCGTGAAGAACGATTCGCCCTACAAGAACCTCGACGACCTGGTGCAGGCGCTGAAGAAAGACCCAAGCAAGGTAGTGATAGGTTCTGGTGGCACCGTGGGCAGCCAGGACTGGATGCAAACCGCCCTGATCGCCAAGGCTGCCGGGATCAACCCCCGTGACCTGCGGTACGTGGCCCTCGAAGGCGGTGGCGAAATTGCCACGGCCCTGCTCGGCGGCCACATCCAGGTGGGCAGCACCGACATCTCCGACTCCATGCCGCACATCCTGAGCGGTGACATGCGCTTGCTCGCCGTGTTCGCCAACGAGCGTCTGGACGAGCCGGAAATGAAAGACATCCCCACCGCCAAGGAACAAGGCTACGACATCGTCTGGCCAGTGGTACGCGGCTTCTACGTTGGACCAAAGGTCAGCGATGCCGAATACGCCTGGTGGAAAAACGCCTTCGACAAACTGCTGGCTTCCGAAGAGTTCGCCAAGCTGCGTGACCAGCGCGAACTGTTCCCGTTCGCCATGACCGGGGTCGAGTTGGACACCTATGTGAAGAAACAGGTAGCGGACTACAAGCTGCTGGCCAAAGAGTTCGGCCTGATCCAGTAATCGCCTCGTTCTCACGGCCCCCCTGGCACTGGCCGGGGCGTGGCCCAGGAGTTTGTCATGCTGTTACAACGCATTTTTGCTTCGGTGCTGTTGCTGGCCTGTGCCGGCCTGGCGTTGATGGCCTGGCCCTATCAGGCCTCGTTTTCCTACGAACCCGTCGGACCACGGGCGTACCCGCTGCTGATACTCGGGCTGATGGGCCTGGCGTTGACCTACATGCTGTTTCGTCCACAGCCGACCCAGCACAGTGAAGAAGAACCGCCGCTGGACCGCCAGACGCTGGTCAAGATCGCCATCTGCGTGGCGCTGCTACTGCTGTTTGCTGGCACTTTCGAACCCTTGGGTTTCATCCTCAGCAGCATCCTGATCGGGGTGCCGATGGCGCGCCTGTATGGCGGCCGCTGGCTACCCTCGGCAGTGATCATCAGCTTGATGAGCGTCGGCCTTTATCTGCTGTTCGATAAAGCCATGGACGTACCGCTGCCCCTCGGCTTGCTCGACGTCCTGGAGAACTGATATGGATACGTTTGGTTATTTGAGCCAGGGTTTCGGCGTCGCGCTGAGCCCGTACAACCTGGTGACCGCACTGTGCGGCACCTTGATCGGCACCGTGGTCGGCCTGTTGCCGGGACTGGGGCCGATCAACGGTGTGGCGCTGTTGATCCCCATCGCCTTCGCCCTCGGCCTGCCACCGGAGTCAGCCCTGATTCTGCTGGCTGCGGTGTACCTGGGTTGCGAATATGGCGGCCGCATCAGCTCGATCCTGCTCAACATCCCGGGCGAAGCGTCCACCGTCATGACCACCCTGGACGGTTACCCGATGGCCCGCAAAGGCCTGGCAGGTGTCGCCTTGTCGCTGTCGGCCTGGAGTTCGTTCATCGGGGCGTTTATCGCCACCTGCGCTATGGTGCTGTTCGCCCCGCTTCTGGCCAAGTGGGCGATTGCCTTTGGCCCGGCGGAATATTTCGTGCTGATGGTGTTCGCCATCGTCTGCCTCGGCGGCATGGCCGGTGACAAACCCCTGAAGACCTTCGTCGCGGCCTTGATCGGTCTGTTTCTGTCGGCGGTCGGGATCGATGCCAACAGCGGCGTGTACCGTTTCACCGGCGACAACATCCACCTGACCGACGGCATCCAGTTTGTCGTACTGGTGTTGGGCCTGTTTTCCATCAGCGAGATCCTCCTGCTGCTGGAAAAAACCCACCGCGGCCAAGAAGCGGTGAAAGCCACCGGACGCATGATGTTCAACGTCAAGGAAGCCGCGTCGGTGTTTATGGTGAACATTCGTTGCGGCCTGCTGGGGTTCATCATGGGGGTCTTGCCGGGCGCCGGGGCAACACTGGCATCGGCTGTTGCCTACATGACGGAAAAACGCCTGGCGGGCGACAGCGGCAAGTTCGGTCAAGGCGACATGCGCGGCCTGGCCGCCCCGGAAACCGCGATTGGCGCGTCTGCCTGCGGCGCCCTGGTCCCCATGCTGACGCTGGGCGTTCCGGGGTCGGGTACCACGGCGGTGATGATCGGCGCCTTGTCGCTGTACAACATCACCCCGGGCCCGCTGCTGTTCCAACAGCAACCGGACATCGTCTGGGGCCTGATCGCCTCGTTGTTTATCGCCAACATCATGCTGGTGATCCTCAATATCCCGATGATCCGCCTGTTCACCCGCATTCTTGCCGTACCGAACTGGGCACTGGTGCCGGTGATCGCCATCATCACCGCGATTGGTGTGTACGCCGTGCACGCCACCACCTTCGACCTGTTCCTGATGATCGGCATCGGCATCTTCGGCTACATCCTGCGCAAGCTGGACTTCCCATTGTCGCCGGTACTGCTGGGCTTCATCCTCGGCGGCCTGATGGAGCAGAACCTGCGACGCGCGCTCTCAATCTCCAATGGCGCGCTGGACATCCTGTGGTCGAGCCCGATCACCTTCGGGATCTGGGTGCTGACCGCGTTGATGTTGCTGTTCCCACTCCTGCGCATTTGGCGCAAGCGCTCCGTGGCCCGTCGCGCGCTGGCCGATGTCTGATCGTCGGTCCTGGAAAACCTGGTGGGGAACACCGCTGGTCGGTCTGTTGGGCGGTTACCTCGCCAGTCAGGTCGGCTGGCCGCTGCCATGGATGGTCGGCTCGTTGCTGGCGATCATCCTGGTGCGTTGCCTGACACCCTGGCAACTGGCCGAGATCCCGGGCGGACGCAAGTGCGGCCAGTGGATCGTCGGTATCGGCATTGGCCTGCACTTCAGCCCCGTAGTGATGGAACAGGTCATGAGCCACTTCGGGCTGATCTTCTTCGGCGCGCTGGTGACCAGCCTTTCGGCCGTGGTCGGGGTCTGGCTGCTGCGGCGCACCGGCGAAGATCGCGCCACCGCATTTTTCTCCAGCATGCCGGGCGGATCCGGTGAAATGGTCAACCTCGGCGCCCGTAACGGCGCCGTGCTCAGCCGAGTGGCGGCCGGGCAAAGCCTGCGGGTGCTGGTGGTGGTGCTGTGTGTGCCGGCGGCGTTCAAGTACCTGCTGGGCGAAGGCGTGCCGGTCTTGCATCCGGCCAGCGTCGACTGGCGCTGGCTGGCCCTGCTGTTCCCGGCGGGCGCGCTGTGTGCCTGGCTCTGGCAACGCTTGCACCAACCCAATCCCTGGCTGTTCGGGCCGTTGCTGGTGAGTGCCGCCGTGAGTATCAGCCTGGACCTGCACATCGGCCTGCCCGATGGCGGCAGCCAGGTCGGGCAATGGCTGATCGGCAGTGGCCTGGGCTGTCACTTCAACCGGCAGTTCTTCCGCCGCGCGCCCTCCTTCATGGGCCGCACCCTGATCGGCACGGCACTGACCATGCTGATCGCCACCCTGGCCGCGCTGGGCTTGAGCGCCCTGACCCACCTGGACCTGCGCTCGTTGACCCTGGGCATGATGCCCGGCGGCATCGCCGAAATGAGCCTGACCGCCGAAACCCTGCAACTGTCGGTGCCACTGGTGACCGCCATGCAGGTGATGCGCTTGCTGTTCGTACTGTTTCTGGCCGAACCCTTGTTCAGGCACTGGGACCGGCAGCCGGATGACCCGAGCACGTAGGAGCTGACGCCCGCTCCTACGGTAAACCTGACCGTCGTTCAGCGATTCGACACTGACTTCTTCGCCAACTTCAAGATACTGAAATTCCCCAAATAAATTTCAGCAGTTTCAGTGCTTCCCCAACGACCAACAAAGCGGAACTCCTTGGCCGAAAACTGAGTGTATGCAGGGTCGACAACCAGCTGAATTGTGCCACTGATCGCTCGGTACAACTCATGCTCCCCATTATCGTGGAGAACATTGTACCGAGCCGTTATCCCTTGAGGTCCAACGTCATACTCGGCACTTTGCGCATCCAGCGGAACATCAAAAATGACCGAGAAAAAGTAATCTTCTACCCAAACCCGGCCACCCACCTGATAGTTACCGACTACATCATCTCGCATTGCAAAAACTTCTGTTGTATCGATAGTGCTTTTAGGATCGGAAGGAGGCCAACGCGTTGATTTCGCGAAAAAACGCCCCTCGTCCAATGCAAAGTCCATTTCACTCAGTTTCTGCGTATTCATGATCAACTCCTGTTCAAGGATACCCCTGGAAAGAGCGGCAAGCCCTCAGGGATCAATTGAACAGGCGGTGTCCTGTTACGTCTACTGTCAGAAGTAACAGGTACCCGCTGATATCCGACCAGCGGTGTACTAACGGTGACGGCGTTAGAGGCCGGGCGGCAACCGCCATTCGATCGGCGTTTCGCCGTTCTGCTCCAGGTACTTGTTGGTACGGCTGAAGTGCCCGCAACCGAGGAAACCGCGGTAGGCCGACAGCGGCGAGGGGTGCACCGAGGTCAGCACCAAATGCTTGGTGGCGTCGATCAGTTTCTGTTTGCTCTGCGCGTGGGCGCCCCACAGCAGAAACACCAGATGGGGTTGATGCTCGCTCACCACTTCGATGATCCGGTCGGTGAAGAACTGCCAGCCCTTGCCCGCATGGGCGTTGGCATTGGCCCGCTCCACGGTCATGGTGGTGTTGATCATCAGCACGCCCTGGTCGGCCCAGCTTTGCAGGCAGCCGTGACTGGGGATGTCGATGTTCAGGTCGCGCTTCAACTCCTTATAGATGTTGACCAGCGACGGCGGTGCCGGCACGCCCGGCTGCACCGAGAAACACAGGCCATGGGCCTGGCCCGGGCCGTGGTAGGGGTCCTGGCCGAGGATCACCACCTTGACCTTGTCCAGCGGCGTAGAGTTGAGCGCGTTGAAAATCATCGGGCCGGGTGGGTAGATCTCCTTGCCTGCCGCACGCTCCTGTTGCAGGAAGGTGCGCAACTCTGCCATGTAGGGCTGGTCGAATTCGGCACGCAGCGCCTCCTTCCAGCTCGGTTCGAGTTTGATACGGTCGTCAGCAGTCATGGTTACATCCGGCAAAAACAATGGGGCGAACCCTAGGAAAGCCCATCACGCTTGTCAATTGATCTGACGCAGATCCGGCACTTTCCTGCACAACGCTCATAATGAACCCTTGAATCCGCAATCGAGGTCACGATGAATCTGCACTTCGAAGAACTCACTGGCACAGATGGCGCACGCATCGGCATCGCCAGCCTGGATGCCGACAACACCCTCAATGCCCTGTCCCTGCCAATGATCCGGGCCCTGACCGAGCAATTGGACAGTTGGGCCAAAGAGCCGCAGGTGGTCTGCGTTCTGCTGCGCGGCAACGGCGCCAAGGCGTTTTGCGCCGGTGGCGAAGTGCGCAGCCTGGCCCAGGCCTGTCACGCCCACCCCGGCGAAGTACCGCCCCTGGCCGCACAATTCTTTGCAGCGGAGTACCGCCTCGACTTCCGCCTGCACACCTACCCCAAGCCGCTGATCTGCTGGGGCCATGGCTACGTGCTCGGGGGTGGCATGGGCTTGCTGCAAGGCGCGAGCACCCGCATCGTCACCCCCAGCAGCCGCCTGGCCATGCCCGAGATCAGCATCGGCCTGTACCCGGATGTCGGCGCCAGTTGGTTTCTCTCGCGCCTGCCGGGCAAGCTGGGGCTGTTCCTCGGTTTGACCGGTGCCCAGATGAATGCCCGCGATGCCCTCGACCTGGACCTGGCTGACCGCTTCCTGCTCGATGACCAGCAGGAGCAATTGATCGAAGGCCTGCTGCAGCTCAATTGGCAGGAGCAGACCGCGATGCAGCTCAACAGCCTGTTCAAGGCCTTGCAGCAAGAGGCCATCGGGCAGATGCCCGAGGCGCAATGGCTGCCACGCCGCCAGCAGATCGATGAACTGCTGGACGTCAGCGATGTGCGGTGTGCCTGGCGCGCCATCAGCCTGTTGCGTGAACACCCCGACCTGCTGCTGGCCCGCGCCGCAAAAAACCTGCACGACGGCTGCCCGTTGACCGCTCACCTGGTCTGGGAGCAGATCCAGCGCGCCCGCCACCTGTCATTGGCCGAAGTCTTTCAGATGGAATACACCCTGAGCCTCAATTGCTGCCGCCATCCGGAGTTCAGCGAGGGCGTCAGGGCGCGCCTGATCGACAAGGACCACAAGCCGCGCTGGCACTGGCCGGACGTCAACGCAATCCCCCAGGCCGTGGTCGAGGCGCACTTTCACAAGGTGTGGGAAGGCCGGCACCCGCTGGCGGACCTGTCGGACTACTGAATCCTGGGCATGAAAAAGCGGCGCGGGATGCGCCGCTTGCCGGTTGCCTGATCTAGCGGTTGCGCCCGCCTCGCTCACCACGTCCATTGTGCTCGCCATGCCGATCACCACGCCGGTCAGCATGGTCGCGCCCGCCCCGCCCACCCTGTTGCTCCCAGCGCTGGTTGCTCTGGCCATAGTGGTTGCCCCACCCCTGGTTACGATGACCGTCCCAGCCATGGCTGGGGGCTGGGCGGTAGGCCCGGGGCGGCGCCTGGTAGTAACGGGGTGACGGTTGGTAGTAACGCGGGGCCGCCTGGTAATAACGTGCCGAGGGGTAATACCGCGACGACTGCGAGTAATAACTGCGCGGGTAGGAATAATATGAACCACCCCCGTAGTAGACCGGCGCCGGCGAAGAATAGATGTCTGAACGGTAGTAGCTCGAACCTCCGTCGTAATAAGGAACGCACGCGGCAAGACTCAAACTCATCGAAGTAATCAGAACAAGTCGGCGATACATGGCGGCCTCCTGGACCGCTAAAGAGCCACACCAGCGACGCGGGCGGGCATCAGCCAAATAATCTGCCTGACGTGATATCTGACAGCGAATTGGCAATCTGGTGCGCATCGGCAACAGCTTGATACATGTCATCCGTCGACTGGCCTGCCGTCGACCGCGGTACATGCCCTGTTTTTGCTACGTTCGTGAGTCCTCGGCTTGACCACCCTGCAGGCGGATGACACCTTGCACGACCTGCTGTCACGCGCCGACCAGGCGATGTACCGAGCCAAACAACATGGCCGCAACCGGACCTGTACCCAGATGCCTCACGCCAGCTATGCATAAACCCGACCTCTGCCCGGCCTGCGGCGCCAGCAACGCTTGCAGCCTCGCCGACCCGCGCACCGCCCAACACCGTTGCTGGTGCTACACGGTGACCATCGACCCGGCGGTGCTGGCGGCCTTGCCCGCCGAACTGCGCGACCTGTCGTGCCTGTGCCCCGGCTGCGCCCAGGTCGAGGCACAATTGCAGGCAGCCGGCGCGCCTGTCGCGTAAGATGCGCGCCCTTTGCCGAGCTGCCGACTCCCATGCGCGTTGACCGTTTCCTCAGCAACTTGCCGCGTTTCAACCGCCAACAGGTGCGCCTGCTGCTGGTCGAGCGGCGGATCAAGGTCGACGGGCAGATCGTCAGCGACCCGTACACCGAGGTGCGCGAGTTCAGCCGCGTCGAATGCGACGACGAGGTGCTGCAAGCCGGCAAGCCCGCGCGCTACTTCATGCTGCACAAGCCCGAAGGTTGCGTCAGTGCCACCCGCGACCCCGAGCACCCGACCGTCCTCGACCTGATCCACGAACCCGACAAGCTTGACCTGCACATCGCCGGCCGTCTGGATTTCAACACTACGGGTTTGATGCTGATCACCAACGACGGCAGTTGGTCACGCCGCCTGACCCAACCACAGACCAAGCTGGCGAAGATCTACTACGTCGAAACCGAGCAATTGATTACGCCCGAGTACGCCGAAACCTTTGCCCGGGGCCTGTACTTCGCCTTCGAAGACCTCACCACCCAGCCCGCCGACCTGCAGTTGCTGGCTCCCCGGGCGGCGCGCCTGGCCATCATCGAGGGCCGCTACCACCAGGTGAAGCGGATGTTCGGCCACTTCGACAACAAGGTCATGCGCCTGCATCGCGAACAGATGGGCCCGTTGACGCTGGACAGCCGTTTGAAACCGGGCGAATACCGCCCACTGAGCGCTGCCGAGATCGCCCTGATCTGATTGCGCGACCGCCGGGCAGACATTGTCGAACAATTCGCCAACGGCACTTGCGCGATAGCCGGCACCCTGCTTGAATCAAACCGTCGGCCAAAATGTGACCGCCAAGTCATACCATACCTCTAAGAAACTTTTTGTCGGTCGAGCGCCTCCCGTCTCCACCTCCCCCGACAGACTGCCCGCCTATAACAACACCCGTCGACCAGACATTAACGGATCGACATGGGCCCTCACCTTCCAGGCGTATGCCTACCTGTCATAAAGCCCGTGCACACTCAGTTGCGCGCCTACACGCTTGCCAGGAGTCTTACGACATGAGGCCAGAAATCGCTGTGCTGGACATACAAGGTCAGTATCGGGTCTACACGGAGTTCTATCGCGCAGATGCCGCAGAGAAGACCATTATTTTGGTCAACGGCTCGATGGCCACCACTGCGTCGTTTGCACAGACCGTGAAAAACCTCCATCCACAGTTCAACGTGGTGCTCTACGACCAACCCTACGCGGGCCGGTCAAAAGCCCACAATCAGCATGAGAAAATGCTCACCAAGGAAGTGGAGGGGCAGATCCTCCTGGAGCTGATCGACCATTTCGCCGCCGAGCACGTGATGTCATTTTCGTGGGGCGGTGCCGCCACGATGATTGCCCTCGCGCATCGCCCGCGGCGGATTGAAAAGGCGGTGATCAGCTCGTTCTCGCCGGTGATCAACGAACCGATGCGCGACTACCTGGAGCGAGGTGTCGACTACCTCGGCAACCTCGATCGCGACCGCGTCGGCCACCTGGTCAACGACACCATCGGCAAGCACTTGCCGTCGTTGTTCAAGCGCTTCAACTACCGCCACGTCAGCACCCTGGCTGAACATGAATACGGGCAGATGCACTTTCACATCAGCCACGTGCTCAACAGTGACCGCCTGTGCTACCTCAAGGCCGCCAGGCAAATCGATGTGCCCGTACTGTTCATGAACGGTGAATGGGACGAGTACACCGCCGCCAGCGATGCCCGGTTGTTTGGCAACCATGTGCAACACAGCACCTTCAGCACCATCGAGGCCACCGGGCACTTTCTCGACATGGAGCACAAAGCTGCCTGCCGAGACAGCCGCCAGGCACTGCTGGGTTTCCTGAAACCGGCGCCCCACGAAGGCCGGACGCGTTCCCACTTCACCCAGGACCACCATGCACTGGCCATTTGAAACAGCGTCCTCGCGAGCAGCCTCGCCACCTTAGGTAATCCCCTACCTGTAGGAGCAAGGCTTGCCCGCGACAGACCGCACCCTGCGTCCAGTCGCCGCCGACAATGCTTCGCCCTGCCCGCAAAAAACTGCGTAAATGCAGATCCAGCAAAGAAAAACTTCAAATCCGTCGCCACATCTGGTACAAAGTCAGCCGTTCCGAGCGGGTGTCGTATAATGGCATTACTCCAGCTTCCCAAGCTGATAACGAGGGTTCGATTCCCTTCACCCGCTCCACTTCATTTCAGTCTTGCGTCAGGTAACTTTCTGACGGGGGACGACAAAAAAACCGGTCCACAGTGACCGGTTTTTTTATGCCTGCGATTCCATGGGGCACCGCTCAAGAAACTCAACATCACCCTGCCCGCCTATCTGCTGACCCGCATCGACGAATACGTGCTGCACCACCCGCAAGAAAAAAGCCGCTCCGGCTTTCTGGCCTCGGCGGCATTGAAGGTGTTGCAGCAGGCTTGATCCCTCAGCGGGTGGCGACGATGAACAGCCGCGGGAACGGCAATAGCACGGAGCCGTCAGCCAGTACCGGGAAGTAGGGTTCGATAGCTTCCAGGTACTGCGCCAGGTACTGGGCCTTCTCCACCTCGTTCAGCAGCTCCAGAAAGGGCCGCAGGCCGCTGCCCTTGAACCACTCGACCACCGCCGCCGGGCCGCCTTCCAGCGGGTGATGGTAGGTGGTGCGCCACACATCCACCCGCGCGCTGCAGGGACAGAGCATCTGGTAATAGCTGTTGGCGTCGTCCAGGGTCGTGCGCTGCGCGGCGACCGGGGCCAGCTTGTCCGCCCAAGGGCCATTGGCCGCGACTTCGCGCATCATGCGATGGGGCGGTTGTTCGAGATTGTCCGGCATCTGGATCGCCAGGCTGCCACCCACCGTGAGTTTGCCGACCAGCCCGGGCAGCAGCGTGGCATGCTCGGGCAACCACTGCAGCACCGCGTTGGCGAAGATCACGTCGAACGGACCGGGTTCGTTCCAGGTGGCAATATCGCTGGTGTCGAAACGTACGCCCGGCAGGCGTTTGCGGGCGGCGTCGATCATGTCGGCGGAGCTGTCGATACCGCGTACCGCGGCGTTGGTAAAACGCTGTACCAGCAACTCGGTGGAGTTGCCCGGGCCGCAGCCGATGTCGATCACCGAACGTGCATCAACCTTGGGGATCGCAGCCAGCAAGTCGCGCGCCGGGCGGGTGCGCTCGTCTTCGAACGCCACATACTGTTGGGCAGACCAGCTCATCACATACTCCTGTAACCGTTCAGGATATGAGCGCCACGCTAGACTGTGCGTTTCGCTCGTGGGGCGCCAGTAAGCGACGAGCCTGAGGACTGCGTCAAGACGCGGTCACGGGTTGAAACATCTGCCCCCGGCCCAGGTTGATAGAGGAACCCTGCCCATGACGCAAAACATCTACGACGACCCTGGTTTTTTCCAGGGTTACAGCCAATTAGAGCGCTCCATCGGCGGCCTCGACGCCGCACCGGAATGGCCCGCCCTGCAAGCCCTGCTGCCTCCCCTGTCGAACCTGCAAGTGGTCGATCTCGGCTGCGGCTACGGTTGGTTCTGCCGCTGGGCCAGCGAGCAAGGCGCACAACAGGTGCTGGGGCTGGACGTCTCGCAAAAAATGCTCGGACGCGCCCGGGCCACTCCCCATGCCGGCAATGTCACCTACCGCCATGCCGACCTCGAACACCTCAATCTTCCTACCCATAGTTTCGACCTGGCCTACAGCTCACTGGCCCTGCACTACATCAAGGACCTGCCCGGCCTGTTCAACCACCTGTATGCCGCGCTGCGGCCCGGCGGGCGTTTTGTATTCTCCATCGAGCACCCGATCTTCATGGCCCCGCGCAACCCTGGCTGGATCATCGACGCCCAAGGCCACAAGCGTTGGCCGCTGGACAGTTATCAACACGAAGGCGAACGGGTGACCCACTGGCTGGCCGACGGTGTGATCAAACAGCACCGCACCTTGGGAACCTTGTTGAACCAGTTGATCGCCGTCGGTTTTCGGATAACCCACGTCAATGAATGGGGACCCACGGCGGCACAGGTGGAGGCGCAGCCGGCACTCGCCGAGGAACGGGAGCGGCCAATGATGTTGCTGGTGGCAGTGGAGCGTTGACGCGTGTTTTCTGGATAAAATCGTTGCCCTGACGTCCATCGCGAGCAAGCTCGCGCCTACATTAGGTGGCTGGCATTACCCCCGACACCGGTCCACTGGCCAACACTGACGCTTTTTAACTGAAGGCTAAGCCCAAAGCGCTCAGGGCTCAGGGCTCAACCTTCAGGGCAGAAGTTACTCGTAGTACCCCACTGTCTTTTTCAGGCGATCTGAATACTCGTAAATGTCATCGACTGAGTTGATCGGATGCCGCGTTTCGTTTTTCTCTTCGTCGAAGATTCCTATGTACTTCTGTGAGCGATTGAAGTGCAGGCGGCAGATGGGCTTACGGTTATTGTCGTCCAGCAGAATGCCGAAGTAGCTCTGAGTATCACGTTGCACAATACGTTTGGCATCAACGACAGATCTCACCACCGCACGGACAATGTGATACCCCTCGAGCTCTTCCAGTGTGGTCAACACCTTGTCATCAGACTCGTCGCGATCATCCGTAACATCAGGACTGGAGCCTGCCGGTGGCAGGGACGCCAGGCTGGGCTGAATGGCGCCACTCATTGCAGACTTGAGTCGATCATTGATCTGATCATTGAGAAACTGCACAACGGCTTTTCTGGTCAACTCCTGGAACTGTTCCCGGACTTTTTGCGTGATCACACCGTCATACACCCGGGAGGCGAACACTTTGACGAAATCGTCGTCGGGTTTGCTGACCTGCGCGGCAATGACTTTTTTGATCTGACTGACGTACTTCAACTCACCCGCCGCATTGATGATCGAATCGACATCAAACGCCGACTTGGTCAGCTTCGTCAGTTCTGGAACTGAATACTCGTCAATGTCCAGCAGGTCGAGTTCCAGAAAGGGCTTTTCGTCCATTTTGTTGGGAGCGTCCAAGTCGGTAAAAAACTTATAGACCTGGCCGTTAGTAAGGATAGAAATTCGCGCACTCGTGACATGAAAATAGCGAAACAGTTGCGATGCATGATTGATGTGCAGAGGCTCGCCAATTTTCTTGCATTCGATGAGGATCTGGACCTCACCGTCTTTCATGATCGCATAATCGATTTTTTCCCCCTTCTTTGTTCCAACATCACAAACAAATTCCGGGATTACCTCAGACGGATCAAAAACGTCGTACCCCAGGACAGTGCTGATAAAGGGCATGACAAAGGCATTTTTGGTGGCTTCTTCTGTTTGAATGGTCGCACCTTGCAACCGGACTTTGGCCGAGAGACTTGAAAGCTTTTCGATAAATTCCATGAGTGACCTCTTCCCCGTTTCAGATCCGTGTTTGTACATGCTGGCAAATTGACTGCCATTGATACTAGTCACAAACCGGCACAAAGAAAGAGCGCCGCAGGCGATCCTGGCAGGGATTGAACCAAAGACGGCAAAAGCAAATCCAGCCCACCTTCGCGGTCTGAACATCAGGTTCATCCCTAAAAGGAACACGGCAATGAAATTCGCGAAGGTGTCACAGAAGCTGGCGTTGTGGGCCGGTAGTCCGCGCACGTTCCTGTTGGCCATTGTGCTGATTGTTGTCTGGGCGCTGACCGGGCCGCTGTTTCATTTCAACGATACCTGGCAATTGATCGTCAACACCTCGACCACCATCATCACCTTCCTGATGGTGTTCCTGATCCAGAACACGCAGAACCGTGACACCGACATCCTGCACCTGAAGATCGACGAGTTGCTGCGGGTGACCAAGGATGCGCAAAACGTCATGCTTGGCCTTGAATCGCTCGACCTCAAGCAGCTCGAAGCCCTGAGAAAGCAGTACCGCAGCCTCGGTGAAGGTGAGTCGGTTTTGCTGCAGGGCATGCCTGCTGCCGACGGGCAGCAGCAGGACTTGAATCAATGCTGAAGCCGGTCAACGGCTCGCTTGCAGGGCCCTGGCCATTTGCAGGTGCTGTTCGAGCTTGGGCAGGGTCTCTTCGGCGAATGCCTTGAGCTCGGGCACATCAGTGGTCCGGGCCTCCTGTTGCAGTTGTTCGATGGCCTGCTCGGTGGTTTTTACCTGGCTGGCAGCATAGGCCGAGTCAAAGGACTCACCGTCCGTGATGGGGGGCGTCAGGGTCTTGGCCTTGTTCATCACCTCGTCCCGAGGGGCGATGGGCAGGTCGAGTTTCTTGGCGATTTTCGCCAGGTGCTGGTTGGCCGTGGTGCGGTCATTGATCACCACGATGGTGTAGTCCTTGACCGCCTTGGACTCGGTCTTCTGGTGCGCCAGGCGGCTGGCTTCGATGTCCGCCATGCCTTTGGCGCTGGCATCGTTGATGAAGTCGGCCGGCGACTGGGCAAGAGCGCTGCTGGCGCCAAGGCTCAGCAACACGGCAAAACTGATGGTCGATAATCGGCTGGCCACAGGTTTCATGGTCGCGCCCTCCTTGAACAGACAAATGAATGCAGCGGTAGGTCCCGCCTGTCATTCGAAGGCCAAAACGCACAAAGGTTTAGAAAACCTGCCCAAGCCACGACGAGCGGTGCGCCCGGTTCACGCCCGGTCCAGGCGCCCACTCAGGCGTTTGGCGGCATACATGGCTTCATCGGCGTGCTTGAACAGCTGTTTTTCCTCAAGACCGTGCTCGGGGTACAAGGCCACGCCAATGCTCGGCAAAATGTTCAGGCTGTGACTGTCCAGACGGATGGGCTGGCCCAGCACCTGGCGGATTTTCAGTGCCACGCGTGCGGCGTCTTCGGCGGCCTGGACACTGTCGAGCAACACCACGAACTCATCACCGCCCATCCGCGCGACGGTGTCGCTCTCGCGCACGCAGCCCTGCAGCCGATTGGCCACGGCTTGCAGCAGCATGTCGCCGATGCCATGGCCGTAGGTATCGTTGACCTGCTTGAAATGGTCCAGGTCAACGTACAACAGGGCCATGCGCCCGTTGTCCCGGCGGGCCTTGAACAAGGCGGCGCTCAGGCGCTCACGCAACAATTCGCGATTGGGCAGGCGGGTCAGGTAATCATGCTGTGCCATGTACTGCAGGCGACTGTGCAATTGCCGGCGCTCGATTGCTGCCGCCACTTGGGCGCAGACGTATTGCAGCAACTCCTTGTCGCGCTCGGTGTAGCGCTCGCCGCCGGGCATGCTCTTGACGATCAGCGCACCGATCGTGCCCCTTTGTGCGTTGAGCGGCACGCCCAACCAGCAGGGTGAATCCTGATCGTTGATCAGCCCGGCAAGCCCCGGCAAGGCAAACGGCTGGTCGGGGGTCAACAGCACCGGCTGCCCGCTGCGGACCACTTCGGCGCACAGCCGTCCGGTCACGCTGAACTCGGGATCCCGCTCGTGATCGTCGACGTGGTACGGGAAGTTCAGTTGCTCGCAGTGCTCGTCGTAAAGCGCCACCGAGAAGTTCAGCGCCGGCAACCACTCGCCGATCAGTTGGTGAATGCGCTTGAACAAAGCCAGCAGGTCCTCGGCGGCATGGGCCGCTTCGGAAATCGCGTAGAGCGCAGCCTGACGGGATTCGGCCTGTTTGCGTTCGGTGATGTCGCGGGCTACGGCGATGCGCAGTTGGTCGACCTCGGACCAGCGCGCCGACCAGAGGATATGCACCACCTGGCCGTCCTTGCGCAGGTAACGGTTCTCGAAATTCGGGTTGGGTTTGCCGCGCATGATCTCCCGGGCGGCGTCCAGGGTCCGCTCGCGATCGGCGGGGTGCACCATCTCGATCATCGGCTGGCCGATCAGCTCATCCGGGGTGTAGCCGAACACCTGTTCGCAGGACGCACTGACAAACACGAAGCGCCCCTGACTGTCGACGGCACAGACAACGTCGAGCAGCAGATCGATGTAGCTGGCCAATGGCGCGGAGTTTGCGGTGCTCATCGTGGATGGATACTGTCCAAAAATGCAGCCGTGAGTAGACATCCATGGACGTGGCCTACGCGCTGAACCGCGATAGCCTCAAGCCGCTGCCGCAGCCCTGCAAACAGCTTTAACTCTTGTTGGCCAGCAACCCCGGCACCGCGTGCAGCAAGGCGTTGATGGCGAAACCGATGAACATTACCCCGCAAATCCGGGTAATTGCCAGCTCATGACGCTGATACAACGTGCGCACCCGACGAGCGCCCACAATGCCAATCAGAATAGCGTATGCCAAAACGCCACCAAGGAAACTCAAAAAGATCAGCCATGGCAACATCGACCACTGCAGCAGCTCGGCGCGGCTGGACAACAGGGCGGTAAAGGTCGCCACCGCCACCGGATAAGCCTTGGGGTTGGTCAGGCCAAACATGATCCCGTGCCAGAACGGTTGCCGCGCCGCGCCCTGGGGCGCATCGCCATTGCTGCGACGGCTGCGGATTGCCCGCATGCCCAGCCAAAACAGGTACAGGCCGCTCAGCACGCCGAGCACATCAAAGGCACTGCTGCCAATTTCCCGCGCACCGACAATGGCAATCAACGCGGTACTGCACCAGACCACATCGCCCAGCAGGTGGCCACACAGAAACCCCGCCCCGGCCCGCCGCCCTCGGGCCGCCCCGATGCCAAACACCGCGAGCACACCCGGTCCCGGGGTGATGCCGTAGATAAAGCCGGAAGCCAGGACGGCGAGTAACAAAGATGAAGTCATGCGGTAAAGCTCCATGTCGGGCTGCAGCGGGCTTTTGTATCACAAGGTTTTGCCATGGCTGAAACCCTAAATATGCAGAGCAGCATGGCCGCCGGTCTTACCTGCCCTTGGCCCGGCTTACAGGCCCTGCAGCTCTTTGGGCAGCACATACTGGCGCCCGTCATAACGCAACGTCGTCGACACCGTATGGCCCACGATGTCCTTGGACTGGCAATCATCATTGTCCACGCTGTTCTGCGTGCCGGTGGTCACCGATCTGACGATCAGGTCAGCGAAGCCGTGGCTGCTGGTCTTGGCCAGGTCCAGGGTGCGTTTGGTGCGGCTGAATTCGCCGGCGCAGCGGGTATCCCATTCGCCATTGCTGGACTCGATCACCAATTGCTCGAGGACCGGGCGCAAGGTGTTGCCTTCGCGCACGTACAGCGACAGCACGGCTTGTTCGAACGGATTGGCTCGCGATGACCCGGTGAAGCCGGCACGCACACCGAATGCACGCAGGTCGGAGGTGAGTTTGTAGCGGGCGGTGTCGATGCTCAGGCCATCGAAGCGCACGGCGTCGGAGCTGTACACCGAGGCCTGGGCGTAACGGGCCAGGGGTTTGCCATCGATGTTGGAGACCACCGCCAGTTTCAGGTCGTACATGCCGGTGCCATCGGGGGCATCGCTCAAGGTCGGGTCGGGCTCGATCTGCGACAGCGCGGTAATCGTCTGGCCATCGTAGGCTGGCCAGTCCTTGCACACCGAGTACCCCGGCACGCCCTCGGGCAATGGCGGCAGCGAGCACTCGCCATAAGCTTGGGTCGCACCCAGCGCGCCACTCATTGCCACACAGCCCAGCCAGCGGTATTTCAAGGTCATTCCCTGTTCCTTGTGTCCATTGAAGTGAAAAAACTCAGCCGTGCACTATCGCCTGAGCGATCTGCCGATTCAACCAGTTCAACGCCTGGTCACCGCCCCGACGCACATGCCAGGCCAGGACGAAGCTGAACGAGGGGATCGGAAATGGCGGTGGCACGACCCTTGAGTGCGGTTGATCGACACCCTGCAAGCCACGGGCGGCCACGGTGAGAATCAAATCGGTCCCGACGATCAACTGCGGGGCCACGCTCCAGTGCGGCAGGCTGACCGCCACGTGGCGACGCTGGCCGATGGCGGTCAGCGCCCGCTCGATCTCCGGGGTGCCACTGCCGCGCATCTCCAGCAACACGTGGGGCCGGGCCAGGTAGGTCGGCAAATCCAGCACGCCACTGGCCGGCAAGCGCCGGGCGTCCACCAGGCACACGAACTGCTCTTCAAACAGCGGCGTGCAGCGCAGCTCATGGGGCAGTTCGGGAAAGACTCCGGCCGCCAGGTCGATGTCGCCGTTGAGCACGCCATCCAGCATGCCTTCGCGGCTGGCGTGGCTGATCTGCAGGTCGATCCCCGGCGCCTTCTGGCGCAAGCGCGCGATCAAGCCGGGCAGGACGATGGCCGCGCCGTAGTCGGACATCGCCAGGCGGAACCGGCGTTTGGCCGAGGCTGGGTCGAAGGTATTGGGTGCCAGCAAGGCCTGGACGCTGGCCAGTGCCTCCCTGAGGGGCGCCATCAGCTCCAGCGCGCGCGGAGTGGCTACCAGGCCGGCCCCGGCGCGCACCAGCAGCGGATCGCCGAGCATCTCGCGCAGGCGCGCCAGGGCATGGCTGACAGCCGGTTGGCTGAGGTGCAGACGTTCTGCCGCACGGGTCACGTGCTGCTCGCTGAGCAAGGCGTCGAGGGTCACCAGCAGGTTCAAATCGATACGGCGCAGATCATTCATCTGATGCATGTTCTTGATGATTAATCGGAATTTCAATCTGCGCGACGAATCACCTAGAGTCCAGTAAAACCTCTTGGAGAGATGCTTATGAGTACCGTGCAGTGGGCCGGTTTGTCGGTGCTGGCTGTGGTCGCCGGCGCCGTGGTGCCCTTTCAGAGCGCAATCAACACCAACCTCAGCCGCGGCCTGGGGCACCCGTTGTGGGCCACCCTCGCCTCGCTGCTGGTGAGTGTGCTGATATTGCTGCCGGTGATGATCAGCCTGCGCCTGCCGCTGCCATCGCTGGGGTTTATCAGCAAGGCGCCGTTGTGGGTGTGGGCCGGGGGCGCCTTTGGCGTATGTTTTATCGCCCTGGCCCTGATGCTGCTGCCCAAACTCGGCGCATCAGGCTTTATCGCCCTGGCCCTGGCTG
Source organism: Pseudomonas sp. RA_35y_Pfl2_P32 (assembly GCF_963970735.1). Taxonomy (NCBI): domain Bacteria; kingdom Pseudomonadati; phylum Pseudomonadota; class Gammaproteobacteria; order Pseudomonadales; family Pseudomonadaceae; genus Pseudomonas; species Pseudomonas sp. RA_35y_Pfl2_P32. The sequence goes on from NZ_CAXAQF010000018.1 coordinate 67,431, forward strand.
GGCAAGTAGTGGCATCGTTGGTGCTTGATCACTTCGGGCTGTTCGGGCTGGTGGAGCGGCATCTGACGTTGCCGCGCCTGCTGGGTGCCGTGCTGCTGATAGCCGGGGTGGCGTTGATTCAGTTCAGCGCCTCCCCGGGCCGCTCCCTGGTGACCTCCGGCTAAGGCCCCTCGGAATCAGAACGCGCTACGGAAGATTTCCTCGATCTGCCGCTGATCCGCCGCCCGCGGGTTGGTCAGGCCACAGGCATCCTTGAGGGCGTTGGCGGCGAGGATCGGGATGTCTTGCAGCTTGGCCCCGAGGTCACGCAAACCGGTGGGGATGTCCACGTCCCTGGCCAGTGTGCGGATTGCCACGATCGCCGCCTGGGCGCCCTCCTCCGGGCTGCAGCCCTGGGTGTCCACGCCCAGCGCCTGCGCCACTACGGTCAGGCGTTCGGCGCAGACTGTGGCGTTGAAACTTTGCACATGGGGCAGCAGCACCGCATTGCACACGCCGTGGGGCAAGTCGTAGAAACCACCCAATTGGTGCGCCATGGCATGCACGAACCCCAGGGACGCGTTGTTGAACGCCATACCTGCCAGGAATTGCGCATAGGCCATGTTTTCCCGGGCCAGCAAGTCATTGCCGTCCCGCACCGCCACGCGCAGGTTGAGGCTGATCAGCTCGATGGCTTTCAGGGCGCAAGCGTCGGTGATCGGGTTGGCGGCGGTGGAGACGTAGGCCTCGATCGCGTGGGTCAGGGCGTCCATGCCGGTGGCGGCGGTCAGCGACTTGGGCATGGCCACCATCAACGCCGGATCGTTGACCGACAACAGCGGCGTGACGTTGCGGTCGACGATGGCCATTTTCACGTGCCGCGCTTCGTCGGTGATGATGCAGAAACGGGTCATCTCGCTGGCAGTACCGGCCGTGGTGTTGATCGCAATCAGCGGCAGTTGCGGCTTGGGTGACTGGTCGACACCTTCGTAGTCACCAATCTGCCCGCCATTGGTGGCGCACAGGGCGATGCCCTTGGCGCAGTCATGGGGCGAGCCACCGCCCAGGGACACCACGAAGTCACACTCGCTGCGCTGCAGCATCGCCAGGCCGGCTTGCACGTTGGCGATGCTGGGGTTGGGCTTGGCCCCGTCGAAAATCACCGACTCGATGTCCTGCAGCGCCAGCTTTTCCGCGATCAACGCCGCCACGCCGGCCTTGGCCAAGCCGCTGTCGGTGACAATCAACGCCTTGGAAAATCCGTACTTGCCAATGGCGTCCATGGCTTCGTCAAGACAGCCGATGCCCATGATGTTGACGGCAGGAATGAAGAATGTGCTGGTCATGGCGAGTCCTCTGCAAGTGGGCCGAACCGAGCTTTGGCGTCGGCGGATACCCCAAGGATCAACCCATCGCGCCCCGTGCATCTTGATCTGGCTCAACAGCCGGTCGTGATAAAGTCTGCGCCCTGTCCCCCACCTGCTTGAGATGACTGACGCAATGAGCGATTTCCAGGATGTTGATCCCCACTTAGAAGACTGGAACGCGTTGCGTGCAACCACCCCGTTCAGCGCCCTGCTGGTGGGAAACGGCGCCAGCCGCGCGGTGTGGGACGACTTCGGCTACGACTCGCTGTTCGAAAACGCCTGCAGCGTCGAAGAAAAACCCCTGAGCCAGTCCGAGCTCAGCGTGTTCGACGCCCTGCACACCCGCAGTTTCGAGCAGGTGCTCAGCGCCCTGAAAACCACCAGCCGGGTCAACAAGGCCCTGGCGGTCAGCTCGGCGGCACCGCGCAATCGCTACTACGCGATCAAGGAAGCGCTGATCAACACCGTGCACGCGGTGCATATCCCCTGGCGCCTGGTGCAAGCCTCGAGCCTGGTGAGCATCAGCCAAGAGCTGGGCCGCTATCGGACGGTCTTCACCAGTAACTACGACCTGCTCAATTACTGGGCGATCCAGCACCAGGGCGCGGCCATCGACGATCTGTTCCAGGGCAGCGAGCCGCGCTTCGAACTGAGCGCCAGCGCCACTGACAAAACCCGCCTGCTGTACCTGCACGGTGGCCTGCACCTGGTGCGCAACCAGGATGGCACCGCCCGCAAGCTGACCTCCACCGAAGGCACATTGCTGGGCTGCTTTGCCATCAACAACACGCTCAAAACCCTGGATGACGTGCCGCTGTTCGTCAACGAAGGCAGCAGCGAAGACAAGCTCAAGACCATCCGCAGCTCGGATTACCTGTCGTTCTGCTACGACCAGTTGCTGCAGCAGCACGACGCCTTGTGCATCTTTGGCCACAGCCTCGGCAAGCAGGATGCGCACCTGGTCCACGCCTTGTGCCAGGCGAAACCAAAAACCCTGGCGATCTCGATTTATCCGCGCAGCGCGGCGTTTATCCAGAGCCAGAAGCGTCACTACGGGAAGCTGTTTGCAGACACCGGGGTGGCACTGCGCTTTTTTGATTCCAAGACCCACGCCTTGGGCAGTCCGAGCCTTTCAGTGCCGGTCGAGGTCTAGGCTGAAAGCATCGCGAGCAAGCCCGCTCCCACATTGGCAGGCGCTGGCTTGCCCGCGACGGGGTGCCGGTTTCGGCCAGACGAGACGCGTTGTCGTTGACCTCCATCACGCGCAAGCAGAACGCCGTCCGGCTGCTGCTCCAGAGGGTTTCACAGCACCGGCAGGGTCTTGTCCTTGATGACCGTGGTCGGGCCGTTGGTCTTGACGCTGGCAATGCCCTTGTCCCGCGCGGCCTCCGAGGAATAGGCCTCGCTGCTGCCGATGACCTGATGGTTGGCAGCCTTGAGGTTGAAGTAAGGATGCCCGTCCTTAGTGGACTTTTTCTCGTAGCGCTCATCCAGCGGGCTATTGCTCTGGACCGAAGCAATGCCACCCTCGGCGGCCGCCCGGGTGGTGTACAGCTCGCTGGTGAGAATGGTTTCAGCATTGGCCGCTTTCAGCACAAAGCGGAACTGACCATTGCTGCTTTTACTCAACTCGTACCATCCGGACATGCTGGTGCTCCTTGGCGATTAAAAGATTGCGCGCTTCAGAGTAAAGACCACGCCGCCCTACTTCACCACCGCGCGCACCACCGACAACTCCGGCGAGCCGCTGCGCCGCTGGCTCAGGTAACGGGTGCAACTGACCCGCAGGAACGAGGCGAAGTTCACCACTTCGCCGCGGTAATCCATCACCTCTTCATAGAGCTTGGCGACCAACTGGTTGGTGGTCATGCCGTCGACCTCGGCGATTTCGCTGAGGATGTCCCAGAACTGGTTCTCCAGGCGCAGCGTGGTCACCACCCCACAGATACGCAGCGAGCGCGAGCGTGACTCGTACAAAATCGGATCGGCTTTGACGTACAGCTCGCACATGGACAGGCCTCTATTTACAAGGTGATGGTCGTGCCCAGCAGGCCGAGGAAACCGGCCAGCCAGCTTGGGTGGGCCGGCCAGGCCGGCGCCGTGGCCAGATTGCCCTGAACGTGGCCTTGGGTCACGGGGATATCGATGAACGTGCCACCGGCCAGGCGCACTTCCGGGGCACAGGCCGGGTAAGCGCTGCATTCACGCCCTTCCAGGATGCCCGCCGCCGCCAGCAACTGCGCGCCATGACAGACCGCGGCAATCGGCTTGCCGGCCTGGTCGAAGGCGCGCACCAGTTGCAGGACTTTCTCATTCAGGCGCAGGTACTCCGGCGCACGCCCGCCCGGTACCAGCAGGGCGTCGTAATCGGCGGCCTCGACCTGGGCAAAGTCGAAGTTCAGGGCAAACAGGTGACCGGGCTTTTCGCTGTAGGTCTGGTCGCCTTCGAAGTCATGAATCGCCGTACGCACGGTCTGCCCGGCAGTCTTGTCCGGGCACACCGCATGCACCGTGTGACCGACCATCAGCAGCGCCTGGAACGGCACCATCACTTCGTAGTCTTCGACGTAATCGCCAACCAGCATCAGAATCTTTTTTGCAGCCATGGGGAGGACTCCTCTGGGTACAACGTGGGCAGAAAGAGTGTTTAAGGTAGTCCTAATCCCAGAGGCTGGGTAACACCCCGCTACTACGGTGCCTGCAACTGTACGGATAAGTCCGTGCCTAGCTGTTCCAGCGCAATCGCCCGGCTTTGTGGCTAGATGAAGACACTTCCCGCCACCTTCGACTCTGGTTGCCGTTATGTCCTCGCGCGAAAACACCGGCATGGCCCTGGGCCTGCTGGGCGTCATCATCTTCAGCCTGACCCTGCCCTTCACCCGGATCGTGGTGCAAGAGCTGCACCCCTTGCTCAACAGTCTGGGGCGCGCCCTGTTCGCCGCCATTCCGGCCGCGGCGCTGCTGCTCTGGCGTCGAGAAAAGTGGCCGACCTGGAAGCAGATCAAGGGCCTGACTCTGGTGATTGCCGGGGTGATACTCGGTTTTCCGGTGCTCTCGGCCTGGGCCATGCAAACCTTGCCGGCGTCCCATGGGGCGCTGGTCAATGGCTTGCAACCGCTGTGCGTGGCGCTGTACGCCGCGTGGCTGTCCCATGAGCGCCCCTCAAAAGCTTTCTGGGCCTGCGCTGCGCTGGGCAGTGCGCTGGTGTTGGGCTACGCGCTGATCAGCGGCGCAGGCAGCATTCAGGCGGGTGACTTGCTGATGCTCGGCGCCATTGCCGTGGGCGGCCTGGGGTACGCCGAGGGCGGGCGGCTGGCCAAGGAGATGGGGGGCTGGCAGGTGATCTGCTGGGCCCTGGTGCTGTCGACACCGCTGTTGATCGGCCCGGTGCTGTACCTGGCCCTGCAGCATCAAGGTGCGGTCAGCGCCAGGACCTGGTGGGCCTTTGGCTACGTCTCGCTGTTCTCGCAGTTCCTGGGCTTTTTTGCCTGGTACGCCGGGTTGGCCATGGGGGGGATTGCCCGAGTCAGTCAAATCCAGTTGCTGCAGATCTTCTTCACCATCGCGTTTTCAGCGCTGTTCTTCGGTGAGCACATCGAACCCATTACCTGGCTGTTTGCCGCCGGAGTGATCGTCACGGTGATGCTGGGCCGCAAGACCGCGATCAATGTAGGAGCGAGCTTGCTCGCGAAGGGGCCGTAACAATCAACATCGATGTTGAATGTCAGTCCGCCATCGCGGCTCTCCCCCACAGAATCACGGGGTCACAGGTAGCCATCAGCCCGCAGCAAGGTTTCCAGGCAATGTTCGCTGATGTGGTAGAACGCCTTGAGTTCCTCGATCTTTTGCAGCAGCGGGGCCGGGTCCACCGGCTCGGCGCGCTTGACCGCGAGGATCATCTTGTTTTTGTTGGTGTGGTCCAGTGAGATGAACTCGAACACCTTGGTCTCGTAACCGCAGGCTTCGAGGAACAACGCACGCAAGCTGTCGGTGACCATTTCTGCCTGCTGGCCCAGGTGCAGGCCGTATTGCAGCATCGGTTTGAGCAGCGCCGGGCTCTGGATCTGCAGGCGGATCTGTTTGTGGCAGCACGGCGAGCACATGATGATCGACGCTCCGGAACGGATGCCCGTGTGGATCGCGTAGTCGGTGGCAATGTCGCAGGCATGCAGGGCAATCATCACGTCCAGCTTGCTCGGCGCCACGCTGCGCACGTCGCCGCACTTGAACACCAGCCCCGGGTGCTGCAGCTTGGCCGCCGCGGCATTGCACAGGTTGACCATTTCCTCGCGCAGCTCGACCCCGGTCACTTCGCCCTCGGCCTTGAGGGTGTTGCGCAGGTAATCGTGAATGGCAAAGGTCAGGTAGCCCTTGCCCGAGCCGAAGTCCGCCACGCGCACCGGTTTGTCCAGCGCCAGTGGCGAGGAGGTCAGGGCATGGCTGAAGACCTCGATGAACTTGTTGATCTGCTTCCACTTGCGCGACATCGCCGGGATCAGCTCGTGCTGCTTATTGGTCACCCCAAGGTCGGCGAGGAACGGTCGGCTGAGGTCCAGGAAGCGGTTTTTCTCGCGGTTATGTTCGGCCGATGGCACTTCGCGCAGTTGCTGGGGTTTGCTCTTGAACAGCGAGCTCTTGCCCTTCTTGCTGTATTCAAGTTGCGCCTCATCGGTCAGCGACAGCAGGTGCGCGTTCTTGAACGACACCGGCAACAGTTCGGCAATCGCCGCTACGCCATCGGCCAGGGAGAAGTTCTTGGTGATGTCGCGAGTCTTGTAGCGGTAGACGAAGGACAGGCACGGCTGCTCCTTGACCGTCAGTTGCTTGATGATGATGCGCTGCAGGTCCGCTTCGTCGCCGACGTACTTGGCCAGCACCAGCTTGATGAAGGCGTTCTGCGCCAGGCTGCTGCTCAACAGCTCGATGAATTGCCCGTGATGATCAGGCGTGAGGCTGGCGGGAGTTGCGGTGACGGACATGGAAAAAGCGCCTCGGGGGGTGCGAATCAGGAAATGGCGGGTATTTTAGGGGGGATGGCCCGTCGGGACACGCAGTAATTTACCCAACGGTGCCCCGCACCCAACAATCAGCCCAGCACCACCAGGCGGTTCGGCAGCTCATTGCGCGCATGGGTCACCGGCACATGCACCTTGAGCAGCTCGCCACAGGCCTCGATGCAGGTCACGAATCCCTGCAAGGTCTGGCCCTGTTTCACCTGCTGGGTGAAAGCCGCGACGATGGCGTCCCAACGGCTGTTGTCCAGGCGGCTGGAAATACCCTCGTCCACCAGGATTTCCACGTAGCGCTCGGCCTCGCAGACAAAAATCAGGATGCCGGTACTGCCCACGGTGTGGTGCAGGTTCTGCTCCAGGAACTGCCGGCGCGCCAGGTTCGACGCTCGCCAGTGCCGCACGGAACGCGGAATCAGCCGGGTGGTGATCTTCGGCAGACGAAACAGTAGGCAGAACACAATGAAGGTCGCCCACTGCGCCAGCAGCAAGGTGTACATGCTCATCCAGCCGAACAGGTAATGAATGATCCCCGGCACCACCAGTGCCAACAGGCTGGCCCACAGCAAAGGGATGTAGGCGTAGTCGTCGGCCCGGGCCGCCAGCACGGTCACCAGCTCCGCGTCGGTCTGTTGTTCGACCTTGGCGATCGCTTCGGCGACCTGGCGTTGTTCGTGTTCGCTCAGTAATGCCATGGTTGCAGATGCTCTTGAGTTATTGTCATTACCAGCCGCCCGAGGCCCCGCCACCGCCGAAACCACCACCGCCACCTCTGAAGCCACCGCCACCGCCTCCCCCGCCGCCACGTCCACTGCTGCTGAGAATGGCGAGAAGAATCGCGCCCACTGGTAACCCCATGCGATTGCACAACCACAACACGATCAGCAGCAGCACGAAGAAGCCGATGGAGAACGCCGGATTTTCCTTGGCAAAATTGGCGTCCGCCACATGGGCCGGTACAGCCAGCGGGTCGCCGCCCACCACCTGCAGCATCGCCGCGACACCGTCGCTGATGCCTTTGCTGTAGTTGCCGCTCTTGAATGCCGGCGCGATCACCTGGTTGATGATCACCCAGGACTGCGCGTCGGTCAGCACGCCTTCCAGGCCATAGCCGACTTCGATGCGCAATTTGCGCTCATCCCGGGCGACGATCAGCAATGCGCCGTTGTCCTTGCCCTTCTGGCCGATCCCCCAGTGGCGGCCCAATTGATAACCGTAGTCCTCGATGGGCAGGCCTTGCAGGTCGGGTACGGTGACCACCACGATCTGGTCGCCGCGGGTCTGCTCCAGCGCCTGCAACTGTTGAGTCAGTTGTTCGCGTACAGCCGGGTCGATCATCTGGGCGGCGTCTACCACCCGGCCAGTCAGCGCGGGAAACGTCAGCGCCGCCTGGACGGTGGTCACACATGCCAGGAGCCACAGCGCCAGGCCTATCCGTAATACACGCATCGACACCTCATTGAAGCGTAATCAGAACTTCACTTGCGGTGCTTTGTCGGCGTCGGGGCTGGTGGCCTCGAAGGTCTCGCGGATCGGCAGGTCGCTGTACATCACGCTATGCCACAGGCGACCGGGGAAGGTGCGGATCTCGGTGTTGTAGGCCTGCACGGCCGCGATAAAGTCACGACGGGCCACGCTGATGCGGTTTTCCGTGCCTTCCAGCTGGGATTGCAAGGCCAGGAAGTTTTGGTTGGCTTTGAGGTCCGGATACCGTTCGGACACCACCATCAAACGGCTGAGCGCACCGCTCAAGCCATCTTGGGCCTGTTGGAACTGTTTGAGTTTTTCCGGATTGTCCAGGGTGCTGGCGTCCACCTGGATCGAGGTGGCCTTGGCTCGCGCTTCGATCACGGCGGTCAGGGTGTCCTGTTCATGCTTGGCATAGCCCTTGACCGTTTCCACCAGGTTGGGAATCAGGTCGGCGCGCCGCTGGTACTGGTTCTGCACTTGCGACCAGGCCGCCTTGACCTGCTCGTCGAGGGTAGGAATGGTGTTGATGCCGCAGCCGGCCAGAACCGAGGTCAGCAGCATCACAACCGTGACTTGCCAGGCCGAACGATAGCGTTGTTGTACATTCATGTCAGTGATGCTCCTGATGGAAATAGACCGGCAGCCTTCAATTGAACCTCTGGGGACTTAATCTGCCCCCGCCACTGGATTGCATCTCGCCAATCGGCTAAAAGATGCCCAGCGCGAACAAAGAGTTCCGAAGTGTGCTGCATTTACCCACACAACAATAGTCGCTCCCTAAATTTTGGCTGACCCGATGCGTATCGCTGACCGTCGTTTTAGCGTTTGAGAAAACTATTCATGAAGAAGCTGTGTTTGCTGAGCCTGGCCATCGGCCTGGTCAGTCACTCGGTAATGGCCGATACCACGCCTGCCCCCATTGAGAACAAGGACGCGTTCGTCAGCAACCTGATGAAGCAGATGACCCTGGACGAAAAGATCGGCCAGTTGCGCCTGATCAGCATCGGCCCGGAAATGCCCCGCGAGATGATCCGCAAGGAAATCGCCGCCGGTAACATCGGAGGCACGTTCAACTCCATCACTCGCCCGGAAAACCGGCCGATGCAGGACGCGGCCATGCGCAGCCGGCTGAAGATCCCGATGTTCTTCGCCTATGACGTGATCCACGGCCACCGCACGATTTTCCCGATTCCCCTGGCCCTGGCCTCGAGCTGGGACATGGACGCCATTGGCCTGAGCGCGCGCATTGCCGCCAAGGAAGCCGCCGCCGACAGCCTCGACATCACCTTCGCGCCAATGGTCGATATCTCCCGCGATCCTCGCTGGGGCCGCACCTCCGAAGGGTTCGGCGAAGACACCTACCTGGTGTCACGCATTGCCCAGGTGATGGTCAAGGCCTACCAGGGCACCGGCCTGATCGGCGCCGACAACATCATGGCCAGCGTCAAGCACTTCGCCCTGTACGGCGCGGTCGAAGGCGGGCGTGACTACAACACCGTCGACATGAGTCCGGTGAAGATGTACCAGGACTACCTGCCACCGTACCGCGCGGCCATCGACGCCGGCGCAGGCGGGGTGATGGTGGCACTGAACTCGATCAACGGCATTCCAGCCACGGCCAACCTGTGGCTGATGCAGGACCTGCTGCGCAAGGAGTGGGGCTTCAAGGGCCTGGCGGTGAGTGACCACGGCGCGATTTTCGAGTTGATCAAGCACGGCGTGGCCCGCGACGGTCGCGAAGCGGCGAAGCTGGCGATCAAGGCCGGCATCGCCATGAGCATGAACGACACCCTATACGGCAAGGAACTGCCAGGCTTGCTGAAGTCCGGCGAGATCGAGCAGAGCGACATCGACAATGCCGTGCGTGAAGTGCTGGGCGCCAAGTACGACATGGGCCTGTTCCGGGACCCGTACCTGCGCATCGGCAAGGCCGAGGATGACCCGGTCGACACCTATGCCGACAGCCGCCTGCACCGTGCCGAAGCCCGGGACGTGGCGCGCCGCAGCCTGGTGTTGCTGAAGAACCACAACGAAACCCTGCCGCTGAAGAAAACCGCGAACATTGTCCTGGTCGGACCGCTGGCCAAGGCGCCGATCGACATGATGGGCAGTTGGGCCGCCGCCGGGCGTCCGGCGCAATCGGTGACGCTGTTCGACGGCATGACCCGCACCCTCGGCAACCAGGCCACCCTGCGTTATGCCCGAGGCGCCAACATCACCTCGGACAAGAAAGTCGTCGACTACCTGAACTTCCTCAACTTCGATGCCCCGGAAGTGGTCGATGACCCACGTTCGGCGCAGGTGCTGATCGATGAAGCGGTGAAAGCCGCGCAGCAGGCCGATGTGATTGTGGCCGCCGTGGGCGAGTCCCGGGGCATGTCCCACGAATCCTCGAGCCGCACCGACCTCAACCTTCCCGCCAACCAGCGCGAGCTGATCAAGGCGCTCAAGGCCACCGGCAAACCCTTGGTGCTGGTGCTGATGAACGGCCGGCCGCTGACCATTCTCGAGGAGAACGAACAAGCCGACGCCATCCTTGAAACCTGGTTCAGTGGCACCGAAGGCGGCAATGCCATCGCCGATGTACTGTTCGGCGACTACAACCCGTCCGGCAAGCTGCCAATCAGCTTCCCGCGTTCGGTGGGGCAGATTCCGACCTACTACAACCACCTGACCATCGGCCGTCCGTTCACGCCGGGCAAGCCGGGCAACTACACCTCGCAGTACTTCGATGACACCACCGGCCCGCTCTACCCGTTCGGTTATGGCCTGAGCTACACCCAGTTCAGCCTGTCGGAGATGGCGCTGTCGTCGACCACGCTGAACAAGACCGGCAAGATCGACGCCAGTGTGACGATCAAGAACACCGGCAAGCGTGACGGCGAAACCGTGGTGCAGTTGTACATCCAGGACGAGACCGGGTCGATGATCCGCCCGATCAAGGAGCTCAAGGACTTCCAGAAAGTGCTGCTCAAGGCCGGCGAACAGAAAGTCGTGCATTTCAGCATCGAAGAGGACGACCTGAAGTTCTACAACACCCAGCTCAAGTACGCAGCCGAACCTGGCAAGTTCAACGTGCAGATCGGCCTGGATTCAGAGGCGGTGACGCAGCAGAGCTTCGAATTGCTCTGACCGCAAAGGCAACATCACCCTGTGGGAGCCGGTCTGCTCCCACAGGGGTTCTGGGTGTTGGCAAGGCTGGGCTTCAGCCCCGCCGATCCAGCAGGTTCACCACCACCCGATCCACCCATCCCCACATCCGCTGCTTGATCCGACGCCACAATGGCCGGCGTTGCCATTCCTCCAGACTGACCTGTTGGCTCAGGGTGAAGTCCCGCTCGAAACTCGCCGCTACCGCCTGGGTCAGGCCAGTGTCGAGGGCCTCAAGGTTGGCTTCCAGATTGAAGCGCAGGTTCCAGTGATCGAAATTGCAGGAGCCAATGCTCACCCAGTCATCCACCAGAACCATTTTCAGGTGCAGGAAACACGGCTGGTACTCGAAGATTTTTACCCCTGCCTTGAGCAACCGCGGGTAATAACGATGCCCGGCATACCGCACCGAAGGGTGATCGGTGCGTGGTCCGGTCAGCAGCAGGCGCACATCGATGCCCCGGGCGGCGGCCTTGCGCAAGGAGCGGCGGATTTTCCAGGTCGGCAAGAAATACGGAGTCGCCAGCCAGATCCGCCGCTGGCCGCTGTTGAGGGCACGGAACAGCGATTGCAGAATGTCGCGGTGCTGGCCGGCGTCGGCGTAGGCCACCCGGCCCATCCCTTCTCCCATCGGCGGCACCCGGGGCAGGCGCGGCAGACCGAAGTCCGAGGCCGGCTTCCAGGCGCGACGGTGGCGGTTGGCAAGCCATTGGCGATCGAACAGCGCCTGCCAGTCGTGCACCAGCGGGCCGCTGATTTCCACCATCACCTCATGCCATTCGCTGCTGTCGTGGCCCGGCGTCCAGAACTCATCCGTGACCCCGGTGCCACCGACCACCGCCAGCGCCTGGTCGACCAACAGTAGCTTGCGGTGGTCGCGGTACAGGTTGCGCACCCAGCGGCGCCAGCTCAGGCGGTTGTACAGGCGCAGCTCGACGCCGGCCTCGCTCAGGCGACGGCGCAAGCCCAGGGTGAAGGCCAGGCTGCCATAGTCATCGAACAGGCAGCGCACCCGCACGCCGCGCTCGGCGGCCTGCACCAGTGCTTGCACCATGGCCTCGGCGCAGGCACCCGCCTCCACCAGGTAGAGTTCCAGTTCGACCTGGTCCCGGGCATTGGCAATCGCCTGCAACATGCGCGGGAAGAACTGCGGGCCGTCGATCAGCAATTCAAAGCGGTTGCCGTCACGCCACGGGAACACCGCGCCGGCCATGTCAGCGCGCCGTGAAAATCAGTACCGCGCCCACCGGTACCGACAGACTGATGGCCGCCAGGTCGGCCAGCTTGCGCAGCCGTTCCAGCCCGGGCACCAGGTCGAAATCCGCGGCGCTGATCACCACCGGCTCCAGGGTCACCACCTGGAAGCGCCGATCATCGAGGCGGGTCGCCAGCAGCTCGGCGTCGTAGCGATGCTGTTTGCCGTGCAGGCTGACGGTCAATGGCAGGCGCAATTCCAGCTGCGCCCCGGGGGCCAGGTCGTTGATCGGCCGCAGGTCGATCTGGGTGGTGATCAACGCGTCGGGAAACGACTCGATCTCGAACAGCTCCTTGCGCATGCGCTCATCACGCAGCGGGATGCCACTGTTGATCGAGTCCAGCTCGACTTCGACTTGCGCCAGGCCCTTGGGATCGACCTTGCCGTGCAGCACCAAAAAGCGCTGGACCTCGGAGCCATGGGTGTTCTTGGTGGAGATAAACGACAGGCGTGAGGACTCGCCGTCCAGGTACCAATTGGCCTGGGCCGACGCGGCGCAGCCGGCCAGCAGCGAGAACGCGACTGCTTTATAGAGGGAGCGGTTGAACATAGACACTCGTGGGGCCGATAAACCTGAACGAACCTTAACTGGCCCGGTGCCGATTGCAAACCTAGAAGATCAAGGAAACAGCCGACAGCCCTCGCGCACACCCAGCCAACGGGCGGTGTGCGTGCGTCCCAGGCCGCTGGCCGTGACCTGCTTGTGCTCGAGGTCATCGACAAAACCGCTGATGGGCAGGTACTGCTTGACGTACCCCTGGCAATACGGCGCCGACTGACCGGCCACATAACGACAGGAGCAGTACTCCTTGGCGGTGTAGGCGCTGAGGATGTCGGGGAACGCCGATAAGGCCACCCGCTGCTGCCAGCCCCAACCCAGTAACAGCACTATCAGCACCAGCAGCAGGCTGAGCAGCGGCCGGCGCCGCACAAGATTCCGGGTCATGGCCATACCTGCGCTGGGAAGGCGGCCTGGACCCGCTTGAGCAATTCGTTGTGGCGGTAACTGCCATCACGATCATCGGCATACCGCACGATCACCAGGTTCTCTGCGGGCAGCACGTACAGCGCCTGCCCCCAATGGCCCAAGGCGGCGAAGCTGTCGGGTGGCACGTCGGGCCAGGGCCGCGGCGCCCCCTCCACCGCGCGATTGAGCCACCAATGGCCGCCCGGTACGGCAGCATCCTGATTGGCCTGGTAGTGGGCGAAGGGCTGGAGGTTGAAGGCGACCCACTCGGCTGGCAACAACTGGCGCTCGCCCCAACGGCCCTGGCGCTGCATCAGCAGACCGATGCGTGCCAGGTCACGGGCGGTCATGTAGGCGTAGGAGGAGGCGACAAAGGTGCCCGTGGCGTCGCGCTCCCACACCGCGCTGCGAATGCCCAGGGGTTCGAACAGTGCGGTCCAGGGATAGTCAGCGTAACGCTGGGCACCCAGGATGTTTTTCAGCGCCGCAGACAGCAGGTTGCTGTCGCCACTGGAATAACGAAAGTGCTGCCCGGGTGCGCCGAATGCCGGATGCGCGGCGGTGAAGCCCGCCATATCGGTGTGCCCGCGGGTGTACAGCATGGCCACCACCGATGAGTTCAAGGGGGCGTATTCATAGTCTTCCTGCCAGTCCAGCCCTGACGCCCAGTGCAGCAGATCGGCGAAGCTGATCCGCGGATGGGGCATCAAGGCAGGTAAGAACGTCGCCACCGGGTCCTGCAAGGTGAACCGGCCTTCGCCATAGGCCACGCCCAGCACGGCGGCCATCAGGCTTTTGCTGACCGACCAAGTCAGGTGCGGGGTGTCGGCCGTCGTGCCGCCGGCGTAACGCTCATAGACCAGTTGGCCGTCGCGGATCACCAGCAAGGCATCGGTGCGGATGCCCGCGCGGGTGACCTCGTCTCGGTCGGCAAAGGCGTAGTCCTCCAGCGCTGCCAGCGCCGGAGCACTACCGGGTGGACCTGGCGCCCATTGCTCGGCGGGCCAGTTCTGTGCAGTCACCGTGCAACTGCACAACACCATCAACAGCAGGGACACGCCTTTGAACATGGTAGGGGCTCGGCAGGAAGAACCTGCTGAGCCTAGTCCAGATAGGTGACAATTCTACAAGGGCCCCGCCAACGCCTTGGCCAAGCGCTTGGCCCGTGCGCCCGCTGCCAGGTCGAGCACCGCACGATCGCGCGTCCACGCGCTCGCCCACTGTGGCGGGCCATCGGCAAAGGCTTCATCCAGCGCGCCCTGCAAGCCGTCGAACTGGGCGAACAGGCCACCGAGCAGGACATGCCCGGCGCTGCTGTTGGGCGGTTGCCGGCTGACCTCGGCGCACCCGGCCAGCAGCGCCAGCAACTTCAGTTGCAGGGCCTGCGGCCAGTCGCTGTCCTGGCCGACGCCATAGAGCCAGGCGCACAGGGCGCTGAGCACATACAGGTCTTCCAGGGTGCGGAAGGGTTTGACGTAGGCATCCCAGCCATCGCCGGCCAGCCGTTCGCACAAGGCGCCATCAAGCAACAGCCGGCCGTGGCTGATGTCCGGCATCAAGGGGATGGCGGGCAGTTTCTCCAGGCGCACTCCCGGTTCACCGGGATACACCACCGCCAGGCTCAAGCGCGGGGACTGGCCCGGCTCTTCGCTGCGAGCGGCAATCAGCAGCCAGTCCGCCGCGTCGCCGGCGGTGACGAAATCCTTGCGCCCGCTCAGGCGCAGATCACTCAGGCGGGTTTGCATGTCCGCCGGGCGCAGGCTGCGCTGTTCGGTCGCACACAACGCCCCGAGGCTCAGGGGGGCGCTGGGCCACAACATGCGCAAGGCAGCCTGGTAACCCACCAGAAATGCCCAGCCGGGTGTGGCCATCAAACGTGCGCCGCGCACGGCCAATTCGAACGGCGTCACCGCCCCCAAGGTTTCCAGCAGTCGGGCGTAACCCTCGGCCAGGTCGGGGTTTGCGGGCAATCGTGTGCGGCAGTTCAACAGGGCTTGCCAAGGCATATACGGCTCCTCAAGGGCTGTCATACAAGCATCACCAAAGCTTCATGGCGATGACACCGGGGCTACATAGCCTGACTTTGCACAACAAAGTCGATCGACTGCAACCCACGACGGGTGAGCAGCCCGTACGGAGATTCGCCATGACCCAGATCGCCTGCATCCGCGACACCGGCACTGAACGCCGCCTGCAAGCCGAACGCCTGATCGGTGCCGAGGCCCTGCAGCAAGCCCAGGCCCTGCGCTTCAATGTCTTTAGCGGTGAGTTCAACGCCAAGCTCAAAGGCGCGGAAGTGGGTCTGGACATGGATGACTACGATGTTCACTGCAGCCACATCGGCGTGCGGGACCTGAACACCGGACACCTGGTGGCGACTACCCGCCTGCTCGACCACACGGCGGCGAGCAGCCTGGGGCGTTTCTACAGTGAAGAGGAATTCAGCCTGCATGGCCTGGTGCACCTGCAAGGACCGATCCTGGAAATCGGCCGCACCTGCGTCGACCCGGCATACCGCAACGGCGGCACCATCGCCGTGCTGTGGGGAGAACTGGCCGAAGTCCTGAACCAGGGTGGCTACAGTTACCTGATGGGCTGCGCGAGCATTCCGATGCAGGACGGCGGGATCCAGGCCCACGCGATCATGCAGCGCCTGCGCGAGCGCTACCTGTGCACCGAGCACCTGCGCGCCGAACCGAAAAAGCCGCTGCCCAGCCTCGACATCCCGTCCAACGTGATTGCCGAAATGCCGCCCTTGCTCAAGGCCTACATGCGCCTGGGCGCGAAGATCTGTGGCGAGCCGTGCTGGGACGAAGACTTCCAGGTCGCCGATGTGTTCATCCTGCTCAAGCGCGATGAGCTGTGCCCACGGTACGCCAAGCACTTCAAGGCGGCCGTGTAATGAGCCGCTTGCGGGTGTACGCGCGGGTGGCCAGGGTGTTGATGGTGGTGGCGCTCGGCTTGAGCATGGCCTGTGTATTCGGCCTGTTCGAGCGCTTGGGGGTGGCCAACTCGATGCTGCGGCGCCAACGCTGGTCGCGGTTTTTCATGAAGCGCTTGAGCCGCGCCCTGCCCTTTCGCGTGACGGTGCACGGGCAATTGCCGCACCAACCGATGCTCTGGGTCAGTAACCACGTATCCTGGACCGACATTCCCCTGCTGGGCATGCTTACCCCGCTGTCTTTCCTGTCCAAGGCCGAAGTGCGCACCTGGCCGGTCGCCGGCTGGCTCGCTGCCAAGGCCGGCAGCCTGTTCATCCGGCGCGGCGCGGGCGACAGCCAGTTGATTCGCAAGCAGATGAGCCGCCACCTGCAACAGCAACATCCGCTGCTGATGTTCCCCGAAGGCACCACCACCGATGGTCGCTCGCTGCGCACCTTCCACGGCCGCCTGCTCTCGGCCGCCATCGACGCCGATGTCGCCCTGCAACCGGTGGCGATCCGTTACCTGCGCGACGGGCAGCTCGACCCCCTGGCCCCCTTCATCGGCGATGACGACCTGCTGTCGCACCTGATGCGCCTGTTCGCCCATGATCAGGGCGACGTACACATCCACCTGCTCAAGCCCATAACCTGTCACGGCCAGGAACGCGCCGCCCTGGCGTTTGCCGCCCAGCAAGCGGTGCACAACGCCTTGTTTGGTGAAGTGGCACAACCGGCACGACCAAGACCTGCGGGTGAGTTGATCGCGGCCTGAGCCCCAAAAGCCTCAAGGGGTACGCAGGTGCTGCGCCGCAAACTGCTGCAGTTCTGGATAGAACAACCGAAAGTCCTCGCTCAGCGGCTCATACAAGCGTTCCAGCTCCTGCATCGCGGCGGCCAGTTCTTCGGGACGTGACAGGCGCCGCGAGATCCCCCGCAGCACCGGGTCGAGCACCGCAAACTCGCGGTACGAGCCCAACCAGTCATCCGCCGCCATAGAGGGCGCGATCTGCGCCAGGCGCCCCGGCAACTGCGGTTCGGCGGCGAGCACCCGGTACACGTCCGCAGTGAAGGTCGGCAGCGACGAATCGGCATAGAGCGCCCAATCCCGTGCTAGGCAATGGTCGAAAAACACGTCGAGCACGATCCCGGCATACCGCCGTCGGGTCAGGCTGAAACGCGACAACGCGACGTCCACCAAGCCATGGCGGTCGGTAAACACATCGATTTGTCGATGCAGGGTGATGGCGTCCTCGATCTCCGCAGGAAACTGCCCTTGCAGCCGGCCTTTGACAAAATCGCCGTACAAACTGCCGAGCCATTGACCAGGACGCTGGCCACCGAGGTGAAGATGTGCGAGATAGTTCATAGCGCGTAGCTTAGCACCGCGCCTCATATATCGTTATAACTCGATATACCGATTTAAGCTGACCTCAGATCAAAATCATATTGATATATCGCGAAGTACCGATTTAAAGTTCGCCTCATCGCGATATAACGTTTTACCCAATTCGAGCACTGCCATGTCCACCATCGACCTCGACGAAATAATAAAAGCCCTGGCACACCCCGTACGACGAGACATCCTCAACTGGCTGAAAGACCCCGCAACCCAGTTCCCCGATCAGGAACACAGCACCGACTTCGGCGTTTGCTGCGGGCAAATCGATCAACGCTGCGGCCTGTCGCAGTCCACCGTCTCCGCGCACCTGGCGACCCTGCACCGGGCCGGCCTGATCCGCAGCCAGAAAGTCGGCCAATGGCATTTCTACAAACGAAATGAGGAAACCATCCAGGCGTTCCTCGACACCTTAGGCAAAGAGCTCTGAGGAGCTCGACAAGGACTCTACCCATGCCCCTCTCGCTCCTCATCCTGGCCTTGAGCGCCTTCGCTATCGGCACCACCGAGTTCGTCATCATGGGCCTGTTGCCCGATGTGGCGGCCGACCTCGGTGTGTCGATTCCCGGCGCCGGCTGGCTGGTGACCGGTTACGCCCTGGGTGTGGCCATTGGTGCGCCGTTCATGGCCCTGGCCACCGCCAAACTGCCGCGCAAGGCTGCGCTGGTAGCGTTGATGGGGATTTTCATCGTCGGCAACCTGCTCTGCGCCCTGGCCACCGACTACAACGTACTGATGTTTGCCCGGGTGGTCACTGCCCTCTGCCACGGGGCGTTTTTCGGCATTGGCTCGGTGGTGGCGGCAGGCCTGGTGCCGGCCAACAAGCGCGCTTCGGCCGTGGCCCTGATGTTCACCGGCCTGACCCTGGCCAACGTGCTCGGCGTCCCGCTGGGCACCGCGCTCGGTCAACAAGCCGGCTGGCGTTCGACCTTCTGGGCGGTGACCGTGATCGGCGTGGTCGCCCTGATCGGCCTGATCCGCTTCCTGCCGGCCAAGCGCGATGAAGAAAAACTCGACATGCGCGCCGAATTGCGAGCCCTCAAGGGCGCCGGGATCTGGCTGTCCCTGAGTATGACCGCGCTGTTCGCCGCGTCGGTGTTCACGTTGTTCACCTATGTCGCGCCGCTGCTGGGCGAAGTCACCGGTGTCTCGCCCCGCGGCGTGACCTGGACCCTGATGCTGATCGGCCTGGGCCTGACGGTCGGCAACATCATCGGCGGTAAGCTGGCTGACAAAGGCATGGCCGCCACGCTGATCGGCGTATTCATCTCGATGGCCGTGATCTCCACTGTGCTGACCTGGACCAGCGTTGCGTTGATTCCCACCGAAATCACCCTGTTCCTCTGGGCCACCGCGTGTTTTGCCGCGGTGCCGGCGCTGCAAGTCAACGTGGTGACCTACGGCAAGGCCGCACCGAACCTGGTGTCGACCCTGAACATCGGTGCCTTCAACATCGGCAACGCTCTCGGCGCCTGGGTCGGCGGCAGCGTGATCGCCCACGGTTTCGGCGTGACCCGCGTGCCCCTCGCAGCCGCGGCACTGGCGGTACTCGCCCTGCTGGTGACCCTGATTACCTTCCGCCAGGGCGGCGACGCCGAACTGGCTCCCGCGACCAACTGATCTGCCTACGAGCGCTATTACATGACGACTATTTTCGATCCGATCAAACTGGGCGACCTCGAGTTGGCCAACCGCATCATCATGGCCCCCCTGACCCGCTGCCGCGCCGACGAAGGCCGAGTGCCCAACGCCCTGATGGCCGAGTACTACGTACAACGCGCCTCCGCCGGGCTGATCCTCAGCGAAGCCACTTCGGTCACACCCATGGGCGTGGGCTACCCGGACACCCCGGGCATCTGGTCCAACGATCAGGTGCGTGGCTGGAGCAACGTGACCAAGGCCATCCACGGCGCCGGCGGCAAGATTTTCCTGCAACTGTGGCACGTGGGCCGGATTTCCCACCCCACCTACCTCAACGGTGAAACACCGGTCGCGCCAAGCGCCCTGCAGCCCAAAGGCCACGTCAGCCTGGTTCGCCCCCTCGCCGACTTCCCGACCCCACGCGCCCTGGAAATCGCCGAGATCGCCGACGTCGTCGACGCTTACCGGGTGGGTGCCGAGAACGCCAAGGCCGCAGGCTTCGACGGTGTCGAGATCCACGGTGCCAACGGCTATCTGCTCGACCAGTTCCTGCAAAGCAGCACCAACCAGCGCACGGACCACTACGGTGGTTCCCTGGAAAACCGCGCGCGCCTGCTGCTGGAAGTGACCGACGCCGCGATTGAAGTCTGGGGCCCTGGCCGCGTGGGTGTGCACCTGTCACCCCGTGCCGACCTGCATGACATGGGCGACGACAACCTGGCCGAAACCTTCACCTACGTAGCACGTGAACTGGGCAAGCGCGGTATCGCGTTCATCTGCTCGCGGGAAAAAGAAGCCGGCGACAGCCTCGGGCCACAGCTCAAGGCCGCCTTCGGTGGCCCGTACATCGTCAACGAGCGTTTCACCAAGGACAGCGCCAACGCCTGGCTGGCCAGCGGCAAGGCCGATGCCGTGGCATTCGGCGTGCCGTTCATTGCCAACCCGGACCTGCCTGCCCGCCTGAAAGCCGATGCACCGCTCAACGAAGCACGTCCGGAGCTGTTCTACGCCAAGGGACCGGTCGGCTACATCGACTACCCGACGCTCTAAGCCGTCACCCAAACTGCAAACGCCCTGGCACGAGCCGGGGCGTTTGCAGTTTGGGGTTTGCTCAACGTTTGCGCGGGCCGAAGGCTACCGCCAGGCCACTCAGGCAAATGACTGCGATCCCGACGATGGCGTAGCTGTCCGGGGTATGGTCGAAAATCAGGTAGCCGTACATCCCGGCAAACAGGATCTGCCCATAGCTGAACGGCGCCAGCATCGCCGGCGCCGCATGCCGGAAGGCCTGGGTCAGCAGCATGTGCCCCAGCATGCCGCAGGTGCCCAGGCCAATCATGAGCACGGCGTGGGGCCAGGTCGGGGTGCTCCAGAAAAATACCAGCAACGCGCTCATGATCAGGCTGTTGATGATACCGGTGAGAAAGTTACTGGTGGTCGGGCTGTCGATGCCGGTGAGCTTGCGGGTCAACAACTGGTAAAAGCCGAAACACAGTGCCGAGCACAGCGGCAATACGATGGTCGGGGTAAACAGCGCCCCGCCCGGGCGGATCACGATCAGCACCCCGACAAAACCGCCGAGCACCGCCAGCCACTGGCGGCGGGTCACGTGTTCGCCCAGCAGCGGTACCGACAGCGCGGTCACCAACAGCGGCGCGAGAAAGTTCACGGCAGTGGCTTCGGCCAACGGGATATAGCGCAACCCGGTGGTGAAAAACAGGCTGGTGCCGATCAGGCACATTGCCCGCAGAAACTGCAGCCCGGGACGCTTGGTGCGCACCACCGCGGAAAAACCACTACGCGGGACAAACACCACCAGCATCAACAGGGTGTGCACCACGTAACGCGCCCACACCACCATGACTATCGGATAAAAACCGGAGAGGTACTTGGACAGAGTGTCATGGCTGGCAAACAACAGCACGGCCAAGCAAATCAGGAGAATGCCCTTGACCGGTTGTTCGGCAGTCTTGAACAGCGGGTGGTTCACACTCATTCACACACTCGACACAATTTTCCTACAAAATACATAGCCCGCTATCTATCAAGCAGGCGAGTGTCCGTATATAAAAGCACCCCATCGCCAAAAGGCGAATGCAGTGGGGATGATGTTCACCTTAAGTGTTGACACAGACAGACTCAATTACGCATGTTGTCCGGCAGTCGCAGGCTGGGACTCAAGCGCAGCATTTCCAGCCCGGTGTCGACCCAGCGCTCGGCTTCCAGGTGCAGCTCAAAGCTCTCGGGGGCCAGCAGCCATTGATAAAGCATGCCATCGATGTAGGCATGAATGCTCACCGCCGCACGCTCGGTATCGAGGTTTTGCGGCAACTGTCCACGATTCACTGCATTACGCAATGCCAGCGCGATACGCATGTTGCAATCCAGACTGACCGTGCGACGTTGTTGGCGCAGATCACACATTTCATCTGTGAACTCACACTTGTGAAACAGAATCTCATTGATGCGGCGGGTCTTCGGGTCCAAGGCAACTTGATGAAACAAATGAACCAACAGCTTGCGCATGCAGCCCAGCGGATCTTCTTCGTCTGCACTTTCGCTCGCTCGCGCCATCTCATCCAGCGGCTCGCGCAGACTGTCGAGCATGGCCTGCACCAGGTCGGCCTTATTGCTGAAGTGCCAATAGATGGCGCCCCGGGTCACCCCGGCCAAAGTGGCGATGTCCGCCAGCGTGGTGCGTGCGACACCCCGCTCGTAAAAGGCTTTCTCGGCGGCTTCGAGTATCTGGTTGCGGGTTTCTTGCGCTTCCTCTTTCGTGCGACGAACCATGGCAGTAAAACCTCAATCAGGAATGCTTCAGCGATGCCTGAACATCTTCTGAACAAATGTGGGGATCACCTCTTACGGGCCTGGTCCCCGGCCTACAATTCACACCTTGAAACAGCTCTGGTAACCGGGTGGCTACGCGGTCAAGGGTATTTACAAACAACCATGAACGTAAGTATATTCCTTAGCAAGCTACTTATCCACTCACCGCGATTTTTTCACCTTTCCACTTTTCTAGTGCGCATTGTGCGCGCCTGACCCGAGGATCTTCATGCAATTCAAGCCAGCTGTTACCGCTCTGGTCACTGCCGTCGCCCTGGCATCGCTGCTCAGCGGATGTAAAAAGGAAGAGGCGGCTCCTGCTGCACAAGCCCCTCAGGTCGGCGTCGTTACCCTGCAAACCCAAGCCTTTACCCTGACCTCCGAACTGCCAGGCCGCACCACGGCCTACCGCATCGCGGAAGTTCGCCCACAGGTCAACGGCATCATCCTCAAGCGCCTGTTCAAAGAAGGCGCTGAGGTCAAGGAAGGCCAGCAGCTCTACCAGATCGATCCTTCGGTCTACCAGGCCACCTTGAAAAGCGCCGAAGCCAATCTGCAATCGACCAAGTCGATTTCCGATCGCTACAAGCAACTGGTCACCGAACAAGCCGTCAGCCGCCAGGAGTACGACACCGCCCTGGCCAACCGCCTGCAATCGGAAGCCTCACTGCAGACTGCCCAGATCAACCTGCGCTACACCAAGGTGCTGGCACCGCTGACCGGTCGTATCGGTCGCTCCAACGTCACCGAAGGTGCGTTGGTGAGCAATGGCCAGGCCGATGCCATGGCTGTAATCCAGCAACTGGACCCGATCTACGTCGACGTGACCCAGTCCTCGGTGGAACTGCTGGAATTGCGCCGCGAGCTGGAAAGCGGTCGCCTGCAGAAAGCCGGTGAAAACGCCGCGATGGTCAAGCTGACCCTCGAGGACGGCAGTGAGTACAAACGCCAGGGCAAGCTGGAGTTCTCCGAAGTCTCGGTCGATGAAGCCACCGGCTCCGTGACCTTGCGCGCCGTATTCCCCAACCCTGATCACACCCTGCTGCCAGGCATGTTCGTCCACGCCCAGTTGCAAGCCGGGGTCAACGCCGCCGCCATCCTGGCGCCGCAACAAGGCGTGACCCGTGACCTCAAAGGGTCGCCGACCGCGCTGGTAGTGGGCCCCGACAACAAGGTCGAACTGCGCCAGCTCAAGGCCAGCCGCACCGTGGGCAGCCAATGGCTGATCGAAGATGGCCTCAAGGCAGGCGATCGCCTGATCACCGAAGGCCTGCAGTACGTCAAGCCCGGCGTTGAAGTCAAAGTCAGCGAAGCGACCAACGTAGCCGCGAAAAACCCGGCCCCTGCCCAGGCAACAGACAAAGCTGCAGGCGGCAAAGGGGAGTAAACCATGTCGAAATTTTTTATCGACCGTCCGATTTTCGCCTGGGTAATTGCCCTGGTGATCATGTTGGTC
Source organism: Pseudomonas sp. RA_35y_Pfl2_P32 (assembly GCF_963970735.1). Lineage (NCBI taxonomy): Bacteria > Pseudomonadati > Pseudomonadota > Gammaproteobacteria > Pseudomonadales > Pseudomonadaceae > Pseudomonas > Pseudomonas sp. RA_35y_Pfl2_P32. Next base: position 90,874 of record NZ_CAXAQF010000018.1, read on the forward strand.
GGGGCTCTCTCGATCCTCAAGCTGCCAATCAACCAATACCCGAGCATCGCGCCACCGGCGATCGCCATCTCTGTGACCTACCCAGGTGCTTCTGCACAGACCGTGCAGGACACCGTGGTCCAGGTGATCGAGCAGCAGCTCAACGGTATCGACAACCTGCGTTATGTGTCCTCGGAAAGTAACTCCGACGGCACCATGACCATCACCGCGACCTTCGAGCAAGGCACCAACTCCGACACCGCCCAGGTCCAGGTGCAGAACAAACTGAACCTGGCCACCCCGCTGCTGCCGCAAGAAGTGCAGCAACAGGGGATCCGCGTCACCAAGGCAGTGAAGAACTTCCTGCTGGTGATCGGTGTGGTGTCGCGTGACGGCAGCATGACCAAGGACGACCTGTCCAACTACATCGTGTCCAACATGCAGGACCCGATATCCCGGACCGCCGGCGTCGGCGACTTCCAGGTGTTCGGTGCCCAGTACGCCATGCGTATCTGGCTGGACCCGGCCAAGTTGAACAACTTCAACCTGACCCCGGTGGACGTCAAGGCCGCCGTTGCGGCACAAAACGTCCAGGTCTCGTCCGGTCAGCTCGGTGGTTTGCCGGCCCTGCCCGGCACCCAACTGAACGCCACGATCATCGGCAAGACCCGCCTGCAGACTGCCGAGCAGTTCAAGGAAATCCTGCTCAAGGTCAACAAGGACGGCTCCCAGGTTCGCCTCAAGGATGTCGCCGATGTTGCCCTGGGCGGTGAGAACTACAGTATCAACGCCCAGTTCAACGGCGCACCGGCCTCCGGCCTTGCGGTGAAACTGGCCACCGGCGCCAACGCGCTGGATACTGCCAAAGCCCTGCGCAACACCATCGAAAGCCTCAAGCCGTTCTTCCCTGAAGGCATGGAAGTGGTCTTCCCGTACGACACCACCCCGGTGGTGACCGAATCGATCAAGGGCGTAGTACACACCCTGGTCGAAGCGATCGTGCTGGTGTTCCTGGTAATGTTCCTGTTCCTGCAAAACTTCCGCGCCACTGTCATCACCACCATGACCGTGCCCGTGGTACTGCTGGGTACCTTCGGCATCCTCGCGGCGTTCGGTTTCAGCATCAACACCCTGACCATGTTCGGCATGGTCCTGGCCATCGGCTTGCTGGTGGACGACGCCATCGTCGTGGTGGAAAACGTCGAACGGGTGATGAGCGAAGAAGGCCTGTCGCCCAAGGAAGCCACCAAGAAGTCCATGGGCCAGATCCAGGGCGCACTGGTGGGCATTGCCCTGGTACTGTCGGCAGTACTGCTGCCGATGGCGTTCTTCAGCGGCTCCACCGGGGTGATCTACAAGCAGTTCTCGATCACCATCGTCTCGGCCATGGCCCTCTCGGTGCTGGTCGCCCTGATCTTTACCCCGGCCCTCTGCGCCACCATGCTCAAGGCCATTCCCAAGGGGGAGCACGGCACGCCCAAGCGTGGATTCTTTGGCTGGTTCAACCGCAACTTCGATCGCGGCGTACGCAGCTACGAGCGTGGCGTGGGCAACATCCTCACGCACAAGGCTCCGTACCTGCTGGCCTACCTGATCATCATCGTCGGCATGATCTGGCTGTTCACCCGCATCCCGACCGCGTTCCTGCCGGAAGAAGACCAGGGCGTTCTGTTCGCCCAGGTCCAGACCCCAGCCGGTTCCAGTGCCCAGCGCACCCAGGTGGTGGTCGATGAAATGCGCGAATACCTCCTGCGTTCCGGCAAGGACGGCGGTGAAGGTGATGCGGTTGCCTCAGTGTTCACGGTCAACGGCTTCAACTTTGCCGGCCGTGGCCAAAGCTCGGGTATGGCGTTCATCATGCTCAAACCGTGGGATGAGCGTAACGCCGACAACAGCGTGTTCAAGGTCGCGGAACGGGCCCAGCAGCACTTCTTCACGTTCCGTGATGCCATGGTGTTCGCCTTCGCCCCGCCTGCGGTACTGGAGTTGGGTAACGCCACCGGTTTCGACGTGTTCCTGCAGGACCGCGCCGGTATCGGTCACGAGAAACTGATGCAAGCGCGCAACCAGTTCCTCGGCATGGCCGCACAGAGCAAGGTGCTGTCCCAGGTGCGTCCTAACGGCCTGAACGACGAACCGCAGTTCCAGTTGGAAATCGACGATGAGAAAGCCAGCGCCCTGGGCGTGACGCTGACGGACATCAACAACACCCTGTCGATTGCCCTGGGCAGTAGCTACGTCAACGACTTCATCGACCGTGGTCGGGTGAAGAAGGTCTACATTCAGGGCGTGCCGGGTTCGCGGATGACCCCTGAAGACCTGAAGAAGTGGTACGTGCGCAACAGCCAGGGGACCATGGTGCCGTTCTCGACCTTCGCCAAGGGCACCTGGATCTACGGCTCGCCGAAACTGGCGCGTTACAACGGCGTCGAAGCCATGGAAATCCTCGGTGCTCCGGCCCCGGGCTATTCCACCGGTGAAGCCATGGCTGAAGTCGAAGCCCTGGCCAAGAAGCTGCCAGCCGGGGTAGGTATCTCCTGGACCGGTCTGTCCTACGAGGAACGCCTGTCGGGTTCCCAGGCGCCAGCCCTGTACGCCCTGTCGTTGCTGATGGTGTTCCTGTGTCTTGCGGCGTTGTACGAAAGCTGGTCGATTCCGATCGCGGTGATGTTGGTGGTGCCGCTGGGGATCATCGGCGCCCTGCTCGCCACCAGCCTGCGCGGCCTGTCCAACGACGTGTACTTCCAGGTAGGCCTGTTGACGACCATCGGTCTGGCGGCGAAAAACGCCATTCTGATTGTCGAATTCGCCAAGGAACTGCATGAACAGGGACGCACCCTGCGTGACGCTGCCATCGAAGCCTGCCGGATGCGTCTGCGACCGATCATCATGACCTCGCTCGCGTTCGTCCTGGGTGTAGTGCCACTGGCGATTTCCACTGGCGCCGGTTCGGGCAGCCAGCACGCCATCGGTACCGGGGTGATCGGCGGTATGATCACCGCTACCGTCCTGGCCGTGTTCTGGGTACCCCTGTTCTTTGTCACCGTGTCATCCATGGGCCAGCGCAAGACCGCCAAGCCGGATGACGCCACCGAAACTCCTAAAGAGGCTGGCCAATGAGCAAGTCGCTACTCTCCCTAGCCGTCGCCGCGTTCGTGCTCGGTGGCTGCTCACTGATACCCGATTATCAGCAGCCCGAGGCCCCTGTGGCCGGGCAGTACCCGCAAGGGCCGGCTTACTCGCCGGCCCAGGCGCCGAACCAGGCCGCTGCCGAGCAAGGCTGGAAGCAGTTTTTCCATGACCCTGCCCTGCAGCAGCTGATTCAGACCGCGCTGGAAAACAACCGCGACCTGCGCGTCGCGGCGCTGAACATCGACGCCTATGCGGCCCAGTACCGCATTTCCCGCGCCGACCTGTTCCCCGCTGTTTCGGCCAATGGCAGCGGCAGCCGCCAACGCCTGCCGGCGGACGCCTCGCAAACCGGTGAAGCCGGGATCAGCAGCTCCTACTCGGCGACCCTGGGTGTCAGCGCTTATGAACTGGACCTGTTCGGGCGCATTCGTAGCCTGAACGAGCAAGCGCTGCAGACCTACTTCGCCACTGAAGAAGCCCGGCGCAGCACTCAGCTCAGCCTGGTGGCCAACGTGGCCAACGCCTACCTGACCTGGCAGGCTGACAAGGAACTGCTGAAGCTGACGCAGGACACCCTCGCCACCTTCGAAGAAAGCTACCGCCTCACCGCGCGCAGCAACGAAGTCGGCGTGGCCTCGGCGCTGGACCTGAGCCAGTCGCGCACCTCGGTGGAAAACGCCAAGGTGCAACTGGCCAGGTACACCCGCCAGGTCGCCCAGGACGAGAACAGCCTGGCGCTGCTGCTGGGTACCGGCGTGCCGGCCAACCTGACCGCGGCCAAGCCCTTGGCCGACGACCTGCTCAGCGAAGTACCGGCCGGCCTGCCTTCGGACCTGCTGCAACGACGTCCGGACATCCTGGCCGCCGAGCACAACCTCAAGGCTGCCAACGCCAACATCGGCGCGGCGCGGGCTGCGTTCTTCCCGAGCATCAGCCTGACGGCCAATGCCGGCACGCTGAGCCCGGACCTGTCCGGCCTGTTCAACGGCGGTTCGGGGACCTGGTTGTTCCAGCCCCAGATCAACCTGCCGATCTTCAACGCCGGCGCCCTGAGTGCCAGCCTGGATTACTCGAAAATCCAGAAAGACATCACCGTTGCGCAGTACGAGAAGTCGATCCAGACCGCCTTCCAGGAAGTCTCCGACGGCCTCGCCGCACGCCAGACCTTCAACCAGCAGTTGCAGGCCCAGCGTGACTTCGTCCAGGCCAACCAGGATTACTACCGCCTGGCCGAGCGTCGCTACCGCATTGGTGTCGACAGCAACCTGACCTTCCTCGATGCCCAGCGTCAGTTGTTCAGCGCGCAACAATCGCTGATCACCGATCGCCTGTCGCAACTGGTCAGTGAAGTGAACCTGTACAAGGCCCTGGGTGGCGGCTGGAATGCCCAGACCGCGAAGAATGAGCCCCTGCCAGAAGTCGCACCGAAGCTGAAGATGTTCTGATCAGCCCGATGCGCGCCAGGCTGATCCCTGGGCCTCGCGAAAATCCGCAATCCCTTCAAGGATTGCGGATTTTTTATGCCTGTTGCACAGATCGCCTCACATCCGTGCCAGCGCCTGGGCCAGGTCGGCGCGCAGGTCTTCCACCCCTTCCACCCCAACCGACAACCGCACCAGCCCGTCGCCAATCCCCAGTTCTGCCCGGGTGGCCGGCGGAATGGTGGCGTGGGTCATGATCGCCGGATGCTCGATCAGGCTTTCCACTCCGCCCAGGCTCTCGGCCAGGGCGAAGATCTGCACCGCCTCGAGAAACCGCCGGGCGCCGGCCAGGTCACTGTTCAAGTCCAGGGCAATCATCCCGCCGAAGCCGCGCATCTGGCGCTGCGCCAGTTCGTGCTGGGGGTGGGACGGCAGCCCGGGATAATAGACCCGCGCCACCTGCGGCTGGCGCTCCAGCCATTGCGCCAGGTCCAGCGCGTTGCTGCAGTGACGCTCCATGCGCAAGGCCAGGGTCTTGACCCCGCGCAGGGTCAGGAAGGCGTCGAACGGCCCGGCAATCGCGCCCACCGCGTTTTGCAGGAAACCCAGGCGCTCGGCCAGCTCAGCGTTGCGCCCGACCACTGCAATGCCGCCGATCACATCGGAATGACCGTTCAAGTATTTGGTGGTGGAGTGCAGCACGATATCGAACCCCAGCTCCAGCGGCCGCTGCGTCCACGGGCTGGCAAAGGTGTTATCGGCGACGCAGATAATCCCCCGCGCACGGCAGATACGCGCGATGGCACTGAGGTCGCTCAGGCGCAGCAAGGGATTGCTCGGTGTCTCGACCATGACCATCCGCGTGTCGTCCTGCAACGCCGCTTCAAAGGCTGCCAGGTCGGTCAGGTCGACGAAGCTGAAACGATGCCCGGCGCTGCGCTGGCGCACCTTGTCGAACAGGCGGAAGGTGCCGCCGTACAGGTCGTTGCCAGAGACAATGTGCGCACCGGCATCCAGCAACTCAAGCACCGTGGAAATAGTCGCCAACCCTGAGGCGAAGGCGAACGCCTGGGTGCCACCCTCCAGGTCCGCTACGCAGCGCTCCAGGGCAAACCGGGTGGGATTGTGCGAACGGCCGTAGTCGAACCCCTTGTGCACGCCGGGACTCTGCTGCAAATACGTAGAGTTGGCGTAGATCGGCGGCATCAGCGCCCCGGTGGTCGGGTCCGGCACTTGCCCGGCATGGATCACCCGGGTAGCGAAATCCTGGGGCGCGGCGGTTTTATCCTGATGACTCATGCAAGGGATCTCCGTAGATGATTGAGCAGGTCGACGCGGGTAATCAGGCCGTGGAAGCCTGACGCGTCGGCGATGATCGCCACCAGCCCGCGGTCGAGCTCGGCCTGCAACTCGGCCAGGCTGGCAGCGGCTGGCAGGGTATGCAACTGGGTGGTCATGGCCGAGGCCACCGACATGCGCAAGTGCGCCGCGTCCTGGTGCACCCCCAACAACACATCGGACTCATCCAGCACGCCCACCAGGCGCTGGCCGTCGACCAGCACCGGCAACTGCGACACATCCGCCAGGCGCATGCGCTGGAAGGCCGTCAGCAGCGTGTCGTCGGGGCCGACGCTGATCACCCGGCCATCCTCGAAACGGCGGGCGATCAGGTCCCGCAGGTCGCCGTAGCGCTTGCGCTGCAACAAGCCCTGATCGGTCATCCACTGGTCGTTGTAGACCTTGGACAGGTAGCGGGTGCCGGTGTCGCAGACAAAGCTGACCACCCGCTTGGGCTCGGTCTGCTCGCGACAGTAGCGCAAGGCCGCCGCCAGCAGCGTGCCGGTGGACGAGCCGCCGAGAATGCCTTCGGCGCGCAGCAACTGGCGGGCATGGTCAAAGCTTTCTTCATCGCTGATCGAGTAGGCCTGGCGCACGCTGGACAGGTCGGCGATCGACGGAATGAAATCCTCGCCGATGCCCTCTACCGCCCACGAACCGGGGGTGCCCAGGGTGCCGCTGCGGCTGTACTCGGCCATCACCGAACCGACGGGATCGGCCAGCACCATGGCCAGGTCCGGCTGTACGCGGCGGAAAAAACGGGTCAGTCCGGTCAGAGTACCGGCCGAGCCAACGCCCACGACTATGGCGTCCAGGTCATGCTGGGTCTGTGCCCAGATCTCCGGTGCGGTGCTGCACTCATGGGCCAGCGGGTTAGCCGGGTTATTGAATTGGTCGGCAAAAAACGCCTCGGGGATCTCCTGCGCCAGCCGTGCAGCGACGTCCTGATAGTACTCGGGATGCCCCTTGCCGACATCGGAGCGGGTGATGTGCACCTCGGCCCCCATGGCCTTGAGGTGCAGCACCTTTTCGGTGGACATCTTGTCCGGCACCACCAGCACCACCCGATAACCCTTGGCGCGACCAACCAGGGCCAGGCCCAGCCCGGTATTGCCGGCCGTGGCCTCAACGATGGTGCCACCCGGGCGCAGGCGACCATCGCGCTCGGCGGCGTCGATCATCGCCAGGCCGATGCGGTCCTTGATCGAACCACCGGGGTTCTGCGACTCAAGCTTGAGGAACAGGGTGCAAGGGCCGGTATCGAAGCGGCTGACCTGCACCAGGGGGGTATTGCCAATCAGTTCAAGTACCGCGGGACGGGAGTTGCTGGGCATGTCTTCACCTCGTTGCGCAAATCCGCACTGGATGGACAACAGCTACGACCAGGCCTGGCCCCTCATGCGCCGGACCTGCCTCGCAAGGACCATAGGCCCGGATCCCTGCCCTCGCAAGCCTGCGCAGCCGACCGGCACTTCACGCGCGTGCCCCGCCCCCTTTCAACCCAGATTGATGCGCTACAATGGCCCGACCTGCTGAACCCTTGGAAGCGGTGGCACACTCAGGGAGACAGCCCAAGGACATTGAACGTAACGCGCCCACCGCGTGCTCCCCTCCTACCCCGTACCGGCCACCTCGCCCCCATGAAAATGTTCTTCACCTTTGCCGCTGTGCTGACGCTGGCCCTTGGCCTCAGCGGCTGCATCGGCCCGCCGATCGCCCTGACACCCCAGACCGAGCAACGCTTGGCAGCGTCTGCGCCCATCCGTTTTCTGCTGACCTTCGACGATGGCCCCAGCGCCTCCGGCTGGGCCAACCCGAGCCGGGCCGTGCTGGAGGTACTGGCCAACAACTCGATTCAGCCGGGCATCAAGGCGGTGTTCTTCGTTCAGACCCGCGCACCACGGGCCGGTGGCAGTGAACGAGGGCGCAAAACCATGCTGCGTGAACACGCGGCCGGCCACATCCTGGGCTTCCATACCGCCACGCCGTGGCACAGCAACCATCGATCCCTTGATCCGCCAGCACTCGAACAGTCACTGACCTGGGGCACCGCCGACATCCAGGCGATCACAGGCAGCGCACCGACCCTCGTGCGCCCACCATTCTGGAGCTACGACGCGCGCACTTTCGCCGCCTATCAACGGCATGGCCTGCACATTCTGCTGACGGACTTGAGCGCCAATGACGGCAAAGTGTGGGGCATCACCGCCAGCCCTCGCCGCCGGGCCAACCTGCTCAAGCAACTGTCAGAGACCCGCGAGCGGATTGCCAAGGGTGAGTTGCCGGTCGTCGATGGGGTGATTCCGGTGGTGGTGACCTTTCACGACCTCAACCGCTACACCGCCCGGCACATGGCCGAGTACCTGCAGATCCTGCTCGACAGTGCCGAACAAACCCACGTGCCCCTGGCAGCCAAGCCGTTCTACGAAGATTCGGCCGCCTTGCAGCGCGCGGCCATGGCCCGCACCCTGCGCGATGCCCATGAGCCCGCGCGATTGCCCGGGGCGTGGAACTGGATCTGGGGCCGCGACAAGCACTGAGTCTGCCGCAGGTTCCAGCGCCTCAGTTGGCCCGCAGGAAGTTCAGCACGCCGTTGCTGAACGCATCGCCGGCCTGCACGTTGGACAGGTGCGCGCCATAGAACTCGGCATAGTGCGCACCTGGCACCCGCTGCTCGATGAAGTGTCCACCGGCCGGCGGCGTAACCGCATCTTCAGTGCCGGCAATCACCAGTGTCGGCACCTGGATTGCCGCCAGTTGCTCGCGGAAATCGGCATCCCGTACCGCCGCGCAATTGGCCGCGTAACCTTGTGGCGACGTCGCAGCCAGCATGTCGGTGATCCGCTTGGTCGCCGTCGGATTGGCCGCGGCGAAATCGGCGGTGAACCAGCGGGCGATGGAGGCATCGCGCAGGGCAACCATCGCCGCCGCACCGTCGCGCAGGACCATCTCGATGCGTGGGTTCCAGATGGCCGGCTCGCCAATCTTCGCCGCGGTATTGCACAGCACCAGTGACAGCAGGTGCTCGCCGGCATTGATCGCCAGCCACTGACCGATCAAGCCGCCCATGGACAGGCCGCAGAAATGCGCGCGCTCAACATGCAAGGCGTCCAGCAGGGCCAGCACGTCCCGGCCCAGTTGCTCGATGCTGTAGGGGCCCGGCGTCACCAGCGAACGACCATGGCCACGGGTGTCAAAACGTAATACCCGAAAATGCTCGGCAAATACCGGTAACTGCCCATCCCACATGTGCAGGTCAGTGCCCAATGAGTTGGACAGCACCAGCACCGGGGCGTGTTCGGGTCCGTCGAGTTGGTAGTGCAGTTCGCCGTCAGCCAATTGTATAAATGCCACAGATTTCTCCTTGAGACCGCCAGGGCCAGGTATTCGGTCAGCGCACGCCGGGTTCAGGCGCACACCACGTCGTGCAGATAGGCCGTGTCCTCAGACCCGTTCGATCGCCAGCGCCAGGCCTTGCCCCACCCCTACACACATGGTCGCCAAGGCTTTTTTGCCGCCGGTTTTTTCCAGTTGATGCAGGGCCGTCAGCACCAATCGCGCCCCGCTCATGCCCAACGGATGCCCCAGGGCAATAGCGCCGCCGTTGGGGTTGACCTGCGCCGCGTCATCGGCCAGGCCCAGCTCACGCAGGACCGCCAGGCCCTGGCTGGCAAAGGCTTCATTGAGTTCGATCACATCGAAATCACTGATCGCCACGCCAAGGCGCTCGATCAACTTGCGCACCGCCGGCACCGGGCCGATGCCCATGACCCGAGGGGCCACACCGGCACTGGCCATGCCCAGCACTGTGGCCCGCGCGGTCAGGCAGTGTTTTTTCACCGCCTCGGCGGACGCCAGGATCAACGCCGCCGCACCATCGTTGACGCCCGACGCGTTGCCGGCGGTGACGGTTTTATCCGGGCCATTGACCGGCTTGAGCTTGCCCAGGGTTTCCAGGGTGGTGTCGGCCCGGGGATGCTCGTCCTGCTCTACCAGGCTTTCGCCTTTCTTGTGGGCAATACGCACTGGGATGATTTCTTCGGCGAAGTAGCCTGCCGCCTGGGCCGCCGCAGTTCGTTGCTGACTGCGCAGGGCAAAGGCGTCCTGATCCGCGCGCGACACCCCGTAGTCGTCCGCCACGTGGTCGGCGGTCTGTGGCATCGCGTCCACGCCGTACTGGGCTTTCATCAAGGGGTTGATAAAGCGCCAGCCAATGGTGGTGTCTTCCAGCTTCATGCCGCGCGCGAACGCCGCGTCGGCCTTGCCCATGACAAAGGGCGCGCGGGACATCGACTCGACGCCGCCCGCAATCGCCAGCTCCATTTCGCCGCTGGCAATCGCCCGGAAGGCGGTGCCAATGGCATCCATGCCCGAAGCACAGAGACGGTTGAGGGTCACCCCGGGAATGCTCGGCGCTAATCCCGCCAGCAACAAGGCCATGCGCGCGACGTTACGGTTGTCTTCACCGGCCTGGTTGGCGCAGCCGAGGAACACCTCGTCCACCGCGCTCCAGTCAACGCCCGGGTTACGCTCGATCAAGGCCTTGATCGGCACCGCGGCCAGGTCGTCGGCACGCACGCTGGACAAACCGCCACCAAAACGGCCGATGGGGGTGCGAATCGCGTCGCAGATATACACCTCACGCATCATGCTTCTCCCGGTGCCTGGCCGTGGGCGGCCGCGGTCCGTGCTTCCAGATCACGCAGGGCTGCCAGCTCGACGGCTGTCGGCTCGGCGGTCTGCTGTACCTGCTCGGCAAAACGGATGGCCCAACCGGTGGCCGCTACCACTTGCTCGCGGGTCACCCCCGGGTGCAGCGCCGTGACCACGAACTCATGGGTGCCGGCTTCCGGCTCCATGATGCACAGGTCAGTGATGATGCCCACCGGCCCCGCCCCTGGCAGGCCGAGACGCTGGCGCGAGTCGCCGCCTTCGCCATGACCGACCGAGGTAATGAAGTCCAGCTTGTCGACGAACGAACGGGCCGACTGCTTGAGAATGATCAGCACGCTTTTCGCCGAACCGGCGATCTCCGGTGCGCCGCCGGCGCCCGGCAGGCGCACCTTGGGCTGATGGTAGTCACCGACCACCGTGGTGTTGATGTTGCCGAAACGGTCGACCTGCGCCGCGCCGAGGAAGCCGACATCAATGCGCCCTCCTTGCAGCCAGTAACGGAAAATCTCACCGGTAGGCACCACGGTGTCAGCGGTTTGCGCCAGCTCGCCGTCACCGATGGACAGCGGCAGCACGCTGGGCTTGGCGCCAATCGGGCCCGATTCGTAAATCAGCACCACGTCCGGCGAGGACGTCAGGCGCGCCAGGTTGGCGGCTTTGGAGGGTAAACCGATGCCGACGAAGCACACCGAACCGTTCTTCAGGCGGCGGGCAGCGGCCACGGTCATCATTTCATGGGTGGAGTAGGTCATTATTGGGCCTCCGAAGCACGCGCCAGCTTGGCCTGGAATTCACTGAAGTCAGCGCTGCCGTGGATGTACTCGTTGATCCACGCGGTGAAGGTTTCACGGTCGCGGGCAATCGGGTCCCAGGCTTGGTAGAAGCGGTTGTCGCGCTCGGTGTAACCGTGGGCGTAGGACGGATGCGCACCGCCCGGCACATGACAGACCGCACTCAGGGCCCAGGTCGGCAGGACGCAGGCATTCATCGGCGCCTTGAGGTCGTCGACAATTTCTTCGACGGTGACGATGCAACGCTTGGCCGCCAGTGCCGCTTCCTTTTGCACGCCAAGGATGCCCCAGAGCAACACGTTGCCCTTGCGGTCGGCCTTTTGCGCATGGATCACCGTCACATCCGGACGCACCGACGGCACCGCCGCCAGCACTTCACCGGTGAAGGGGCACGTCACGGTCTTGATCAGCGGGTTGACCTTGGGCAGGTCGGAACCGGCGTAGGCACGTAGTACCGCAAACGGCAGGCCAGAGGCGCCCGCGACGTAGGCATTGGCCAGGTCAGCGTGGCTGTGTTCTTCGATTTCCAGCGGGTGGGGCCATTGCTTCTCAACGGCATCGCGCAGACGGTGCAGCGAACCCACGCCAGGGTTACCGCCCCAGGAGAAAATCAGCTTGCGTGCGCAACCGGCACCGATCAACTGGTCGTAGACCAGGTCGGGGGTCATGCGTACCAGGGTCAGGTCTTTCTTGCCTTGACGAATGATTTCATGACCCGCTGCGGTTGGAATCAGGTGAGTGAAGCCTTCGAGGGCGATCGTGTCGCCATCAGTGACGAATTGCTTCACTGCATCGTGCAGCGAAAGGATTTCTGCCATGGGGGTGGACTCCCGAGCTTCAGTAAACCGACGTGGAGGACGAGGCGCGATGTGCGGCGCCGGATTGACTGAAGAGTAAGCCGCGAAAAAACCTCAAACAATCCGATAATCGACTAAGTGTTCGTTTATCGAACAGATTGTTGTCAGCCTATCGATCCGTCCAGGACACGTCGTGTCGGGATGGGTTTATCCAACAGCTCAGGCGAACAGCTGGGCGCTCAGTTCACGGCTGGCACTCAGCAGGCCCGGGAGAAACCGCTGCTCCAGCTCGTTGCGACCGACGCGCCCGGCATGGGTGCTGACGTTCAGTGCCGCCAACACCTGGCCCGAGGCGTCGTACACCGGCACGGCGATCGAACGCAGGCCCTGCTCCAGTTCCTGGTCGACAATGCACCAGCCTTGCTGGCGGACTTCCTGCAGGCACTCGAGCAACGCTTCGGGGGTGTGCAGGGTGCGGCTGGTCTTGGCCTGCAGGTCGGCGTGTTCGAGGTATTCACGCAACGAAGCGTCATCCAGCGCCGCCAGCAGGATGCGCCCCATGGACGTGCAATAGGCCGGCAGGCGCCCACCGACCGACAGGTCGACCGAGATCAGGCGCTGGGTGGTCGCCGAGCGGGCGATGTAGAGAATGTCATTGCCTTCGAGCGTGGCCATGTTGCAGGCCTCGTGCAATTGCTCGCTCATACGGTCCAGGTAAGGCTGGGCCGAGACCGCCAAGGGGGTCGACGACAGGTAGGCATGGCCCAGGGTCAGCACCTTGGGCAACAGCGAGTAGGTTCGCCCATCGGTGGTGGCGTAGCCGAGCTTGATCAGGGTGTGCAGGCAGCGGCGCACCGCAGCCCGGGGAATTTCGGTGCGATGGCTGATCTGGGCAATGGTCAGGTGGCGCTTGCGCTCCTGAAAGGCTTGCACCACGGCCAGGCCACGGGCCAGGGACGTCATGAAATCCGGGTCACCGGTAAGCGCCTGGATCCGCTTGGCGGGCGAAGCGACAATCGGCGGCGCGGCTGAAGTGAAGGCATTGCGCAATTGATCGTTCATTTCAGGTCGGTCCCCAAGGTTCGTCGGCTATTACAGGCTGCTCCCGAGCACGTGTACAAGCCATGGGCAGGCAACTTTGGGCGATTATCGAACCGCCTGCCGATAATCGCAATCTCTGCGCGTATCGCCAAAAGCCTTGTCCACTGCGGGCTGCACCCAATAAGAGAGGCTGACTTTAGAGCGGGTGTTCTTATCAGACTTTCATACTTGTCCCTGGATAAGCGCGTGAGTGCCCCCACCTACACACTTGAGCTGTATGAATGACGCCAGAAAACTACGTCTGTTGTAAGGGTTGAAAATCAACCCAGGTAACAAAACATTTTTACTGGGGCCAGGAACATTTAACTTGTTGGCGATAGGCAGCGCTCGATTGAACGCTATAATGGCCACAGTGATGCCACCCGTTTTTCCTCGACAACGGATCCCATCACCCAGGCAACGCAAGGCGTTGGCCCCGCTGCCTGTTGGCAAGCGCTAGACGCGCATCTCGAATGCCCGGCCCATGCGCTTGCAGGAAACCAGAAGACTGATGCTACCTCAGTGATTCTTCTCTGGTGCTGTGGCCGCCTGCAACAAAGGTGCTGTCAGCGCAGTGCGCTCATGATTCAAGTAGTTTTGGCTACTTGCATGACGACGCCTGTGATCAACAGCTTCCATGCAGCGCGTTTCACCAGAGTTTATTTCAACTTGATTAGGTAACACTGTGACGAAAGACGAACTGCGCGCCGAACTTGAGCGCCAGGAACAACGTTACAAGGACGTGTACGGTGGTGAAGTCACCACCTACGCCGCTCAGCCCGAACCAGAACGCAAACCATGGCGTAAACGCGCCAGCGTCCAGGACCAGGCGTTTAGCCAAGAGCTACAGAAGATGGAAAAAGACCTCAAGGCCGAAGAGCCCTAGCGCCAACGCTTGAGTGGTTCCCAGAACCTGCCCTTGAACCCAGGGGCAGGTTGCGCTGTGACTGCGCCTGCTGAAGGCAGGTGCGTGCCCTCCTTGCCCCTCGGATGAGGTCATTAGCTGCAAATCTGACCATCATTTCAGAAGTTTCATACAGCGCTACTCCCCATTTGCCGAAGGGACGAAAAGCCCTATTTCCGGCACGACACCCAATAAAATCAAGGGGTTAAAAACCCTACGCCCAAGCTGCGGCTTAGGGTCTTGTTACAAACTAATTGAATGAATCGTGTTGCCGATGAGCACCTGATGCATCGATTAACCATCTTTTCTGGCATAATCGCGCCCCCTTATGACCGGGTCAGAAAACCTTCATGATCGATTTATTCAGCGGACTGGATGCTTGGGTGCTTGTGAGCCTCTTGCTCGCCCTGGCCTTTGTCCTCGCCTTCGAGTTCATCAACGGCTTTCATGACACCGCTAACGCGGTAGCCACTGTTATCTACACCAAGGCCATGCCGCCCCACCTGGCGGTGTTCTTCTCCGGTGTATTCAACTTCCTTGGCGTGTTGCTGGGCGGCGTGGGCGTGGCGTATGCCATTGTCCATTTGCTGCCCGTAGAACTGTTGATCAATGTGAACACCGGTCACGGGCTGGCAATGGTGTTCTCGCTGCTCGCGGCGGCCATCACCTGGAACCTGGGCACCTGGTACTTCGGTATCCCGGCCTCCAGCTCCCACACCCTGATCGGCTCGATCCTCGGTGTCGGCCTGGCAAACGCCCTGATCAACGACATTCCACTGGTTGACGGGGTGAACTGGCAGAAGGCTATCGATATCGGTGCCTCGCTGGTGCTCTCGCCCATGGCCGGTTTTGCCGTGGCCGCCCTGATATTGCTTGGCCTCAAATGGTGGCGCCCGCTGTCCAAGATGCACAAGACCCCGGACCAGCGTCGCAAGATCGATGACAAGAAGCACCCGCCGTTCTGGAACCGCCTGGTCCTGGTGATTTCGGCAATGGCGGTGAGCTTCGTGCACGGCTCCAACGATGGCCAGAAAGGCATCGGCCTGATCATGCTGGTGTTGATCGGTATCGTGCCGGCGCAGTTCGTCCTCGACCTGAACAGCACCACCTACCAGATCGAGCGGACTCGCGATGCGACCCTGCACCTGAGCCAGTTCTATCAGCGTAACGAGGCCACCCTGGGCGAGTTCCTGGCCCTGGGCAAAAGCGTGAAGGAAGACCTGCCGGAGAAATTCCGTTGCAACCCGCAACAGACCGAACCGACCATCAGCGCGCTGCTGGGCACCCTCAAGGGTGTAGCCGACTACCACTCGCTGCCGCACGAAAGCCGCATTGAAGTACGTCGCTACCTGCTCTGCCTGGATGACACCGCGAAGAAAGTCGGCAAGTTGCCTGGCCTGGACGCCCGTGAAAAGGCCGACCTCGACAAGTTGCGCAAAGACCTGACCGCCACCACTGAATACGCGCCATTCTGGGTGATTCTGGCAGTCGCCCTGGCACTCGGCCTGGGCACCATGGTTGGCTGGAAGCGCGTGGTTCTGACCATCGGTGAGAAGATCGGCAAACAAGGCATGACCTACGCACAGGGCATGTCGGCCCAGATCACCGCTGCGTGCATGATCGGCATGGCGAACATCTTCAGCCTGCCGGTATCGACCACCCACGTCCTGTCGTCGGGTGTCGCCGGCACCATGGTCGCCAACAAAAGCGGCCTGCAAGGCGGTACCGTGAAGACCATCCTGCTGGCCTGGGTCCTGACCCTGCCAGCCACAGTGGCCCTGTCCGCCGGCCTGTTCTGGCTGGCCTCGAAGGCCCTGGGTAGCTGATTCACAGCGGCACAAAAAAGGCGCGCCCTCCTGGAGGTCGCGCCTTTTTTATTGGAAATCTCAGCCGCTCAAACCATCAGCGTTTGCTCGCCTGCAGCTTTTGATCGTGATCCACCCGCCCCATCGTCAGGATGGTGCAGCGCAGCAAAGCCGCCGTTACCGCAGCAACGGATGCCCCCCCAAAAAAGCCAGGATCAGAAGGTCGCAGCCTTCGGCAGCTCCTACAGGTCAACAGCCCATTCCCCAGGCAAAAAAAAAGGGCAACCGAAGTTGCCCAAAATGCCTTGCGTGCTCGTGCTCCCAGAAAGACCTAAGGCTTTTTGCGCTTATGTGAGTCTTTCCAGATAAAAAATCCAAACCCAACGAAAAACAGAACCATGAGGCTGACGGTCAGCACTCCGGCGATCACCACATTGTCGAAAAACATGACCAGCCTCCTGTGCTTGCCTCGTTGCGATAGAGCTAAGTTAACCAATCGGGCACAGGAGAAAATTGACCGGGATCAATGTCGCCCAAGACAGGGCGTAAAGGCGGGGGAATAACTGATCTGCGTCAACAGATACAGGGAGGTTCAACGCTTTTTCGGTTTGTTCTTCGGCTTTTTCTTCGCCTTGCCCAGCGGCATGGCCTGCTCGAATGCCTGGCGCACTTCGTTCAGACGCTTTTCATTGAGGTCATGCACACGCTTGGCGCGCTCGGTGTTGAGATCGATCAGCTTGTCGTCTTGGCTCATGGCGTGGCTTACGTCTTCCAGTTCAATACAGGCGCGGCACAGCGACCTACGTCACCCTGCCCCGCTCAGGGTTGACCAATAATGCGGCCTCCGGCCAACGAAGACCAGTCACCTGGCAACGCAACAAAGGCGGCTCGCCGTTCAAACCTCGATATCGACCCACAGGCCCTGGCGCGGTTGATCGTCCATCACCGCCACCACGGGCACCGTGTTATCGGCATTCAATTCGTCGCCTGGTACCGCCAGCGGCTCTTGCGGATTGTCGTCGGCTTCGCGGCGGCGTTTATCACGGGCCAGTTGGCGCCGCTGTTGTTCGCGCAGCCCCATCGCCGCCTCCTCGGGATCGCGCTGTTGCAGGTCAATCGTGCTTTCACTGGAGCTCGGTTGCACCGGCGCCACTGGCATGATGTCCGGGCGCGGCCGTACCGGGTCCTGCTGGGAGGTGATCGGCACGGCACTCAAGGGGAGCATGGGTGGCAGCATGGTAAGGGTCTCCTGTCGGCAGGCTGTCGGCTGTTTGACCAGCGACTTGAGCCATCGGTCGTAAACTTGTGAGCCAGTTGGCACTCACAATCGCCAATCGGCTCGATGCGCTACCGTAAGACTAGTAGTTTTTATGAGAGTCCTTTGGCTCTGAAGGCAGCGATCCGTTAAGATAGTCGGCTTTTTCAAGGCGGGAGTCAGGCAGCATGGCGCAGCAGTATCAACCGGGGCAACGCTGGATTAGTGACAGCGAAGCAGAGCTAGGTTTAGGCACCGTTCTGGCACAGGACGGTCGCTTGCTGACCGTGCTCTACCCGGCCACTGGCGACACCCGCCAGTATGCGCTACGGAATGCGCCCCTCACCCGCGTGAGGTTTTCGCCGGGCGACACCATTACGCACTTCGAAGGCTGGAAAATGACCGTGCGCGAAGTCGACGACGTCGACGGCCTGCTGGTCTACCACGGGCTCAACGCGCAGAACGAGCCGGTCACCCTGCCGGAAACCCAGCTGTCGAACTTCATCCAGTTCCGCCTGGCCAGCGACCGTCTGTTCGCCGGGCAGATCGACCCGCTGGCCTGGTTCTCGCTGCGTTACCACACGCTGGAGCACACCAGCCGTCAATTGCAGTCCTCGCTCTGGGGCCTGGGTGGCGTGCGCGCACAACCTATCGCTCACCAGTTGCACATTGCCCGCGAAGTGGCCGACCGTATCGCGCCACGGGTTCTGCTGGCGGACGAAGTGGGCCTGGGTAAAACCATTGAAGCCGGCCTGGTGATCCATCGCCAACTGCTCTCCGGTCGCGCCAACCGCGTGCTGATCCTGGTGCCGGAAAACCTCCAGCACCAATGGCTGGTGGAAATGCGCCGGCGTTTCAACCTGCAGGTCGCGTTGTTCGACGAAGAGCGCTTTATCGAAAGCGATGCCAGCAACCCGTTCGAAGACACCCAGCTCGCGCTGGTGGCCCTGGAGTGGCTGGTCGACGACGAGAAAGCCCAGGACGCCCTGTTCGCCGCCGGCTGGGACCTGCTGGTGGTCGACGAAGCTCACCACCTGGTGTGGCACGAAGACCAGGTCAGCCCCGAGTACTCGCTGGTCGAGCAACTCGCCGAGACCATTCCCGGCGTCCTGCTGCTGACCGCCACCCCGGAACAACTGGGCCAGGACAGCCACTTCGCCCGTCTGCGCCTGCTTGATCCGAACCGTTTCCATGACCTCAAGGCCTTCCGCGCCGAGAGCGAGAACTATCGCCCGGTGGCCGAAGCCGTTCAGGAACTGATGGACCAGGGACATTTGTCCCCGGCCGCCCACAAGACCATCCAGGGTTTCCTCGGTGACGAGGGCGAAGCCCTGCTGACCGCGGTCAATGATGGCGACATCGAAGCCAGCGCCCGCCTGGTCCGCGAATTGCTGGATCGCCACGGCACTGGCCGCGTGCTGTTCCGCAACACCCGCGCCGCGGTGCAAGGTTTCCCGGAGCGCAAGCTGCACCCCTACCCGCTGCCGTGCCCGGACGAATACCTCGAGCTGCCGCTGGGCGATCACGCCGAGCTGTACCCGGAAGTCAGCTTCCAGGCCCTGCCGGACGCCGATGAAGACCAGCGCTGGTGGAAGTTCGACCCACGCGTGGAGTGGCTGATCGACCAGCTGAAGATGCTCAAACGCACCAAGGTCCTAGTGATCTGTGCCCACGCCGAAACCGCGATGGACCTGGAAGACGCCCTGCGCGTGCGCTCCGGCATCCCGGCCACGGTGTTCCATGAAGGCATGAACATCCTCGAGCGTGACCGCGCAGCCGCCTACTTTGCCGATGAAGAGTTCGGCGCCCAGGTACTGATCTGCTCGGAAATCGGCAGTGAAGGTCGCAACTTCCAGTTCTCCCATCACCTGGTGCTGTTCGACCTGCCATCGCACCCGGACCTGCTGGAACAGCGGATCGGCCGTCTGGACCGGATCGGCCAGAAGCATGTCATCGAGCTGCACGTGCCGTACCTGGAAACCAGCCCGCAAGAGCGTCTGTTCCAGTGGTACCACGAGGCGCTGAACGCATTCCTCAACACCTGCCCGACCGGCAACGCCCTGCAGCACCAGTTCGGCCCGCGCCTGCTGCCGTTGCTGGAAGAAGCCGACGACGGCGAGTGGCAAGCGCTGATCGACGAAGCCCGCGGCACCCGCGAAGCCCTGGAAGCCGAGCTGCACAGCGGCCGCGACCGCCTGCTGGAACTCAACTCCGGCGGTGCTGGCGAAGGCGATGCCCTGGTGGAAGCGATCCTTGAGCAGGACGATCAGTTCGCCTTGCCGATCTACATGGAAACCCTGTTCGACGCCTTCGGCATCGACAGCGAAGACCATTCGGAAAACGCCCTGATCCTCAAGCCAAGCGAAAAAATGCTCGACGCCAGCTTCCCGCTGGGCGACGACGAAGGCGTGACCATCACCTACGACCGCAACCAGGCGCTGTCTCGTGAAGACATGCAGTTCATCACCTGGGAGCACCCGATGGTCCAGGGTGGCATGGACCTGGTGCTGTCCGGCTCGATGGGCAACACCGCCGTCGCGCTGATCAAGAACAAAGCGCTCAAGCCCGGCACTGTATTGCTGGAACTGCTCTACGTCAGCGAAGTGGTCGCCCCACGCTCGCTGCAACTGGGCCGTTACCTGCCACCGGCCGCCCTGCGCTGCCTGCTGGACGCCAATGGCAATGACCTGTCGAGCCGGGTGTCGTTCGAAACCCTCAACGATCAGCTCGAAAGCGTGCCCCGCGCCAGCGCCAACAAGTTCATCCAGGCCCAGCGTGATCAACTCACACCGCGCATCAACGCCGGCGAAGAGAAGATCACCCCGCGCCACGCCGAACGGGTAGCCGAAGCGCAACGCCGCCTGGCAGCCGATACCGATGAAGAACTGGCACGCCTGACCGCCTTGCAAGCCGTCAACCCGACGGTGCGTGACAGCGAGTTGGTTGCCCTGCGCCATCAGCGCGAGCAAGGCCTGGCCATGCTCGACAAAGCGGCGCTGCGCCTGGAAGCGATCCGGGTGTTGGTAGCCGGTTAAGCCCAGCGTCCTGTCGTCATCGAAAAGGCCCGCATCGCTGCGGGCCTTTTTTTGACCAGGGTTTTGATCAAGCTGTCGCGGCCGCAGCTGCCGGCTCGACCACGGGGCCCAACCCTTCCTTCATGCGCTTGGCATCGCGGACAAAACAGCGCGCCGCCAGGAACAGGAACACCATGGTCAGCAGCAGCGCGACCGGAATCAGGTACATGGCATCGTGCAGCCCGACCGCCTTGAAGGCCTCGGTCATCTGCTCGGCACCCGCCGCTTGCATCGCCGAGTGGGCGAAGTGATCGGACAGCCCGCCGACCACCACGGGTCCCAGGCCCCCCCCCAACAGGTACAACCCGGCGAAGAACAGCGCCATGGCCGTCGCCCGCAGCCGCGGCTCCACCACGTCCTGGATCGCCGTGTACACGCAGGTATAGAAGTTGTAGGCAAATAACCAGCCCAGGCTGAACACCGCCACGAACACCCCAATTTCAATTCGCCCGGCATGCAGTGCCCACGCCGTGCACAGGGTTGAAACAATCAGGCTGAAACCCGCGAACAACAGCCGGCCACTGGCCACCCGCTGGTGAATTTTGTCGGCCACCCAGCCGCCCAGCGTCAAGCCAAACAACCCGGTAACCCCCACGATCACCCCGGTGGCCACGGCAGCCTCCTGCAGCGGCAGCAGGAAATAACGCTGCAGCATCGGCACCAGAAACGAGTTGCAGGCATAGGTGGCGAAGTTGAAGCACAGGCCGGCCATCACCAGCCAGAGAAAGGTCGGAATCGCCAGCACCCGACGAATCGGCCGGTCGACCCGCTCCTGGGACACTTGCACGGTTTCCGCTGCACCGCGCTTGGGCTCTTTGATGAAGAACATGAAGACCGCCAGGATCAACCCTGGCACTGCCGCGATGAAAAAGGGTGCACGCCAGCTATCGAAGGCCTTGACCATGGCGCCGATGGTGAAGAACGCCAGCAACAGGCCCAGGGGCAGCCCGAGCATGAAGATGCCCATTGCCCGCGCCCGGCGATGGGCAGGAAACAGGTCGCCAATCAGCGAGTTGGCGGCCGGGGCGTAACTGGCCTCACCGATCCCCACCCCCATGCGCACGATCAGGAAACTCCAGAAACTGCCCACCAGCCCATTGACCGCCGTCAACCCGCTCCACACCGCCAGCCCCCAGCCCATCAGCTTGCTGCGTGAACCGGTGTCGGCCATCCGCCCCAGTGGCAGCCCGGCAATCGCATACACGATGGTGAACGCGGTTCCGATGATCCCCAACTGAAAGTCGCTCAGGTGCCACTCCATGCGGATCGGCTCGATGATGATCGCCGGAATGGTACGGTCAAAGAAGTTGAACAGGTTGGCCAGGAACAGCAGGAACAGAATGCGCCAGGCATTCGCCGCTTGGGTCGAGTTCTGCATGGGTCCGTCTCTTTTATTTTTTGTTATGGGCGCGGCACTGCCAACCCGGAACCTGCAATCTAGTCAGGCGCCTGCACGCTGTCTGTAATTATTCGTAAGGCTGATGTCGACTTATCGAAGGCCACGATCCGTGTCCTTCAGCTATATATCTGAACGTGATATCGCTAAGTTCAAAATAGTAAGAGGCAATGCGCCATCACCGCTTTCTCCGCGCTACTGGCCTCTATACTTCACCCATTCGCCAGTGTTCATGGCGCCTGCGGGACGTTTCACAGACGGGGCATACGATGGCCTGGCTAGGATGGCATTTGAGCAGCGAGCTGCCCACAAACAGCGGCCAGGTCATACTCAACGGCAGCCACGACCCGGCACTGGTGCTGCTGGCCTACCTGGTCGCCTGTGCGGCCTGTTTTGCCACGCTGGACATCGCCGAGCGCGTCGGTCACGCCGAAGACCCGCGCGCCCAGAGGCGTTGGCGTTGGGTCGGTGCCGGCTGCCTGGCCGGCGGGATCTGGGCCATGCACTTCATCGGCATGCTGGCGTTCCAGGCGCCGATCACTGTCCACTACGACCTGTCGATTTCCCTGCTCTCACTGCTGATTGCCTTTCTCGCCGCCTTCCTGGCCATGGACACCCTGAGCCATCCCCAGCCGCGTCCCTGGCAGTACGTCGGCGCCTCGATCGGCGTCGGATCGGGCATCGCCGCCATGCATTACGTGGGCATGGCGGCCATGCGCTCCAGCGCCCAGACCTATTTCGCGCCAGGACTGCTGGCCGTGTCGATCGTCATCGCTATCCTCGCCAGCGCCGTTGCCTTGCTGCTCTCCCACTGCCTGCGCAATGGCAGCGGGGTGTTCCACCAACTGCTCAAGTACGCAACCAGCCTGTTGCTGGGGGCCGGCATTGTCAGCATGCACTTCATCGGCATGTGGGCCATGACACGGGTGCTACCGGAGGGCGTGCCGGCCCCGCTCTCGGTGCTCCATCATCCACTGCAACTGGCCGTGACCATTAGCGTGATCACCCTGCTGGTGATCGGCAGCAGCATCAGCGCGGCACTGGCGGACCGCAAACTGCAACACAAGGAGCGTGACCTGTGCCGGGTCAACGCCCTGCTCTGCCAACTGGACCAGGCCCGGCAGTCGTTGCAGCAAGTGGCGCATTACGACGCCCTGACCAACCTGATCAACCGTCGTGGCTTCAACCAGATTTTTGCCGAGAAGCTCGCAGAGAAAACCGCCCAGGGCGGCAAACTGGCGATCATGTTCCTGGACATCGACCACTTCAAGCGCATCAACGACAGCCTGGGGCATGATGCCGGGGACAACTTGTTGAAGGTGATTGCCGGCCATATCAAAAGCTCGACCCGCAGCCATGACGACGTGGTCGCGCGCTTTGGCGGCGATGAGTTCTGCGTGCTGGTCAATCTGCTGGATCGCGACGAGGCCCAGCAAGTGGCCGAGCGCATCATGCAGAAGATGAAAGCCCCGATCGAGCTGGCCGGGCGGCACATGGTCATGACCACCAGCATTGGGATCAGCGTGTTCCCCGACGATGGCCAGCGCTGCGAGGAGTTGCTCAAGCATGCCGACCTGGCGCTGTACCAGGCCAAGGCCAATGGCCGCAACGGCCTGCATTTTTTCAACGAGCAGTTGAAAACCCAGGCAACGGTGGCCCTGCAACTCGAAGAAGAACTGCGCAACGCCTTGCGCGACGACAGCGGGCTGCTGCTGTACTACCAGCCAATCTATGACCTGCGCACCGGTCAGGTGACCAAGCTGGAGGCCTTGATCCGCTGGCAGCATCCGATCCACGGCCTGCTGGCGCCAGACCGTTTCATCGCCATTGCCGAGGCCAACGGCCTGATTGCCGAACTCGACAATTGGGTGTTGCGCAAAGCCTGTGCAGACCTCGGCGAACTGTCCCGGCAAGGTTGCGACTCGCTGAAAATCGCAGTCAACTGCTCCCCGCTCAACCTGGCGCGCCCGGAGTTGGCCGACGAAATCGAACAAGCCCTGCGCTCCGCCGGGGTGGCGGCACACCGGCTGGAGCTGGAGGTCACGGAAAACGCGCTGATGGGCAACATCACCAACACCCTGGTGCTGCTCAAGCAAATCCGTGCCCTTGGGGTTTCGCTGTCCATCGATGACTTTGGCACCGGCTATTCGTCCCTCGCTTACCTCAAGCGCCTGCCCTTGAACACGCTGAAGATCGACCGCTCATTCATCCAGGACCTCCCGAATTCAACGCAAGACATGGAGATCGTCCAGGCCATTATTGTCATGGCCCACACCCTGCAGTTGCAGGTGGTCACCGAGGGCGTCGAGACCTACGAGCAATACCGCTTCCTCGAACGTTTTGGCTGCGACTTCATCCAGGGCTACCTGATGAGCTGCCCGGTGCCGCTGGCTGAACTGCGGCCGATTCTCAATGAGCTCAACCAGCGCCATCACGCTCACGTTGTCAGCCCTTTGACGCTGGTTCGCGATACAGATGAATCAAGGTTGCCGGATCCTTTTCCAGGAAACCTTGGCCACCGTGCAAGCGCATCAATTGTGCGGCCAGGCCACTGATCGGTGTCGCCGACCCCTGCTCGCGAGAAAACCTGACCGCGCCATCCAGGTCCTTGAGCAGGGTGCGCACATGCCACTTCACTGGTTCAAAGCGGCTTTCGGCCATTTGTGGAGCGAGTATCTGCAGGGGTTTGGAATCGGCAAAACCGCCGCTCAAGGCGTCTGCCAGGCGGCTTGCGTCCACGCCTGAACGCTCGGCCAGCGCCACCACCTCAGCAATCACCAGGGCGTTGCAGGCCACGATCATCTGATTACAGGTCTTGGTCAGCTGCCCCGCCCCCACCGCACCCATGTGCGTAACCCGCTGGCCGAGGCTCAGCAACACCCCGCGAACCCGCTCCAGATCAACCGCCTCCCCTCCGACCATGATCGCCAGGCTCCCGGCCTCGGCACCGGCCACGCCACCGGACACCGGCGCATCGAGCCAGCCCATGGCGCAGTCACTGGCCAGTTGCGCGGCCATTTCCCGGGTGGCGGTGGGCTCCAGGCTGGAAAAGTCCACCAGCAACTGGCCGGCTTTCGCCCCACTGGCCACGCCAGCCGGGCCAAACACCACTTCGCGCACCACGTCGGTATTGGCCAGGCACAACATCACCAGATCGGCGTGATGACAGAGCTCGGCCGGGCTTGCCACCTGCCGGGCGCCCGCCGCGACCAGGGCGGCGCACTTCTCAGGATGACGATTCCACACCGTCAGCGGATAACCCGCGGCCAGCAGCCGCCGACACATCGGCAAGCCCATCAAGCCGATGCCGGCGAATGCGAGTGAAGGTAACGATGCCATTAATTTGCCTCTGCTCGATTGAAGGTCCGTGAATAGTCGCCGATGGGCCAGGCCTTGGAATAGCCGCTCGCGCCACCGGCCTGAGCGGTCACCCGAGGCTCCACCACTTACACTCAGAAACAATTGAGCAGCCGTTTGGCTGCTCAATAAACTGTTCCCATTACGCGAACGTCACCCTCGATCAGGCCTGGCTGTGGCCTTTCTCTACGGCAACGTGCCATCACGCTACTCCGCTACACACTTTACTTGGCGCGGCCTGCGCACCAAACAGGTGCGCATCGTTAAACCGGCGCCCTTTCCTGGATCAGAATCCAGGGCGAAACCACCACGGCCCACAGCTCTGGATCGCGCTCGAAAAGATCCAGCGCCCGCGTTTCAGAGAGCTTCGCGAGTTTGTCGGCGGCCAGCCAGGCAGCCACTTTCTCGCCTTCGTCCTGAGCCACCGCCTCGGCCGCAGCGATTAAATCCAGGCCAGGATCGACCCACAATAGGGCGCCCTTGGCAAAGAACGGTTCCAGTTCCTTCCAGGTAATAGATGCTGTTTCACCAAGCAGCTTGGCATAGAGGGTGCTAGGTTCTTGAGTCATGGGTCCTGTCCGCAAATGAAATCGACGCAATCATAACGTCGGTGCTCTGGCAGAAAAACCCGGATTCAAATGCGGCATCGAACGAAAAGTACCGATACGCCAGGCAATGCTGCTGATTCAGCTATAAGCCGGCCAAAGCCGTGGCGCAATTCTGTCTTTTTCTTTCAATTAAGCGACAGCATCAGGTTTTGCCCCCAGCAGCCAGCTTTTCAAGCGAACAACCGGCGCTCTACACTGTACCGGTACAGTTGCCAGGGGCATTTCCGCGAGAGACTTAGGTCATCGACCGGTTCTGCGCCTCAGGCCGCCAGGACTATAAAAATTACAACAGTAAGAGTGGAGCACTATGAATAAGGCTACTAAGCAGATTTCCAAACTGTTTGCCGCTATGGTTCTGGCCGGGGTTGCCAGCCATTCGTTCGCAGCTGACACCATCAAGATCGGCATTGCCGGCCCTAAAACCGGCCCTGTAGCCCAATACGGCGACATGCAGTTCAGTGGCGCCAAAATGGCCATCGAACAAATCAACGCCAAAGGCGGCGTCAACGGCAAGAAACTCGAAGCCGTTGAATACGATGACGCCTGTGATCCGAAACAAGCCGTGGCCGTGGCCAACAAAGTCGTCAACGACGGCGTCAAGTTCGTGGTCGGTCACCTGTGCTCCAGCTCCACTCAACCGGCTTCCGACATCTACGAAGACGAAGGCGTGATCATGATCACCCCGGCTGCCACCAGCCCGGACATCACCTCCCGTGGTTACAAAATGGTCTTCCGTACCATCGGCCTGGACAGCGCCCAGGGCCCTGCCGCCGGTAACTACATTGCCGATCACGTCAAACCGAAAATCGTTGCCGTACTGCACGACAAACAGCAATACGGTGAAGGCATCGCCACCGCCGTCAAGCAAACCCTCGAGAACAAAGGCGTCAAGGTTGCCGTGTTCGAAGGCATCAACGCCGGCGACAAAGACTTCTCCTCGATGATCGCCAAGCTCAAGCAAGCCAACGTCGACTTCGTCTACTACGGCGGCTACCACCCAGAGCTGGGCCTGATCCTGCGTCAATCCCAGGAAAAAGGCCTGAAAGCCAAGTTCATGGGTCCGGAAGGCGTGGGTAACGACTCCATCTCGCAGATCGCCAAGGACGCTTCCGAAGGCCTGCTGGTAACCCTGCCGAAATCCTTCGACCAGGATCCGGCCAACGTAGCCTTGGCTGATGCCTTCAAGGCCAAGAAAGAAGACCCGAGCGGCCCGTTCGTGTTCCCGGCCTACTCGGCTGTTGAAGTCATCGCCGGCGGCATCACTGCCGCCAAGAGCGAAGACACGTCCAAGGTGGCAGAAGCCATCCACGCCGGTTCTTTCAAAACCCCGACGGGCGACCTGAGCTTCGACGCCAAGGGCGACCTGAAAGACTTCAAGTTCGTGGTCTATCAGTGGCACTTCGGCAAACCTAAAACCGAAGCTTCGCCTCAGTAAGGCCTTGCCTGACTGACTGCCAACAAAGCCCACGGCGTGCCGTGGGCTTTGTTTTACGAATGTATGGGCCGCGCCTGCGTGATCCGCAAGCCTCCCCACCTGAAAATCTCAAAACCGTCATCAGCGGTTCGCTGGCAAACCTCACGCCCGAAGTGGATGCAGATCCTCGGGGCTTGAGCGGGAAAATGACTCCACCAGTGAAATGCGTATCAGGTTTTTAGGAGCGTTGTAATGCCTGACCTCTATCACTTTTTCCAACAGCTGGTTAACGGTCTGACCGTTGGCAGCACGTATGCCCTGATCGCCATCGGCTATACGATGGTTTACGGCATCATTGGAATGATCAACTTCGCCCACGGCGAGGTCTACATGATCGGCTCCTACGTGGCGTTCATCGCCATCGCCGGGCTGGCCATGATGGGACTCGACAGCGTCCCGTTGTTGATGACCGCAGCCTTCATCGCGAGCATCGTCGTCACCAGTGCCTACGGCTACAGCATCGAACGGATCGCCTACCGCCCATTGCGTGGCAGTAACCGTCTGATTCCGCTGATTTCCGCCATCGGCATGTCGATTTTCCTGCAGAACACGGTTCTGCTGTCGCAAGACTCCAAGGACAAATCCATTCCCAACCTGATCCCCGGCAACTTCTCCATCGGGCCAGGCGGTGCATCGGAAGTTCTGATTTCCTACATGCAAATCGTGGTGTTCGTGGTGACACTCGTGGCCATGCTTGGCTTGACGATGTTCATCTCCCGTTCTCGCCTGGGTCGTGCCTGTCGCGCCTGTGCCGAAGACATCAAGATGGCCAACCTGCTGGGTATCAACACCAACAACATCATTGCCCTGACCTTCATCATCGGTGCGGCATTGGCGGCGGTCGCGGCCGTTCTGCTGAGCATGCAATACGGTGTGATCAACCCGAACGCCGGCTTCCTGGTCGGGCTCAAGGCCTTCACCGCTGCGGTACTGGGTGGCATCGGCAGTATTCCGGGCGCCATGCTGGGCGGTCTGGTGCTCGGTGTGGCTGAAGCATTCGGTGCTGATATCTTCGGCGACCAGTACAAGGACGTCGTGGCATTCGGCTTGTTGGTTCTGGTGCTGTTGTTCCGTCCGACCGGCATTCTGGGCCGTCCGGAGGTTGAGAAAGTATGACTAGGAATCTTAAATCGGCGCTGTTCAGCGCCTTGCTGGTGTGGGCCGTGGCCTACCCGGTACTGGGTCTGAAACTGACCATCGTCGGCATCAACCTGGAAGTCCACAACACCAGCCCGGCCATCCTGGCGACCATCGCCCTGTGTTCGGTCCTGATGTTTTTGCGGGTGCTGTTCAGCCACCAGATCAGCGCGGCGTGGAAATCCTCGCCAAACATGCCGCTGATCCCGGCCAAGGCCAGCAACTTCCTGACCCTGCCTACCACTCAGCGCTGGATCATCCTGGCCCTGATCGTCGGCGCCCTGGTCTGGCCGTTCTTCGGCTCGCGCGGGGCGGTGGATATCGCCACCCTGATCCTGATCTACGTGATGCTCGGCCTGGGCCTGAACATCGTGGTCGGCCTGGCAGGCCTGCTCGACCTGGGTTACGTCGGCTTCTACGCCGTCGGCGCCTACAGTTATGCGCTGCTGTCGCATTACTACGGCCTGAGCTTCTGGATCTGCCTGCCGATTGCCGGGTTGATGGCGGCCACCTTCGGCTTCCTGCTCGGTTTCCCGGTACTGCGCTTGCGTGGTGACTACCTGGCGATCGTGACCCTGGGTTTTGGCGAGATCATCCGCCTGTTCCTGCGGAACCTGACCGACCTCACCGGTGGCCCCAACGGCATCAGCAACATCGAGAAGCCAACGTTCTTCGGACTGACCTTCGAACGCAAGGCCGCCGAAGGGCTGCAGACGTTCCACGAGTACTTCGGCCTGCCATACAACTCGATCAACAAGGTGATCTTCCTCTACCTGGTTGCCCTGTTGCTGGCCCTCGGTGCGCTGTTCGTGATCAACCGCTTGCTGCGCATGCCGATCGGCCGTGCCTGGGAAGCCCTGCGTGAAGACGAAATCGCCTGCCGTGCCCTGGGTCTCAATCCTACGGTCATCAAGCTGTCGGCCTTCACCCTGGGCGCCAGCTTCGCCGGTTTCGCCGGGAGCTTCTTTGCTGCCCGTCAGGGCCTGGTCACACCGGAGTCCTTCACCTTCATCGAGTCGGCGATCATCCTCGCCATCGTGGTATTGGGTGGCATGGGCTCGCAACTGGGGGTGATTCTTGCCGCCGTGGTGATGATCCTGCTGCCGGAAATGATGCGTGAGTTCAGCGAGTACCGCATGTTGATGTTCGGCGCCTTGATGGTGCTGATGATGATCTGGCGTCCTCAAGGCCTGCTGCCCATGCAACGTCCTCACATGGAGCTGCGAAAATGAGCCGTGAGATCCTCAAAGTCGAAAATCTGAGCATGCGCTTCGGCGGTTTGCTGGCGGTCAACGGCGTGGCCCTGACCGTCAAGGAAAAACAGGTCGTGGCCCTGATCGGTCCCAACGGCGCTGGCAAGACCACGGTGTTCAACTGCCTCACCGGTTTCTACAAACCCAGTGGCGGCAGCATCCTGCTGGACGGCGAGCCGATCGAAGGCCTGCCCGGCCACAAGATCGCCCTCAAGGGGGTGGTACGTACCTTCCAGAACGTGCGGTTGTTCAAGGACATGACCGCGGTCGAGAACCTCCTGATCGCCCAGCACCGTCACCTGAACACCAACTTCCTGGCCGGTCTGTTCAAGACCCCGTCGTTCCGCAAAAGCGAGCGCGAGGCCATGGAGTTTGCCGAGTACTGGCTGGAGAAGGTCAACCTCAAGGAGTTCGCCAACCGTACCGCCGGCACCCTGGCCTACGGTCAGCAACGGCGCCTGGAAATCGCCCGCTGCATGATGACCCGTCCGCGGATCCTCATGCTCGACGAACCGGCCGCCGGCCTGAACCCCAAGGAAACCGAAGACCTCAAGGCGCTGATCAGCGTCCTGCGTGAAGAGCACAACGTCACCGTGTTGCTGATCGAGCACGACATGAAGCTGGTCATGAGCATTTCCGACCACATCGTCGTGATCAACCAGGGCACACCGCTGGCCGACGGCACGCCGGAACAGATCCGTGACAATCCCGAAGTGATCAAAGCCTACCTGGGGGAAGCGTAAATGCTGCAATTCGAAAACGTTTCCACCTTCTATGGCAAGATCCAGGCCCTGCACAGCGTCAACGTGGAAATCCGCCAGGGCGAAATCGTCACCCTGATCGGTGCCAACGGCGCCGGCAAGTCGACCCTGCTGATGACCCTCTGCGGCTCGCCGCAGGCCCACAGTGGCAGCATCCGCTACATGGGTGAAGAACTGGTCGGGCAGACTTCGGCACAGATCATGCGCAAGAGCATTGCCGTGGTGCCGGAAGGTCGTCGGGTGTTTTCCCGCCTGACTGTGGAAGAGAACCTCGCCATGGGCGGATTCTTCACCGACAAGGGCGATTACCAGGAGCAAATGGACAAAGTCCTAGGGCTTTTCCCACGCCTGAAGGAGCGCTTTGCCCAGCGCGGCGGCACCATGTCTGGGGGTGAGCAACAAATGCTCGCCATCGGCCGGGCGCTGATGAGCAAACCCAAGCTACTGCTGCTCGACGAGCCGTCGCTGGGCCTGGCCCCGATCATCATCCAGCAGATCTTCGACATCATCGAACAACTGCGCAAGGACGGTGTGACGGTGTTCCTGGTGGAGCAGAACGCCAACCAGGCCTTGAAAATCGCCGACCGGGCCTACGTTCTGGAGAACGGCCGGGTGGTGATGCAAGGCACCGGTGAAGCCCTGCTGACCGACCCCAAGGTGCGCGAAGCGTATCTGGGCGGCTAAGCCCTGGCAGTCAAGAGAAAACGGCCTTCGGGCCGTTTTTTTATGCACTCAAAAACTGATTACAGCCTGTCCAGCGCCTCCCCACTGCGCTTGAACCAGCCGATCAGGTAATCGGCCAGGACTTGCGTGCGCCTGGGCAAGCCACCTTGATAGGGGTGCACCAGGTACATCGGCATGCTGCGGGTCTGGTAGTCACGCAGCAGCCAGCGCAATCGGCCTTCAGCCAATTCCGCCTGCAGCAGGTAGGACGGCAGGCGCGCAATGCCGGCGCCGGCCAATGCGGCTTTTTTCAGCAGGTTGTAGTGGTTGCTGGCGAACGGCCCGGATACCCGTACCCGCAGCAATTCGTGCTGCTGGTGATACAGCCATTCTTCGCGGCCGCTGTAGTGGCTGTTGAGCAGGCAGCGGTGTTCGGCCAATGCCTGGGGGGCCTGGGGTTCACCGAACTGTTCGAGATAGGCCGGGCTGGCGCAGGTCATTTCGTGCCAGGCCAGCAGCGGTTTGGCCACCAGTCGCTCGTCGTTGGCGACCTCGGAGCGGATCGCCAGGTCGAAGCCGTCGCGGGACAGGTCGCGGTAACTGTTGTTCAGCTCCAGCTCGATCTGCACCTGGGGGTACTGCCGGGAAAACTCCAGCAACAAGCCATCAAAAAACGTCTCCCCCAACGAGACAGGCACGGTGATCCGCACTGGGCCGGCCATGTCGTCCTTCAGGCGCGCCAGCGCCTGGCGTGCGCGCTCCACCTGAACCACCAGGGCCTGGGCCTGGGGCAGCAAGGCCGCACCGGCCGCGGTCAGACTCAGCCGGCGCGTGGTGCGCTGCAGCAATACCACACCAAATCGCGCCTCCAACTGGCTGATACGCTTGGACAACTGCCCCTTGCTGCAACCCAGGCGCTGCGCCGCCAACGTGAAGCTGCCGGCTTCGATCAGCACGGCGAACGCCGCCAGATCATCCATTTCGCTCATGGATTGTTTCCAATTGAAAACCAAAGGTTGCCTACTAGCACGCTTATCTCGGAAAAAAGCCACTCTAGACTGAAACCTCGTTCACCACTCGAGGAAACAGCACGATGAAAATTCTACTGATTGGCGCCAGCGGCACCGTGGGTTCGGCCGTCGACAAGGAGCTGTCGGCGCGTCACGAGATCATTCGTATCGGCCGCAGCAGTGGCGATTTCCAGGTCGACATCAGCGACAGCGCCTCGATTCGTGCGCTGTTCGGCAAAACCGGAAAGTTCGATGCACTGGTGTGCGCCGCCGGCAACGTGACCTTCGCACCCCTGGCCGAGATGGACGCGCAAAGTTTCGCCCTGGGCCTGCAAGACAAGCTGATGGGCCAGGTCAATCTGCTGCTGATCGGCCGTGAGTTTGCCAACGACGGCGCTTCGTTCACCTTCACCAGCGGCGTCCTCAGCCACGACCCGATCCGCAGCGGCGCATCGGCGGCGCTGGTCAACGGAGCCCTGGACAGCTTCGTAAGGGCTGCCGCTATCGAACTGCCCCGTGGCTTGCGCGTCAATTCGGTCAGCCCCACGGTGCTGGTGGAGGCCATGGGCAGCTACGCGCCCTACTTCCGCGGCTACAAACCGGTGGCCGGCGCCGATGTCGGGCTGGCCTATGCCAAGAGTGTGGAAGGCTTGCAGACCGGGCAGACCTTCCACGTCGGCTGACCGCAACCGGTTCATTCCAGAAGGCTAGGTAGCAGCTCCCTGGCAGTTGCTCGCGACATCGCGATCTGGAGGTGCGCACCCACCGCTGAATGCACGGTGGAGGTGCTGATCACCCGGCCATTGATCATCAAGGTCAATGACTGCCCGATCGACTCCGTACTGACCTTGCGCACGCGTTCCGCGGCCTGGGGGGAAAGTGTGACCGTCAGTACGACGATTTCGCTACCGGAGGTATCGATGTCCTTTAACAGTACATGCATCCTGGTGAAGTCCGAAGTCGATGAGAAACCGATCTCGGCAGCCTGGCTGGCGGTGCTTACCACCATTGCCAACAACACCATCCAAACCTTGCAATGCATGTGCACCCTCCTGATTCAATGGAAAAACCTGCTCGCAGGGTAGCCTATGCCTGCGGCGTCCACCCACAGGAACATCGCACACAATGTTGCAGGGGACGCACCTGTATAGACTCCGGCAACACTGGCCTTGTGATCGCGGGCCTGCCTGCGTAACGTGTCGGCACCTGCCTGGAGACCCAACGATGCGTGCTGCCCGTTCCCTGATGTTTGTCGCCCTGCTCCCGCTGTTTGCCGGCTGCCAGTTGCTCGGGAGTTCGCCTCAGGCGCCCTCCACGGCTGGCCTGACGCGCATGCAGGGCGAACTCGGCATGGCCAACGGCAAGCTGGTGTTCAAGCCCTGCCAGGGAAACACCCTGTATGCCGTACATGACAGCGGCAGCACCAGCGTCATGCAAGAGGCCGCCACGCTGGCCGGCACCCAGCACCAGGTCTTTGCCGATTTACGTGGCCGGGTACCCTCGGCAAAAGTCGCGGACGGCCAGGCGCAACTCAATGTCGAGCAGCTGTATCGCCTGGAACGCTCGACGAGTGCCTGCAACAGCCCGGACTTCCAGAAACTGATCCTGCAGGCCGGCGGCAATACACCCAACTGGAGCGTCAAGGTCAGTGGCAAGGGCATGGTGGTCGAGCGCGCCGGGCAGCCGGCCCTGGCTCTGCCCTACCTGGAAGAACAACTGGGTGACGGGCGCTTTCACCTCAGCAGCGAAGCCAACAACCAGCGTGTCGAACTGTGGATCGCCCCCCAGCGCTGCGTCGACCCGAGCCGCCCCAGCGTCCAGTTCATGAGCGCCGAGTTGCGGGTCAACGATCAGGTCCAACGCGGCTGTGCCTATTTTGGCGGCTCACGCAGCGACTGATGCGACGAGCTGTTGTTTTAGCCTCACTGGACATCCCGGTTGGGGCTTATAATCTGCGGTTTGCAACGCCTTGGCGCATTGGTGCGCCCGCGAACCGGATACTGACATGTTACGAATCACCGAACTCAAGCTGCCGATCGACCATCCCGAAGAAGACCTGCGCCCTGCCATCGTGCGGCGCCTGGGCATCGCCAGTGATGACCTGCTCGATTTCACCTTGTTCAAGCGCAGCTACGATGCGCGCAAAAAATCCTCCGAACTGTGCTTCATCTACACCATTGACCTGAGCCTGCGGGACGAGGCCAAGGTGCTGCAGGCGTTCGCCGATGACCGTAACGTCAATCCCGCCCCGGATGTCAGCTACAAGGTCGTGGGCCAGGCCCCGCAAGACCTGAGCGAGCGCCCGGTGGTGGTCGGTTTTGGCCCCTGCGGTATTTTCGCCGGGCTGTTGCTGGCCCAGATGGGCTTCAAGCCGATCATCCTCGAGCGCGGCACCGAAGTCCGCCAGCGCACCAAGGACACCTGGGGCCTGTGGCGCAAAAGCGTGCTCAACCCCGAGTCCAACGTGCAGTTCGGCGAAGGCGGTGCCGGCACGTTCTCCGACGGCAAGCTGTACAGCCAGATCAAGGATCCCAAGCACCACGGCCGCAAAGTCCTGCACGAGTTCGTCAAGGCCGGCGCGCCGGATGAAATCCTCTACGTCAGCAAGCCGCACATCGGCACCTTCCGCCTGACGGGCGTGGTGGAAAACATACGCGAGCAGATTCGTGCCCTGGGGGGCGAAGTGCGCTTCCAGCAGCGGGTCACCGACGTGCTGATCGAAGACGGCCAACTGACCGGCGTCGAACTGGCCAACGGCGAGCAGATCCACTCCCGCCACGTGATCCTGGCCCTGGGCCACAGTGCCCGCGACACCTTCCGTATGCTCCACGGCCGCGGCGTGTACATGGAGGCCAAGCCATTCTCGGTGGGTTTCCGCATCGAGCACCCGCAATCGCTGATCGACAGTGCACGCCTGGGCAAGTACGCCGGGCACCCGAAACTCGGTGCCGCCGACTACAAACTGGTGCACCACGCCAAGAACGGTCGCTCGGTCTACAGCTTCTGCATGTGCCCAGGCGGCACGGTGGTAGCGGCCACTTCCGAGCCCAACCGTGTGGTCACCAACGGCATGAGCCAGTACTCGCGCAACGAGCGCAACGCCAACTCCGGGATTGTCGTGGGCATTACCCCGGAAGTGGATTACCCGGGCGGCCCGCTGGCCGGCATCGAGTTGCAGGAGCAACTGGAGTCCCACGCCTTTGTGCTCGGTGGCAGCAACTACGAAGCACCGGCGCAGTTGGTCGGCGACTTCATTGCCGGCAAGCCGTCGACCGCCCTGGGCAGCGTCGAACCTTCCTACAAACCGGGGGTGGCACTGGGCGACCTGGCGCTGGCACTGCCGGCCTTTGCCATCGAGGCCATCCGCGAAGCCCTACCAGCGTTCGAGAAGCAAATTCGCGGCTACTCGCTGCACGACGCGGTGCTGACCGGGATCGAAACCCGTACCTCGTCGCCACTGCGCATCACCCGCAACGAATCAATGCAGAGCCTGAACGTCAAGGGCCTGTTCCCGGCCGGTGAAGGCGCCGGTTACGCTGGTGGGATTCTCTCGGCCGGCGTCGATGGGATTCGAATTGCTGAAGCCGTGGCGCGCGACATCCTGGGCCTGGAAGCCTGACACACCATCACTTCAGCAAAACAGAACCTGTGGGAGCGAGCTTGCTCGCGATAGCGGTAGATCAATCAACAGTGGTGTTGAATGTGAAACCGTATTCGCGAGCGAGCTCGCTCCCACATTGGTCTTGAGCGTCTGATCTATCTCAGATGTTTGCGCGCAACACACTGGTTGGCAGTGCCTCACCCCGCTCGACGCTGGCCGCAACGGCCGCGATCAAGCCACTCAACTCGTAGCCCTGGGCCTTCAGCCAGTCCTGGTCGTAGTAAGTGGTTGCATAACGCTCGCCGCCGTCACACAGAATGGCCACGATCGAGCCACTCTCCCCCGCGGCAACCATCTGCTGGGCCGCCATCAATGCGCCAATCAGGTTGGTCCCGCTGGAACCGCCGACGTTGCGCCCCAGGCGCTGCGCCAGGTAGTGCATGGCCGCCAGCGACAAGGCGTCCGGCACCTTGACCATCGCATCAATCACCTTCGGCAAGAACGACGCTTCGACGCGCGGCCGACCGATGCCTTCGATACGCGAACCACACTCCAGGCGCAGGCTTGCATCGCCGCTCTGATAGTAGTCAAAAAACACCGAACGCTCGGCATCGGCACAGAGCACCCGGGTGGCGTGCTGCCGGTAACGCACGTAGCGCCCCAGGGTCGCGGTGGTGCCGCCGGTGCCGGGGCTGGAAATCAGCCAACTCGGCTCCGGATACCGTTCAAAACGCATCTGCTGAAAGATCGACTCGGCGATGTTGTTATTGGCCCGCCAGTCGGTGGCGCGCTCGGCGTAGGTGAACTGATCGATGAAGTGCCCATCGTGTTCACGGGCCAGGCGCTCGGACTCGGCGTAGATCTGAGTCGGATCCTGTACCAGATGGCTCTTGCCACCGTAGAACTCGATTTGCGCGATCTTTTCCCGGGAGGTAGTGGCCGGCATCACCGCGATAAACGGCAGACCCAGCAATCGGGCGAAGTAGGCCTCGGAAATCGCCGTCGAACCGCTGGACGCCTCGATCACCGGGGCACCCGGCTTGAGCCAACCATTACACAGCGCATACAGAAACAGCGAGCGGGCCAACCGATGCTTGAGACTGCCGGTGGGGTGGCTGGACTCATCCTTGAAGTACAGCTCGATGCCCGGCAAACCCGCCAGCGGCAGCGGGATCAAATGGGTATCGGCACTGCGCTGGAAGTCGGCCTCGATGATGCGGATGGCTTCGCGGGCCCATTGGCGGCTGTCGCTCATGGTGGGGGTCTCGTGGAAGTGATGGCGGCGGAGGGCAAACCTGAGGGGTGACAACAGGCCAGGCCCTAAGCTTAGGAAAAAACCTACAGAACGCACAGGTACAGCTGGGGTTCAATACGCCAGCCAACTGCTAGGCTCTGCGCTGCAATGGTTGTAACGGTATATAACAAAAAAGAATATAACTTTTGTTTTAACAACTAACCACTCAGGTTAGGGTGTCCCACCTTTTGAATCTATAGATGGAGAGCGACCTTGCCTCTGCGTAGCACTTTCACTCGTTTCTTTCAGTTGGAAGCTGCCAGCGGTCTGTTATTGATTGCCGCTGCAGTACTGGCCCTGATCGTCAACAACTCACCGCTGTCCTGGCTTTACACTGGCTTACTGGACACCCCCGTGGTGGCCCAGATCGGCGCCCTGAAAATCGCCAAGCCGCTGTTGCTGTGGATCAACGACGGCCTGATGGCCCTGTTCTTCCTGCTGATCGGCCTTGAGGTCAAGCGTGAAGTCCTGGAGGGTCACCTGTCCAAGCCTTCGCAGATTGTCCTGCCGGGTGCCGCCGCCGTCGGTGGCATGCTGGTGCCGGCGCTGATCTACTGGTTCCTCAACCGCGACAACCCGCCAGCACTGAATGGCTGGGCGATTCCGACCGCCACCGACATTGCCTTTGCCCTCGGCGTACTGGCCTTGCTGGGCAAGCGCGTACCGGTGTCGCTGAAACTGTTCCTGATGACCCTGGCCATCATTGATGACCTGGGGGCGATCATCATCATTGCAATCTTCTACTCCGGGGCGCTCTCGACCCTGTCGTTGATGCTCGCCGGTGCCTGTATTGCCGCGCTGGTGGCGATGAATCGCCTGGGGGTGGTCAAGCTGGGCCCGTATATGATCATTGGCCTGATCCTCTGGGTCTGCGTGCTCAAGAGTGGTGTGCATGCCACGCTGGCCGGGGTGACGCTGGCGTTCTGCATCCCGCTGCGCACCAAAAATGCCGAGCCCTCGCCTTCACTGAGCCTGGAACATGCCCTGCATCCCTGGGTCGCCTACGGCATCCTGCCGCTGTTCGCGTTCGCTAACGCCGGCCTGTCGCTGAGCGGCGTCACGGTCGAAAGCTTTACCCACTCCGTACCGATGGGCATCGCCATTGGCCTGCTGCTGGGCAAAACCGTCGGCGTGTTCGGCCTGACCTGGCTGGCGGTCAAATCCGGCATTGCCGCCCTACCCGCCGGCGCCAACTGGGGCCAGGTACTGGGGGTGGCGATTCTCTGCGGGATCGGCTTCACCATGAGCCTGTTCGTCGGCTCCCTGGCCTTTGTAGCAGGCAGCAGCGAATACGCCGGCATGGACCGCATGGGTATCCTCACCGGTTCGCTATTCGCCGCCCTGATCGGCTATGCCGTGATGGTGGTGGCGAGCCGCAAGAACTCGACACCAGCGGCCTAGTCAGCCGATTGAATGCCAGAAAAACAAAACCCCGATCAGTTGGAAGGAGTCGGCAATCTTATGATTGCCAATTTCGTCCAGCAATAGTCGGCATAATTATAATGGGTTTTTTGGCATCGGTTTCACTAGACAGACTATGGTTCCACCCGCTGATACCGTCGTCTTGGGTCCGAAAAAGAGCTGGGGGTGTAGGACTTTGAATCCTCCGATTGCATTCTGGAGAACTCAAAAGCGGCGAATGCGGATAATTCATAACTTTTGAGAATTTCCCTACAGCCACGCGATCCCAGCATGGGATAGCGTCCTGCCGCATTTAAATGACGAAACATGGATCGTCAGTTTGCACAGGGGGTGTTATGGCGGTTGAAAACTAATTCCCGAGTTATAAGGGATGTAATGGGATAGACGGCAACAGGCTACATGCCGAGGCGGTAGAGGAAGCACAGGCGGCTTGGTGCAGAACAGTGGCGGCGAACGCAAGGAACGAGCGGGAAGCTGATGCACGTAGGAATGCAATCACGAAGCGGGAGGAAGTTAGCCCACGCGGATGCGTCTTTTCCAAGAGTTGTGATCTCCCTGGCGGCATAATCGACCACAACAACTCTGGTGGATACATTCCTACTGATCTGATTAGCCAATATGGCGAGTTTGCCTTGCTGGGTGGTCGTGAAACGGATGCAGAAGGTAACATTCCCCTCAAAAAAATCAGTGGCTCCCTACCCGCTTCACTGGGAACACTTCTATTAGGCGGCGGCGCTGCTGCTACTGCTGCTGGCGGTGTGTCTTGCGGCGGTCTTTGCACGGCTGGTGCTGTCGCTTCGGGGGCTACCACTGGTGTTGTTGCTGGTGCGTTGACGGGAGTGGTTGCGTTGCTGTGGCCATCCAGCTTGGGCGACAGCAGCATATATACAGAAGAACAGCTCCAGTCGCTTAAGGAAGGACGGACACGTGTCCGTTTAACCGTTGAGCAGCAGGCCGATGGCACCTTGAAGGGCTACGGGTACAACACCCAGAAGCGCCGTGACTGGGAAATGATTCCGGTAATGCAGTTCGTTGCCCAAGGTTCCCAGCAAGTGGCTGACTTTGGTGACGGTGTAACCTTGATATGGACGCCAGCCACTGACCCGTCCAGCACTTTAGGAATTCCAGCGCTAGAAGGCGCACCACAGGTGCCACAGATTTGGATTTATCCGCCTACCGAACAGGCTGATAACATCATCGTCAGTCCGATCTACCCGGACGCTTACAAAGATTTCATTCTGGTGTTCCCGGCTGATTCTGGTGTGCAGCCGTTGTACATCGTGATGAATGTCCGCCTTGATCCCGGCACCGTAACAGGACAAGGAAAAGACGTGAAGGGCATCTGGTTAGCCGGGGCGAGTGCTGGACTCGGAGCGCCCATACCAACAGAAATTGCTGATCAGTTACGGGGCAAGAGCTTCGGCAATTTCGATAGTTTTAGGCGGGCACTTTGGAAGGCGGTAGCCGGTACTGGACTGGTCGAACAATTCACAGACAATAACGTTGACCGGATGCGAGAAGGCAAGGCACCAAAGGCACGTTACAGAGACCGAGCGGGAAAGCGTGGATCATTCGAACTGCACCATGCAGACGAAGTATCCAAAGGCGGAAAAGTCTACGATGTCGATAACCTGAGCGTCGTGCCCCCCAAGCACCACATCGACATTCATAGAAACGGATGACACTGATAATGAAAAACGATATCACCGACTACACCGAAGACGAATTCATCAGCTTCATGCACAAGCTGCTAGCTGAAAACAAAGCAGCAACTGATGACGTGTTAGATGTCCTGCTAGATCAATTCTGTGAGATGACCGGTCATCCCGATGGCACCGACCTCATTTACTACCCAGAAGACGGGTCAAGCGGATCAGCAGAAGACGTTACACGTGTAGTGAAAGAATGGCGTGCCGATCAAGGCTTGCCGGGATTCAAAGAATAATCAATGGACTGTGAGAGTACATATGGAGCTTCGATCTGATTTAATGCCGCCGATGCTGGATGAATCTTTGGTAGCTCGGCTGACGAACCTTTCTGAGCAAATTGATTGCGGACATCCCGACCAAACTCGGGAGCAGTTGGCCGCGTTCAATCGAGAAGCCATTACCGAGTTTGAGTTCATCGACTTTCAGGGCATTTATGGCGGCCAAAGCCATGACACGTGGGTTCGCAAGGTCTTAGCAACACCATATGAGAGGCGCGTGGCAGATGTAACGAAGCGTGAGCTTAT
Source organism: Pseudomonas sp. RA_35y_Pfl2_P32 (assembly GCF_963970735.1). Classification (NCBI taxonomy): domain Bacteria; kingdom Pseudomonadati; phylum Pseudomonadota; class Gammaproteobacteria; order Pseudomonadales; family Pseudomonadaceae; genus Pseudomonas; species Pseudomonas sp. RA_35y_Pfl2_P32. The sequence continues at coordinate 131,333 of NZ_CAXAQF010000018.1, forward strand.
TGAGCTGGCCCGAAGGGTGATGGAGTGCGATGGAGCCGAACATGACATCGATTTTTGGTTGCACATGCTGGCAATCAACATACCCAATGAGCGCGTATCCGATTTGATTTTTTGGCCAGACGAATACTTTGGTGATGCGGATTACTCGCAGAGACTATCGCCAGAGCAGGTGATAGAAATCGCGTTGAATGATAGAGATGTTGTGCTGTAGCGACAGCCCGCCCACACCCAAGGACTGTCATCCTGCACGGCGGTGAAACTAGGGGTGTGGGCGAGCGGCGGAAACTGTACCAGTAGCCAAGTATTGCAGTGGATTTACCAGAGCCGAAATCCTTCGAACTGATCCGACCTTCTGAGGGAGCAGACATGTCCATCACAGATGCACGGGTAATTGATTTCTGGGGAATCCCCAAGCAGGAGCCCATTGTCGAACTGGTTATCACTGACCACCTCGAATGGGGCGGCAAAGCCCAACAGGGAGGTAAGCGTCCAACCAAGACACCTTGACCTAAAGCGTCAACTTGAATAAGACGACTGGAGGGTATACATCCTCAATATCGTTCCAACGACCAATCGCGGTGGGATTCCGCAACCAACGCTTCAACGTCGTTGGATTTGTGGTTTCAACTGACGGATGCTTGCCACGAATACGGGAAAGAATGCGACGCTCGCCAAGACCTTCTGCATAATCCTCAAACACTTGGACAATGATCGGAGCAAGACCTTCGACAAGCTCGCCTTCGGAAGTCAGCCAAATTGGTGTGTGACGTTTGACGCCATCACCGGCGGCGGCCTTCTCCCTTTTCCGGGTATACGCATCCTTGATCCTTCGACTCAACGCGTCACTGTACTGGTGTGCTTGCTGGACTTTGGCGACCAGAAGAAAGAGGTTGTTCGAATGGTTGGGATCGTTGCTGTATGTGATTCCATCATCCAGCGTGATCAGCTTTACACCCGCGTTCACAATGCCAGTGAGCAGATGGAGCATTACGGACGGTTCAAGTCTCCCGGCCCTGTCGATGGCTTCGATTAGCACAATATCTGCGGACTTGATGACACCACTCTCGACTGCTGCGAGAAGTTTGCCGAAGCCATTTTCGAGATGTTTCCCGGAGTAGCCACTGATGCCAAGGTCTTGGAAGCTTGCACCACTCAGAACGAATTCAGGATGGGCCAGCAGCCATTTGGCAACGTACTCTTGCTGGCGCGTGAGGCTATCGCCATGAGCCTGCTCTGCTCTGCACTGCACTGCACTGCACTGCACTTAAAGCGAATATACGAAAATGCAACAGGCATGAAAAACCCCGACCAAGTGCCTGATCGGGGTTTTGTTTTAACGGTTGGAACTCAGTGCGATACGCGGCTGGTGCCGTCGACGGTGGAGATGCGTACACGCTCACCGACACGGAACACTTCGTTCTCCTGAACCTGCTGCACATAGGCACGCATGCTGCCGTCGTCTTCGCGCACAGTGATTTCCACGCCCTGGGTACGGGTCAGGCCTTCTTCAGTGGCCGAACCGATCAGGCCACCCGCCACTGCGCCAATCACTGCAGCCACGATACTGCCTTTACCGCCACCAATGGCGCTACCGCCTACACCACCCACTGCCGCGCCAGCCAGGCCGCCGATCGGAGTCTTGGTGCCTTCGATCTTCACCGGACGCAAGGACTCGATGGTGCCCATGCGTACGGTCTGCACGCGACGCGCTTCGTCACGGGAGTAGGAGTCACCGGTCAGGCTGGACTGGCAACCTGTGAGCAACATCGCCATCGTGGAAAAGGTAGCAACCAGCAGAACAGACTTACGCATAACATCAACTCCAAAGGACAGGTATTCATTAAACTCCGCAGCTTGACGCCTGTCACGGCGCCGCCCGGATAAAATTGGTTTCATTCAGGCGCGGTACAGCGGCGTCTGCGAGTTCATCACACAGTAGCGGCCATTTCGAAAAATTGCGCCATCGCCCCAAGGATTTCCATGGATTACTTCATCATTGTCGTCACCACTGTCGCCGGCCTGTACTTCCACTGGTGGTTGTACGTACGGATCAAGCGCTGGATGGACCGCGACCTGGCGCTGTCACTGGCGGGTAATGACGAGCAGAAAAAGCAGTTCATGCTACTGCAACTGGAACGTGCCCGACAGCAACGCATCAAACGCCGTGACCTGGCGCAGTGGCTGGAGGCGGCCGCAGCCACCTATCCTGCCCGGTAGACTGCTCAGGGCGCCAGACGCTCACGGCTCCAACCAGCGTCTTGCAGACGGTAGTTCAAGCGGTCGTGAAGACGGCTGGCACGCCCCTGCCAGAACTCGATGCGCTCGGGCAACAGGCGATAGCCACCCCAATGCTCCGGGCAGTCTGGCTGGCTATCGCTGAAGCGCTGCTCGGTGGCCTTGAGCAGCCCCTCAAGTTCGGCACGGTCGGCAATAACCTTGCTCTGCGGTGAAGCCCAGGCTCCCAGGCGACTGCCCAATGGCCGCACCTGGTAATAGGCATCGGACTCCTGCGGCGTGACCTTGACCACCCGCCCCTCGATGCGTACCTGGCGCTCCAGGGTCGGCCAGAAGAACGTCATGGCGGCACAGGGGTTGGCCGCCAACTGCTGACCCTTGGCACTCTGGTAGTTGGTGAAGAAGGTAAAACCCTGTTCATCCAGGCCCTTGAGCAACAGGATCCGGCAATGCGGGCGACCCTGCGCATCAACAGTGGCCAGGGTCATGGCATTGGCCTCGACCGGAGGCTGTTCGGTTTTCACCGCCTCGGCAAACCACTGGTGAAACAGGGCGAAGGGTTCGGCCGGGGCCTGGGCCTCGGTCAAACCATCGCGGATGTAGTCACGGCGCATATCAGCCAGAGCCTGGGTCACGGCGTTTTCCTTGTGCGGGGTCAATCAGTTCGCAGCAGCTTTGGCCGGCACCGGTTTCTTCGCCGGGGTCGGGGTCTTGGCTGGCTGTTTTTTGGCCGGCGCGGCTTTCTTGGCGGTGGCCTTTTTCGCCGGTGTGGCTTTTTTCGCAGGCGTGGCTTTTTTATCGGCCAGGGCAACGCTGGCGGGCTTGGCATCCTGGACCGCAACCATCTCCGCCACCGGCGGGGTCGGCGAGCTGTACTTGCTCAGCAGGGCCAGCATGGTGGTGCGCTGGGTCAGCACGATCTCGACACGACGGTTCAAGGCACGTCCCTGGACACTGTCATTCGCTGCACGCGGCATCAGGTCCCCCATGCCACGCAACATCAGGCGATCACGCTTCATGCCACCGAGGCTGAAGATCGAGGCCACCGAGGTCGCACGCTCCTTGCTCAGGGTCTGGGTCGCCGGGGCTGTGCCCGAGGAGTCGCCGTGGCCGAGTACCAGCACGGAAGTCTTGGTGTCGGATTCCACCAGCTTGGCGATGCGCGTGAACGGGCCGAGGGTCGAAGGCAACAGCATGGCCGGGCGTTTCGGGTTGAAGGCCTCATCCACCGGCACGATGACCACCAGGATGTTCTCGCGACGCTCTACCTGCAGGCGCTTATCCTGAATAGCACTGCGCAGGCGTGGCTCGTAGTCGTCCAGCCAGGCCTGGGTAATTTTCGGATCAGGCATCGGGACATCCTTGATGTCCGCCTTGGTCACAGCCTTGGGCTGGTCGCTGAACGGCCACCACCATTTGCTCTCGGAGTCGGCCTTGGCCGCTGCGGCAGCAGCGCTGGTCGCCGCGATGGGCGCAACAGGTGCGGCGGTTTTGCTATCGGCAACGGCGGCTTTGGGGGTGCTCTCCTTGGCGGAGAACGGCCACCAACTGCTGCCGCTGTCCTGGGCCTTGGCCACTGGAGCCGGGGTTGCCGGAGTGGCAGCAGTAGTCTTGTCGGCAGATGCAGCCGGCGCTGTTTTGGCATCGACCTTGGCGTCCGGTTTGGCGCTGCCTTTGTCCGCAACCTTGTCGGAACCGGAACCGAATGACCACCAAGGGCCACCGTCTGCGTCACTTTGTGGGGTTTGTGCACAACCGGTGATGCTGAGACACAGGGCCAAGGCTAAAAATTTGTTCGGTGACATGGGATATCCACAAAATGAGATAAAAAGCTGTGGGTCTGCGACCCGTATAAACAGACGCTGTGCAACATGAAAAGCCACAGGGTTCCATTCCATGACTTTGTGGCATCTTTTATCAGAAAAATGCCTGGCAACCACCCTTTTACAGGCAATCGCCGAGGGCCCGCACGAGCTTCTGCGCGCGCGGGTCCATCAACACGTAAGGGCCCAGGGTATTGGTGACAAAACCGAAGGCCACATCGTGTTCGGGATCAGCAAACCCGACGGATCCCCCCGCCCCAGGATGACCAAAGGCCCGAGGGCCGAGGCCGAAGGTGGCGTTGGGTACGTCCGGCTGATCCAGCATACAACCCAGGCCAAAACGGGTCCGGGTCAGAAGTGTCTTGTCCTCGCCCAGGCTGTGCTCGCGCGTCAGCTCCTGGAGCATGTCACTTTCCAGCAGGCTGCCATCCAGCAGGCCGCTGTAGAAACCCGCCAGGCTGCGGGCATTGCCGTGGCCATTGGCCGCCGGCTGCTGCATGCGTCGCCACTCCGGCTTGTTGGTGCTGGTCATGATCGAGGGCGGGTTGGTAAACGCCCGGGTGCTCATGGCCGCCGGCTCGCGCAGGGTGACCTGCAGCAGGCGCTGGGCCGCCGCGTCACCGACATTGCCCTTGCCCCGCGCGATGTGCGCCACACGGTGAAACTCTTCATCGGCCAGGCCAACATGGAAATCCAGCCCCAGGGGGCGTGCCACCCGCGCCACAATCGATTCGCCCGGGCCGCGACCATCGGCCCGCCGTAACAGTTCACCCACCAGCCAGCCGTAGGTGATTGCCGCATAACCATGGCCTTCGCCCGGCGCCCACCAGGGAGCCTCGGCCGCCAGGGCATCCACCATGGTCTGCCAGTCGTAGAGCGCTTCGGGCGCCAGCAACTCGCGCAGCGCCGGCAGGCCTGCCTGGTGACACAACAACTGGCGCAAGGTCACCGCGTCCTTGCCGGCAGCGGCGAACTCGGGCCAGTAGCGAGCCACCGGCGCATCGAGTTGCAGCTTGCCCTCGGCAACCAGTTGCAGGGCGGTGACGGCGGTAAAGGTCTTGGTGCAGGAAAACAGGTTGGCGATGGTATCGCTGTGCCATGCCTCACTGCCGTCCTTGTCGGCCGTGCCCGCCCACAGGTCGAGGACGGTTTCGCCACCGATCTGGATGCACAATGCCGCGCCGCGTTCCTGGGAGTTGTCGAACAGTGCCGCGAAGGCTTCGCGCACTGCTTCGAATTGAAGCTCGTAATGACCCTGAATCTGCACCCATCACTCCCAAGAGAAACATCTCGACTCGATAACGCATTGTTCCAGCCCTTGAGGGTTTTGGGAACCCGCTCGGGCTGGGCGGTCGCTGGTTTAAACGTGCTGTTTCAGCGATTAATGGCCGTTGCCCGAATGCCCACCCGTGTGACTGCCCTGCCCCGCGCCCTGCGGCTCGTGAGCGGGCTTTTCACCCTCGGGTTTTTCAGCGGCTTTACCGGCTTTCTCGGCGGCCAGCCGGGCTTGTTCGCCGGCCTTGGCGAGCTGATTGACGGCCTGCAGGTTGGCCTTGCGCACGCTGTCGACAAACCCTTGAAACGGAAGGTCAGTGATCCCCACCAGACCGAAATGTCCGTTCTCGCCATCCAGCAGACGACCGGTTACCGGTTGATCGAGGTACTGGAACCAGTGCACCCCGACAATCGACGGCTCGCTGAGTGCCTGTTTGACGAAATTGGCGTAGGCCGGGCCCCGATCCTCCTCCTTCGCCAGCTCCGTGACCCCACCCCAGAAGGGGCCGCGATCCCGAGAACCGAAGTTGAACTCAGTGATCAGCACCGGTTTGTCCAGCGCCTGCAACTGGCTGAAGTCATAGCCGTCCTGAGGCTTGAGCGTATAGAGGTTGAAGCTCAGCACATCGCAATACTGCGCGCACGACGCCACCGCTTCGGGCGTACTGACGGCAAACCGGCCGCCGAGCAGCAGGTGGTTGGGCGCATGCCATTGCAACGAATCGGAGATGGTCTTGAAGTAGGTGTCGGCAAAGACCTTCTGGAAGTATTTGAAGTCAGCTTCGATTTCCGGGTGCTCGGGGTTGGGGACCGGCGGCACGAACCCCGGGTCTTCCATTAGTTCCCAGGCCGGCAAGTCGATACCCCAGGCCTTCGACAGGCCGGCCTGGTTGCGATACTTGTCGCGCAACTGCTTGAGGAAGGCTCGCTTGGCCGGCACGTCGGTGGTCATTTTTAATGTGCCATACGCCAGGGCATAACGCGCCTTGGGGTCGTCACCGGGACCGGCCCAGGCCAGCTCGTTGTCCGCAAAGTAGCCGATCAACCAGGGATCATCCCGATGGTCGCGGGCGGCAATGGCTACCGCTCGTTCGGTGGCCATGGCAAAGCGTGGGTCGAACGGGTCGGGCATGCCGCCCCACCAGTCGTTGCCCGTACTGATGCTGGTGTAATCGCCGACGATCGACAACGGCAAGGTGTAGGGCACCCGTTCGCCGCGACCCAGGGCCGGCTCGCTCCAGTTACCCAGGGTGTTGAAGCCCCAGGCCTGCAGGCGATCGAGGGTGTGGCCGGCCCAGCGCTTTTCATCGAAGGCATAGGGCGCACACGGCGCGACGGGCGCTTCGGTGCCGGTTTCAGCAACCTTCGCCGGAGTGCTGGTGACACAGGGCTGACCGTAGGTTCGTTGCAGGTTGGCACCATAAAAGTCGTACCAGCGACCACCATTGAAGGCGCGCCCGCGATCGACGCCGTTGCCGCCGCGGTTGTCACCGTCACCGTAATGCACGGCCAAAGGCTGGTCGTTGCCCGGCAATACTTCGAACATGCCTTCGCGGCCGGCGACGTAAGTCTGGCTGGCATCGGCGGTGACCGTGTTGACCCCCAGGGAGTAAAACGGGTGACCTTGGGGCGTCACCAGGTACCAGCGTCCGTCGCGCTTCTCGGTGCGAAAAAAGCCGCTGGCCTTGAAGGCAGGCCCCTTGCTCATGCCGCCGAAGGTGTCCAGGGACGAACGTTCGCGCTGGGCCAGCCAGCCGCTCAATTGCTGCTGCTCCTTGGCGGCGGCCGCTTTGAGCTGCTCATCAGTGGTGACTTTTTCCGGCCATTTCGCCCGGGTCGATTGCCCGTAGGCATCCACCAGGGAACCGTAGACCGCCTGGGTGACCGCAGCGCCGTCCTGTACGCCAAAACGCTCGATCAGGATGCTCTGGGCCACTTTCGGCTGATCCATCGACAACGTGACCGACACCACCTGGGCAGGGTCCAGCTCACCTTCACTGCTGGCCAGCAGAATACGCTGGCCATCGACGGTCATCGGCATCGGCGGGCCGGCCTTCATGCCCTGGCTCAGGGGTGAGCTGGGCTTGAGCGGCACCAACAGGGTTTGCGCCGGCCCAGCGGGCAGGTCGACACGGCTGACCAGGGTTTTACCGTCGTTACTCTGGAACTTTATGTAGAGCGTCACAGCCCAGTTCATCGCGCTCTGCAGGCGCAGGCTCATGACCCCGGACTGCGACCAGTCCCAAGCCCCGGTTTGCGGGGTCAGGCGCAGGCTCGGTTGTGCCGTCGGGTTGAACGTCACACGCCGCAGCACCTCACCCTCGGCCGTTTGCTCCGCGTTGGATTGCGGCAGACTGGCATCCTGTGTCGTCACCTGGACCACATCGGCAGGCCGAACAAAGTTGAACAGCGTCTGCTGCCCGGCAGGTGCCGCCAGCAGGGGCGCAGCGAACATCAGGGCAAAAACAGCGGGTAACGAGCGGCGAATCATATGAACCAGGTTCTCCCTAGGGCCAGTGTGAAATCGGTGATAGGAGATAGACAACGAAGTGGGCGTTTTCGCCCACCCTGTCTCAAGATATTTCGCGACGGAACGGTGGCAAGGCGTTGAGGATCGCCTTTCCGTAGCGCTGCGTGACCAGACGCCGATCCAGCAAGGTGATGGTGCCGCGGTCCTCTTCGGTGCGCAGCAAGCGACCGCAGGCCTGGACCAGCTTGAGCGAGGCGTCCGGCACCGAGATCTCCATGAACGGATTACCGCCCCGCGCCTCGATCCATTCGGCCAGCGCGGCTTCCACCGGGTCATCGGGCACTGAGAACGGGATCTTGGCGATCACCACGTGCTCACAGTAGGCACCCGGCAAGTCGACACCTTCGGCGAAACTGGCCAAGCCGAACAGGACGCTGGAATCGCCACCATCGACCCGCGCCTTGTGCTTGTTCAGGGTTTCCTGTTTCGACAGGTTGCCTTGAATGAACACTTGCTTGCGCCAGTCGCGGTCGAGACCGTCGAACACGTCCTGCATCTGTTTACGCGAGGAAAACAGCACCAGGGTGCCGCGCGAGCCTTCCACCAGCTCCGGCAGGTCGCGGATGATCGCCGCAGTGTGTGCCGCTGCATCACGTGGGTCGGCGCGCAGGTCAGGGACCCGCAGCACACCCGCATCGGCATGGTGGAACGGGCTGGGCACCACCGCCGTCACGGCTTTTTTCGGTAGGCCGGCACGCATGCGGAACCGGTCGAAGGTGCCCAGGGCCGTCAGGGTGGCCGAGGTCACCAGGGCGCCGTAGGCGATATTCCACAGGTTGCGCCGCAACATTTCCGCGGCCAGGATCGGACTGGCATTGACCTCGATATCGAACAGCGAACCGCTTTCGGCCAGCGTCAGCCAGCGCGCCATGGGCGGGTTGTCTTCAGGGTCTTCGGCGGTAAAGGCCGTCCACAGTTCCCAGTTGCCCTGGGAGCGCGATAGCAGGCTGCCAAACAGCGGGTACCATTCTTCCGCCTGGTTGCTGGCGATACCAATGTTGACCTCGCCGTCCATGCCTTCCTTGAGCAGTTCCGTGAGCCGGGTGAAGACATCGGTCAGGCGGGCAAAGCCCTTCTTCAGTTCGATGCCCATCTCGCGCATGTGCTCGGGAATCACCCCGCCGACAAACCGGTGACGCGGACGCTCACGGCCTTCGACGTCTTCGCCGGGCTTGAAGTCCGCCACCTGCTCGCAGGCACTGAACATGAACTGCTGCTGGGTCTTGATCTCGCGCGCCAGTTCCGGCACTTGCTCGATCAACTTGCCCAAGTCGCCGGGCAGCGGATGCTGGGCGAGCAACTTGGTGAGGTTCTTGGCAGTGGTCTCCAGCCAGTCGGCGGTGGAGCGCAGGCGCGTGTAATGGGCGAAGTGGCCGATGGCCTTGTCCGGCAGGTGGTGGCCTTCGTCGAACACATAGATGGTGTCACGCGGGTCCGGCAACACGGCACCGCCCCCCAGGGCCAGGTCGGCGAGGACCATGTCGTGGTTGGTGACGATCACATCGACCTTGCCCATGCCTTCGCGGGCCTTGTAAAAGGCGCACTGGCCAAAGTTGGGGCAATGGCGGTTGGTGCACTGGCTGTGGTCGGTGGTCAGGCGCGCCCAGTCGGCATCTTCCAGAGCGGTGGACCAACTGTCGCGGTCGCCGTCCCACTTATTGCCGGCGAGCTTCTCGATCATGCTGGTGAACAGCTTCTGACTGGCCTCATCGACTTCGATCTTGAAGCCTTCTTCCTCGAACAACTGGGCCGTGGCGGTTTGCGCATGGCCTTCTTGCAGCAGCATGTCGAGCTTGGACAGGCACATATAGCGACCCCGGCCCTTGGCCAGGGCAAAGCTGAAATTCAGCCCGCTGTTGCGCATCAGGTCCGGCAGGTCCTTGTAGACGATCTGCTCTTGCAGGGCGACGGTGGCGGTGGCAATCACCAGGCGCTTGCCGGCGGCCTTGGCGGTGGGAATCGCCGCCAGGCTGTAGGCGACGGTCTTGCCGGTACCGGTGCCGGCTTCCACCGCGACAATCGCGGGGTCGCCACTGCGCCGGCCTTCGTCGTCGGTGTCGATGTCACCCAGGACTTTGGCGATTTCGGCGATCATCAGGCGCTGGCCGTAGCGCGGCTTCAGGCTCTTGGCTTCGAGAAAACGCGAATAAGCGCCCTGGATCGTGGTTTTGAGTTCAGTGCTGATCATGGATTGTCGGGCGCAAAAAACGCTGGATAAATTTTCAGTGGTTCGGATCGGCCGCTATCATACCCCGCTAATTAATCCCGCGCAGAACGGAGTACCCCAATGACACTTTTCGCCTTCATTTATAGCCTGCATGTGCTGGCGGCCCTGGTCTGGGTCGGCGGCATGTTTTTCGCCTGGATGGTCCTGCGCCCCGCCGCCGTAAAGGCCCTGGAGGGCCCGGCCCGCCTGAAACTGTGGCTGGAAGTGTTCCCGCGCTTTTTTCTCTGGGTCTGGGTCGCCGTGCTGATCCTGCCGATCAGCGGCGTGGGTCTGATCCACCTGCGCTTCAGCGGCTTCGACACCGCGCCACGCTACGTGCAGATCATGATGGGCCTGTACCTAGTGATGACCGCACTGTTCATTCGCATTCAAGCCTTGCAACTGCCCGAGCTACGCAAGGCCGTCCTGGCCGAAGACTGGCCGACCGGCGCCGCCACCCTGGGTGGGATACGCCGCCTAGTGGGTATCAATTTGATGGTGGGATTGGTGCTGGTCGCCATTGCAGCGGCACGCCCGATGTTTTAAAGACGCAGAGCCCGCCATTAATCTGGAGCGAGCCGCAGATCGCCATCGCGAGCAGGCTCACTCCCACAGCGGAGATTCGCACACCAGTAAAAACAGGCCGGCCGGAAGGCCGCCTTGCCCTGACCACTCACTCCCTACAAACGCTGCAAACTAACAGCTCCCGCCGCCCCCTCTACCCCCGGCTGCCCCGCCACCCCAGGACGCCCGTTCTTGCCACCATCGGCACGGTAGACAAGGCAGCCCTTGGACTTACCCCCCGCACCAGGCTTACCACCCGCCCCCGGCAGCCCTCCGGCACCACCCTCGACCTGCACCTTGATTTGCTGCTCCGGATAATCACGCGGCAATTCCAGACGCACCAACGCCCCCGGCGCACCCGCACGACCATCCCCGCCATTATCCCCATCGGCACCACGTCCGGCCTCGCCCCAGGTGCATCCAGGTTCCTGGCCGTTGGCCCCATCGAGCCCCACATAACCCGGCGCACCGGCGCCGCCACGAGCATCCACCGACAACTCGGACGCGTCCAACGAAGCAATCCGCAGATTCAGGTTACGCCCGCCGCGAGCGGCCTTGAGGTAAGTACCCGGCGCACCACGGGACGTAATCTGGCTGCCACTGGCAAGCTGGGCATGCCCGACCTTCAATTGCAGGACCTGCTCAGTGGGAACAATCGTTATCCGCGCCTCGCGCCCCAGGTGCAACTGGCCCACATCCAACTCAGTGACGTTCGCAGGGACCAGCAACGTGCCATAGTCCGCGACATCCAGACGTTCCAACTGCAAGGTGCTGGTGGTAGTGGGCAGGCGCATCAGCGAATGACTTTCCACACTGACCACCTGCGCCGTGGCCAGTGGGCTAACCAGCGCGGCAAGCAAACAGAGTTTACGCATGGCGGACCTCCCCAGAGACCGGGGCCGACAAGGTCCGTAGGTGGAAAACGCCAAACAGGAGGATTTGCAGGCGATCACGCCACGGGTGAGGACGGTCCTTGAGACTGCGGTGCACCAGCAGCACTTCCAGCAGGTGGGTCAGCAGCAACAAACTAGCCGCCAGATTGACCAGCAAATCAATCGGATTGATCAGCGGCTCCCGCAGGTTGACCAGCACCACCAGCCAGAACATCAGGGTCAAACACTTGCCCAGCCCCCAAAACACTTTCATACGCTCCCCCGTGCTTCATTATTGTTTGCGCGCACAGTAACGACTTCCGCGAGGGATACGCCAGAGGTCAGTGAAAATTCTCCCGCACCGGGCTGTTTAACCGCCGGATCGACGAGGATCGCCCATCCGGTAGCCGTCAATCAGCGGCCGATCACCAGTTCCACCCGACGATTTTTCGCCCGCCCTTCTTCGCTGGCGTTGTCGGCCACTGGCTGGCTTTCGCCCATGCCCTGGCTGGTGAGCTTGTCCGGCGCCAGCCCCTGCTCCAGCAGGAAGGCGGCAACACTGCTGGCGCGCCGTTCGGAGAGCGACTGGTTGTAGGCGTCCGTGCCCTGGCTATCGGTATGTCCAACCACCTTGATACTCAGCACGTCAGCGTTTTTCAGCTTATCCATCAACCCCAGCAGTTGCTCCTGGGCCGCAGGAGTCAATTGCGCGGAGTCGAAGGCAAACAACACATCGCCTTGGTCACTGAGGGTGATGACTTCACTTTGCGGCTCGACCGGCTTGACGGTGGCCGGGTACTGGGGAATCGGACACCCCCTGTTGTCGACCGAGGTACTGGCCGGGGTATCAGGGCAATGATCGCGACGATCAAAGACCCCGTCTTCGTCTTCATCGCCATCCTGCGCGTAACAGATCAAGCCTCCCGTCAACAAACCGAGTGCCGCACCCCCTGCCGCCCAACCACCGCTTTCTATTGCGCCCAGGCCTCCGCCCACCAGGCCGCCAATAAGGCTGCAGATCGGCCAGGTACGTTGATTGAGGGGGGCAGTGCCGTCGCTGTGGGTGGCGCAACCTGTCAACAGGCTGCCGAACAGTAGTACCGGTATCACGGTCCGCGCACGAAGACTCATGGTGATTGCTCCTGTGTTACCGGCCCATACCGGTCACACAGGAGTAAAGACCCGCATCCGCGACTGCACAAGCCGCGGATGCGAAGGGGTTTAGCGGTTGATTTTGATTTCGGTACGACGGTTCATGGCCCGCCCGTCAGCGGTTTTATTGTCAGCCACTGGCTGGCTTTCACCGGCACCTTGTACCGACACGAAGCTGGCACGTGGCACACCTTCTTCAATCAGGTACTCAACCACCGAACGCGCACGGCTATCCGAAAGTTTTTCGTTATAGGCATCACTGCCAACGCTGTCGGTATGCCCGGTGACGGTCAGTTGCGCAGTAGCTGCTTCCTGCTTCAAGCGGGAGGCGATGGTTTGCAGCTTGGATTTGTCGGCTTCGGTCAGCTTGGCCGAGTCGAACTGGAAGTACACATCGCGAATGACGATGGTTTCCTCTTTGACCACCACCACCTCTTCAACCACAGGCTCTGGCGGCGGGCAGCCATTGGCATCGACCTGCACGCCTTTTGGTGTGCCCGGGCACTTGTCACGACTGTCCGGTACGCCATCGCCATCTTCATCGCCGTCGCCATGCACCCAGCAATAGGCGGCTGCCAATCCACCTACGAACAGCGCGCCACCGCCGGCCCATGCCGAACTTTTCGTCGCGCCGAGACCCGCACCGACCACGCCGCCCACCGCCGCACAGGTCGGCCAGTCGGTTTTCTGCAAACCTGCGCAACCAGTCAACACACTGGTTAGCAGAACCAAGGGTAATGCTGTCCGAACTATGCTCATCGAGTTTTCTCCTGAGGGATCGGCTTACGACCGATTCAAGCAGTAAAGACCCGAGTTTTAATATCCGCCAGCAATAGGCCACCCTGGCTTCATCCCGTATTTACGGGCGCTCGTTACATCCAGAGCAAACCCGCTCTAGGCCCGAACGCTCGGGCAGGCTAGTCTCTGCAGTTCTGATTGAGGATCCTCGATGACCGCCGCTTTTTCTTTGCGTACACCCCAGCAGGCCCTCGCGGCCCTGCTTGATCGTTATGCGCCCCAACGGCTGCTGCTGATCGGTGCCAGCGACTTCCCGGCACTGCAGGCGTTCAAGCTGGCGCACCCCGACACCGTCGTTGCCCAGATCGCCCCCGGCCCGCTGCCGCCGGAGCTGGCGGCGCAGCGCTTCGACCTGGCCCTGGCCCTCGACTGCCTGGAGCATTTACCCAAGCGCGACGGCCTGAACCTGCTCGGCGGGATCCGCAACCTCAACGCCAGTCGCATTGTGGTCCTCGCCGACCTGAGTGCCTGCGGCTGGCAGGACACCGATTTCTTCTCCCTGGCCCTGCAAGCGAGCGAGCGCTTCCAGCGCGACGAACAGGTTTTGACCCTGTTCACCTATGATCTGCTTGACTACAAACAAGTACCTGACTGGCTCAACTCACGGTTCTGGGCCAATCCAGAGAATTTCGGAAAATACTGGTGGTAACACAATGAGTACATCCATTTGCCCTTGCGGCAGCGGCACACCACTGGATGCCTGTTGCGGGCACTACCACGCCGGACACCCCGCGCCCTGCGCCGAAGCCTTGATGCGTTCGCGCTACAGCGCCTACGTGCTGGGCCTGATCGACTACCTGGTGGCGACCACCCTGCCCGCCCAGCAGCCAGGCCTGGATCGCCAATCAATCAGCGCCTGGAGTGCCCAGAGCACTTGGCTGGGCCTGGAAGTGGAACGTTCAGAAGTGTTCGGCGGCCAGCCCGAGCATGCGTTCGTCACCTTCACTGCGCGCTGGCATGACAGCAACGGCGAACACAGCCACCGTGAACGTTCTTCTTTCGTACAGAACGCCGGGCACTGGTACTTCATCGATCCGACTGTAGCGCTCAAGACAGGGCGCAATGACGCTTGCCCTTGCGCCAGCGGGCAGAAATTCAAGAAGTGCTGTGCCGGGTACTTCGCCTAGAGGACTGAACCTGTAAAGCGGGTAAAGGGAGCCAGACCATGCTCAACCAGCGCCGCGCCCTGCACAGCATCAGCCTGCTTTTGCTCCTGAGTCTCAGTGGTTGCATGTCCTGGTTCAGCGATGATGAGCTTGAGCCCCAGGTCCACCTGCTCAAGGTCGAGGTGGTCCGGGCCCGGCTGCTGGATCAGAAGTTCATGCTGTACTTTCGGGTCGACAACCCCAATGACTCCAGCCTGACGGTCCGTGGCCTGGAGTACCGCATTCACTTGGGCCCGTTCCTGCTGACCGAGGGGGAGAGCGATCAATGGTTCAGTGTCGACCCCAAGAACAGTGGGTATTTCCAGGTGCCGATCCGCACGAACCTGTGGCAGCACCTGCGCGAAGTGGTCAAGTTGCTGAAAAAACCCGAGCAACCCATCCCCTACCGCCTGGAGGGAACCCTGCAAACCGGATTATTCTTCGGCAAAGACGTGCACCTGTCGCGTTATGGCGAGATAATTCCCGGCGATTTTATTCCGGAGTAACCCTGATGACCCAGCAACCCCACGTCCATGGCCCTGACTGCAACCACGATCATGACCATCACGAGCACCATGATCACGACCATGGCCATGTGCACGGCCCAAACTGCGGCCACGCTCACCAGGAGCCGGTGCGTAACGCCTTGAAAGATGTCGGCCGCAACGACCCTTGCCCATGCGGCAACGGCAAGAAATTCAAGAAGTGCCACGGCGCTTGATGCGCTAGCCCCAAGGGCTTGTGGGAGCGCCACCCGGCTCGCTCCCACATCTATGGTTACCCCCTTTTCTGCAATACTGTTTCTGATGTCGTGTTTGGCTTGCTTTCATCTATTCGGCGTCTGAGTGGGGGAGCTACCCCGCGCCTCGATGAGAATCGATGCCCAA